>CAITSE010000029.1 GCA_903894975.1 uncultured Lentisphaerota bacterium
AGCCAGAGCGTGATGGCCAGTCCGAGCATGGACCAGCCGCTGGTGACTTTGACTGAGATTTCTTTGGTCATGACATGGGATCCTCCGGATTGTATCAATCCGTTATCACTATGATATCACATTTGGGAAAATACAAATCCACAAAAGGCATTTCTGCCACAGAGAACACAAAGATCACAAAGGGGAATGGCGTCTGTTTTGAACGTCAGACGGTTGGCAGGACGGCGAGCCACTGACGGAAGGTGGGAAAGTCCAGCGGGGCAGGCCCGGCGCAGTAGTGGTTCCAGGCCTTGCCTCCGGCGGATTCCCACTCGATGATGAACAGGGCCGGGCGGCCGTCATCCGGCAGGCGCGCCACGGCGGCGATGCCGTTGGCCGCGACCGTGAACGTGCCGGCGGCGACTGGGTCCGCGGCATCGACGCGGCGGACGCGGAAGGAGCCTTCCGCCGCCTCCAGCGTGTCGTTGACGGCGACGAGTTCGAGGATGCCGTTCACCGGTTCCCGGAACATGAGGCAGACCGGTTGCTGGGCGCGACGGATCCAGTCCCAGGCGAGTTTTTTCTCGAAGTAATAGTCCACCACGGCGTCGGAGAACTGCGGCCAGCCGTCGATCATGTTCCACCAGATGATGCCGGTGCGGCGGGGCTTGCCGGAGCGGAACATTTCGATGAAATATTTCTTGGCTTCGGCCTGGGTGATTTGGGAGGCCAGGATGAAGGCGTCGCAGTTGCCGGCGTCCACCGATTCGCCGAAGAGTTGTTTCACCTGGTTGAGCATGAGGAAGTTGCGTTTCCCCATGGGGCCGTTCTCGCGGCCGGTGAATTCGGCTGCGTGCAGGATCCATTCGTCGTTGTTGAAGTGGCCCCAGACCTTGCCCGGGCTCAGGAAACGTTCGAGGCTGGTTCGGGCCGGCATGCCGTGGTAGCCGATCTCGCTGGCGAAGACCGCGGTGTTTTTGGCGTAGAAATCGGCCTTGTAATAGCCGCGCGGTCCCCAGAGATGCTGTTCCGGGGTGCCGTGTTCCTGGCCGGCGAAATGCAGGTCGTCGGGGATGAAGGGCGAGCTGGGCAGGTAGGGGCGGAAGGGATCATGGAAGGCCACGGCTTCCTTGAGGACGCCGCGGGAGACGGGGTTCATGGAGGGAGGGGTGTTCCCGGGATTGTTCCAGGAGAAGGTGGCGTCGATCTCATTGTCCCCAGCCCAGAGCAGCAGGGAGGGATGGTTGCGCAGGCGGCGGATGATGCCTTCGGCCTCCTGCCGGACCTGTGCGAGGAACTCGGGGTGAACCGGGTACCGGGCGCAGCCGAACATGAAGTCCTGCCAGACCAGGAGGCCGTGTTCGTCGCAGTACTCAAAGAACGGATGGTCCTCGTAGACGTTTCCGCCCCAGCAGCGGACGATGTTGCAGTGGCTGTCGGTGAAGAGTTTCAAGATCGCCGGGATCCGTTCCGCGTCGCAGGCGTGGAGCGCGTCGGCCGGCACCCAGTTGCTGCCGCGGACGCAGACCGGCACGCCGTTGACGGAAAAGGCGAAGCGGTGGTTGACGGGGTTGGCGGCGTCGGTGTGCAGGTCGAGCGCGACGGTGCGCAGGCCGACGCGGGTCTGGTATTCGTCCACCGGCGTCCCTTGGTAGAGCAGGGTGAGCGAGACGTCATAAAGGTCCGCGGGGCCGTAGCCCGCCGGCCACCAGAGGTGGGCGTTCTCGATGGTGAACCGGGTGTTGGCGTGGGTGAAATGCACCGGGAACTGCCGGTGGAACGTGCTGTCGCCGCAGTGTCCCTCGATGCGGAGTTCGTAGGCGTTCCAGTCCGCGTCCGGGGCGAAGGCCAGGCCGTAGGTGAGATTAATTTCGGCACGCCGCTGGTCGCGGTCGACGGCGTGGACGGCGAAGTAAAACTGGTCCGGCAGAATTTCCGCCGCGGCGCGGACGCGCAGGGCGACCGGACGCCAAAGCCCGCCGAACAGCAGGCGCGGGGCAATGTCCCAGCCGAACATATGCTGGGCCTTGCGGACGTACATAGCCTCGAAGGTGGAGGCCATGTGCGAGAACTGGAAGGCGGCGATGCCCCAGGCCCGGGCCCGTTCCGCGGCATGATCCATGGCGTTGCGGATGATCACCGTGAGCGAGTTCGGCCCTTTTTTGACCAGTCCGGCGGTGATGTCGACGGCATGGGGGATGAACATGTTGGCGAGGGTGGCGACGGGCTTGCCATTGACCAGGATTGCGGCTGCGGTGTCGACGCCTTCGAAGAGCAGTTCCAGCCGTTCGCCGGGGTGGAGTTTGGGCGCGGTGAAGGTGGCGGAATAGGTGAAGTCCGTGCGTTCCCAGCGTCGCGCCGCCAGGGCGTGGGGCCCCGTGTAGACGTCGGGCAGGATCATGGCGCGCATGAGATCGGTCGCCGCGCTGCCGGGCACGGTGGCGGGGATGGTGTGCGCAGTGCCGGTTTCCGGGTGGGTGAACGACAATTCCCAGGTCGAGTCAAGTGGAAACGTTCTCATGGGGAAAGGGTATTCCTGAGGGCCGGAACCGTTAAGACGTCGTTGTGCCTGAATGTAATCCACCCCCCCGGGATCGCCGCGTGCAACTTGGCGATTCCGGGGGGTTAAACCAGGTGGAATTGCCGTCCGAGTGTAACGAGGGCGAGAATGATGCCTGCGCTCGTGAGCAAAAACGACAGGGCTTGACCAAATCCGGTGATTCGCGGCGCGTCAAGAGGAAAGACGCAGGTTCCGCCGTCCCAAAGTTTGTAGCCCACCAGCGATCCGAGGCCGAGTCCGATCAAGGCGGCGCCGGTGAGAAACGGGAGGATCAGGCCCGCGTCAAGCCAGAACCCATGCCGGCGTCTGGCGATGATGAGAAACCCGAGGAGGGTTCCCACCACGGCACCGGCGATTCCCTGCAAGATCCATGACAGCCAGTCGGTTCCGCGTTTGGATTTCATGGATTCTGCATACTCCCTGATGCGAAAAAGGTACCGTATCCACCGCCGTGAGGGAATGCAAGCTTGGGGTATGTCTGGCCATGGCGGAGGCTTGCGTTTCCGCGCGGCGCTCGGTATGCTACCAAATTCGCTTTCACGAGGGTCGCTCGCAAAGGCGCAGAGTTCGCCAAGAAAAAAGATGAATCATTCAATCGCCTCCCCCACGCTTTACATTTTTTCTGGGTTGCCAGGGGTCGGAAAGTCCACGCTGGCCCGGCGGTTGGCCGGGCGGTTGGGCTGCGCCTATGTGCGGATTGACACCATCGAGCAGGCCCTCCGGGAGTTGTGCGCCTTTTCCGTTCAGGGCGAAGGGTACTGGCTCGCCTACAGGGTCGCCGCCGACAGCCTGAAGGCCGGCCTTTCCGTGATCGCCGACTGCTGTAACCCGATTGAGTTGACGCGAACGGAGTGGGAGGAGGTCGCCCGGGCCTGCGGCGCCGGATTTGTGAATGTTGAGATCCAGTGTTCGGACAAGGCCGAGCATCGCCGCCGGGTGGAAACCCGGGAGTCGGAGGTGCCGGGCCTCAAGCTTCCTACCTGGCCGGAGGTGGAGGGCCGGGAGTATCATTCGTGGACGCGGCCCCGGGTGGTGGTCGACACCGCCGGCAAATCCGTCGGGGACGCCTTTAACCAGCTTTGTCGCGCCGTCCTCCATTGACGTTTTTTGCCGCGAAAGAACGCCAAGAGCGCAAAGGATTGCGGACTCCGTCGGCCTTTTGGTGGCGGGGATGACGGGCGGTTTCTCACGGAGGCACGGGGGCGCGGAGAAATCCGCCGTCCCCACCGTGTCTCCGTGCCACCGTGAGAGGATGGTTGCGGCTCTTTCAGGTGCGGCGGCGGCGGGCAAGTTCGGTTTCGTAGGCGACCATGATGTCCTGGTACTGGATGTAGCCGAGGAGGTCGCCGTCACGGTCGCGGGAAACCACGGGGATGCGACTGTAGTTGGATTCCTCGAACTTGCGCAGGACGGACGCCAGCGAGTCCTGGGGGGCGCAGGTCACCAGCGGCGTGGCCATGTCTTTGACCAGGAAAAGCTTGTGCTGGGCGTCGTCGAAATAGACCGGGCGGATGCCGCCCATGGTGAGGATGCCGGCGGGCTTGCCGGCGGCGTCGACGACGGTGAGGGGGAAGAGCACATCCTCGTTGGCCAGGAGGCGGCGGAGTTCGGCGGCGGTGCTGTTTTCGCGGATGACAGGCATGACTACGCGGTGGTAGACGGAATTGACGTCGACTTCGGCCAGGATATCCGGGATCGGGAGACGGCGACCGCCGCGGGAGAGGCCGCGGCGTGCGGTCTGGCGGCGGGCGAGTGTGTAGCGCCAGGCCAGGCCCAGCCCGGCCACGCCGAGGCAGAAAACGAGTGTGGGCAAGTGCGGAAAATTGTGCCAGAAAGGATTCATGCTAAAAAGTCCGGATCATGCCGGAACGGGTGGGGCTGGACGTGGACGGAACCGGCCTGCCATCGGTGCGGCCGGCGCGGGGACTCCTTCCCGGGCCGGCGGCGGAATGCCGCGGAACTCAGATGGCGGCGTTGACCAGAGCCTGCACCGCCTCCTCCGGGGTGCGGGCGGCCAGAAGGTTGTCGCGCACGATGCCGTTGCGCAGGATCTTGCTGATTTCCGCCATGAAGCGAAGGTGCGGCCCGGGGCTACTCAGCGGCGAAATGACCAGGAAGAAAATGGTGCTAGGTTTGCCGTCAAGCGCCTGGAAATCAAGTCCTTCCGGACTAATTCCCACGGCTACTTGCAGGCGCTCCACGGTGTTGGTCTTGCCGTGGGGAATGGCAATCCCGTGCTCCATGCCCGTGCTCATGGCGCGCTCACGGTCGAACACGGCGCGTTCGGCTTCCTGCGGATTTTTCAGAAGACCGGCGGCGGTGAGCATGCCGAGAAGTTCGCGAATCGCCTCGTCCTTGCGCGTGGCTTGAAGCCGCAGGGTAATCAGGGCGGGATTCACAACGGATTGGATGAAGTCTTTTGTCATGACTGTCACAATCTATACATAGTTGTCAGTCATGTCAAGTGGGAAAAAGCTTTAGTCGCAATATCGCGCCGGCAGAAGGCGCCGTCCCAGTGGATGCAATCCACGGCGCGGTAGGCGGCGGTGATCGCGGCCTTCAGGGTTTTGCCTTTGGCGGTGACGCCGAGGACGCGGCCGCCGTTGGTGACGAGGCGGCCTTCCAGATCCAGGCAGGTGCCGGCGTGGAAGACGGTGGCGCCGGTCTGTTCGGCTTCGGCGAGGCCGGTGATAGGTTTGCCCTTGGCATAGGCGCCGGGGTAGCCGCCGGCGGCCATGACCACGCAGACGGCGGGGTCGGGCGACCATTCCAGGGTGATTTCCTTGAGGCGGCGGTCGGCGGTGGCGGCGAGGGCCTCGGCCAGGTCGCTGTCCATGCGCATGAGCACGGCCTGGGTCTCAGGATCGCCGAAGCGGACGTTGAATTCGATGACCTTGGGGCCGGTCGGGGTGACCATGATGCCGGCGTAGATGATGCCGCGGTAATCGAGTTTTTCCCGACGGCAGCCTGCGAGGAAACGGTCGAGCACTTCGCGGCGGATAGCGTCCCACAATTGTTCGGTGACGACCGGGGCGGGGGAATAGGCGCCCATGCCGCCGGTATTAGGGCCGGTGTCGCCATCACCGACCCGCTTGTGGTCCTGGGAGGAGGCGAGGGGGAGGATGGTTTCGCCGTCGGTTAAGGCGAGGATGGAGGCTTCCTCGCCGGTGAGGCATTCTTCGACGACTACGGTGCGGCCGGCGTCGCCAAACGCGCCGCCGAAGCATTGGCGGACGCCTTCCAGCGCTTCGGCGAGCGTCTGGGCGACGATCACGCCTTTGCCGGCGGCCAGGCCGTCGGCCTTGATGACGATGGGGGCGCCCTGTTGCCGGACATAGGCTTCGGCCGCGGCGGCATCGGTAAAGGTTTCGCCGGCCGCGGTGGGGATGCCGTGATCGAGCATGAAGCGTTTGCCAAAAGCCTTGCTGCCTTCGAGTCGGGCGGCGGCGCGGTCGGGGCCGACAATGCGGAGTCTGCGGGCGCGGAAGATGTCGACGATCCCGTCGCAGAGGGGAGCTTCAGGGCCGACCATGGTCAGGTCAATGTGATTGAGGACGGCGAATTCCGCCATGGCTTCCGGTGTGAGCAGGGGCACGCAGGTTGTGTTTTTCATGCCGGGGTTGCCGGGCGCGGCATAGAGTTTTTCCACCTGCGGGCTCTGGCGCAATTTCCAGATCAGGGTATGCTCACGGCCACCGCCGCCGATGACAAGAATGTTCATGCCGGATGACTCCGCCGCCGGGTAGGGCTTGGGGTTGGGGGAGAAACAGGGTGAAACTATACAGGCTCTTGCAGAAGTCCCCAAGAGGCGGGTTCAGGGGTCAGGGGTCAGGGGTCAGGGGTCAGGGGTCAGGGGTCAGGGGTCAGGGTTCAGGCGGGTTCATTCTGATTCTGCTGAAACCCCCTCGTTTTGGGCAAAAATCGCAGAGTATCCAAGCTCAGAAGTCACATGAAAATTCCTAAAAACGGACTTTTTCAGCAGAATCTTCATTCTGAACCCTGACCCCTGAACCCTTTTTGCGGTCAGAATAGAATTCTGCAAGCGTCGTTATAATCTGCCGATGTGCGGCGGTGTTTTTTATTCCGGCCGGAGGAACTCGAAGGCGGGAAAGGGCAGGTTCCGGAGGATGCCGAAGATCAGGGCGGCGGCCAGCAGCAGTCCGCCCAGGCAGGCCCAAACCCGCGGGGATGGCGGGTGCCGGAGGAGCGTCGTGGCGCCCAGGATCGCACCAGCCGGCAGAGCGAACAGCAGCAGCAGGTTGTCACGGCTGGCGCCGGCCAGATCGCCATGGAGCAGGGCGTACATGGCACGAGTGCCGCCGCATCCGGGGCAGTGCAATCCGGTGACCTGATGGAGAGGGCAGCCGGGATACCACTTGAACTGAACCGGGTCGTGATGGTAGAAAAAGCAGACGGCTCCGGCCAGGGCGGCCAGGATCAGGAGCAGGATAGGCAGGGACTTGCCGTGGGCGGGTTGGGCGTAGTCCGGGCTCATCGCGTGGCGGGCCGGGGGCGGACGCCTTGGGAGGGGACGGCGCCGAGCGTCATCGTTCCATCCGCCTGCTCCATCAGGGGCGGGGTGACGGCGCCGCGGAGGGTTTCGACATGGCTGTCGGCGAAGAGAATGTTGACGGCATTGCGGTGGTTGCCGCCACGTTCGCAGGCGAGGACTGTGAGAGAGGGATTTTTCACGGCGGACAGGGTCATGCCCCGCCCGAAGTACTGGTAAGAGGAATATCCGGGTTGGGCGCCCGCCTTTTGGGGGTCGGAGGTGCAGGTCAAGACCGGGGCGGCCACGCCGCAGGAGCTCAGGGAGGAGAGGTCGGGTGGCAGGCGGTTGCCGTTTTCGTTGGCGTATACTATGCAGGCGACACCGATCTGGCGGAGATTGCTCATGCACTGAACCGTGCGGGCTTTTTCCCGGGCCGCGCCCAGGGCGGGGAGCATGATGCCGGCCAGGATGGCAAGCATGGGTGTGGCCAGAGTGCCGACGCCGCCAAGAATGGCGCCGGCCAGGGCCTGGCCGCGGCCTTTTTGGGTGCCGCCGGACCGTGCGACCTGATTCATGCCGACGATCCCGCAGATGACGGCCGGAATGCCGGTGACGAAAAACAGGCAGAACGGACTGAGTATACCGAGTACCAGGCTGGTTATGGCCAGGCCATTGGTTTTGGCGGGGACTACGGGCGGGAGCGAATTTGCGGTCTGCATGGATTTCTTTCCGGTTGGGGTGGGACGTTACACGGGGTTTGGAGTCAAGGTTTAAAGGCTGTCGGGCGGGAGTCGTGGATGGAGCAGGCCGGGGCTGTGCCTACGGGGTTGGCAGAATATTGTCCGGCGGCCGGACAGATGGGAGCCGGGTGCAGATAGGGGATCAGCGAGCGCATGCCGCGCGGGATCGTGCTGCCGGGACTAAGCCGGTTTTCCGACACATATTGTTCTTTGACCACCTCGATCTGGAATAGATTTCGGTAACAGGCGGTGGCGGTTTTTTGATTTTCCCAGCGGATCAGAGTCGGGTGGACGGCGAAGATCGCGCTGATGACGGGGTTTACGACCAGGGCCAGCCAGGCGACGACGATGCCGATCCGGGCCAGGCCGAGCCCGGTGGTCTGTCGCCGGAGAGTGGGCGGAAACATCAGGAAGGCCTGCCGTCCCTTCAGAAAGGCCAGCACGGCCAGTCCGGTTCCCAGCACCGGCAGGAAGATGGCGACCACGGCCAGGATCAGGCTCAGCAGCGCCGTTCGCCGTACGCTCTGTTCCCGCCGGCGGAATGCGGGCTGCGAATTCGCATCTTCAGTGAGATCGGCCAGTTCCGGCAGATCCTTCAGCGTTGCCCAATCCAGGGATTTTTCCCGTCGCACGGAACTGTCGGCCATGAGGCGGTGGGCATGGAACCACTCCCGGACCTCCTCTGCGGAGACCGGACCGTATTCGTTCCCGTCAAATCCAATGATGTGGTAGCGCATAACGTCCCATCATGGAGCGGATTCGGCGGTGGCCAGGGTTTCGCAGGCCTGGAGCAGGGCGGTGGCGGCAAAGGGTGCGGTGAATAAAACCCCGATGAACGCCAGGAAAATTCCGGAAAGCCCGAGAGCGCCCAGCAGCAGCAGAAAGCCGAAAATCCGCCACCACCGGCGGTGAACCAGGCGCGCGCTCATCCGCATGCCGTCCCAGGCGTCCAGTCTGCGAGTGGCCACCAGGGGAATGGTAAATACCCAGAGTACGCTCAGGAACAGGCAGGGCACCAGTGCCAGGGGCGCGGCTAGAATCCCCAGCAGGCCGAAAAGGTCGAAGAGGAAAAAGGGCAGGGCGAACAGGATCAGCCCGAGACAGACCGGCACCGTGGTGAAAATCCCGGCCACCATCAACTGGATCAGGCGACTTTTGTGAAACCCCGCCAGCCAATCCCGGAGCCGGACGGGTTTTCCGTGCATACGTTTTTGCACCACCACGCAAAACCCGCCGGCCATCACCCCGGCCAAAGACAGGGGCAGGATGAAGTTCAGCCCGGGCGGCAGGAAAAGCAGGATGAAAAAGGTGGTCAGGAGCAGCGCCAGCGCCGCCAGCCGCCACCATTCCTGCCGGTAGAACTTCCATGTTGCGCCCAGCACTTGGCCCACGCGGAACGAATCGGGAGGAGGTGCCGCGCCGGCGCCGGCCGGCGCTGAAACGGTTCCGGAAGGCGGAGCCGGAGCCGGGAAAAGATCGGCAAACTCCGGGACGTCATGAAGCGGCGTCCAGGCGTTCCGGCCATGCACGGAAATATGGGTGTCGGCATCAGCCCGGCCATCCTGGAACCAGGCCCGCACCTGTTCCGCGGCAACGGGGCCGTACTGCTTGCCGTCACCTCCCAGAATGACATAGTTCATGAAACACCCTGGATCCGGTGGCACCTTCACCCTGAGCCGGGGGCCGGCCCAAACAACTTGTCAATTTAACCTTGGAGCGTCCCTTTCGCAAAGAGGAGGGCGAACTGGCCGGCGACTATTGCGGCAGCATGTGGCCGGGTTTGGTGCAGGCGGGCGGGGTATCCACGCGGTTGAGGGAGTACACGCCGCCGGTCTTGCAGGTTGGAGTTATTTTCAGATATTTGTCCGGACCAACCAACTGGGACCACGTCGGGAGGCTTTCCGGACGGGCGTTGTTTTCCAGCGCCCATTGTTCCTTGGCGCCGTCGATCAGGCGCAGGTTGTTGACGCAGGCGCTCCTCTGGCTGATGTTGCGGGCCTGGACGAAGTTTGGCACTGCAATGGCGGCCATGAGCCCGATGTAGAAAATAATGAAAACCAGGCTGATATATCCGAGGATCAACCCGGCCAGGGCCATGCCATCGCCGGTGAGTGCGCCGTTGGAGCGCTGGATCTTGCCGCGGGCTTGGTGCCCGCAGATGATGGCTGGAATCCCGGTGAGCGGGCCGAAACGCAGGGGACTGAGGATGCCAAGCACCAGGCTGGCGGTGGCCAGGCCGCAGGTCTGCGGGAACGCGACCGGGCTGGCCGCCGGAAACGCGGCCTGAAACGGCGGTGCGCCGGCGGGGGGCGGCGCCGCCAGGTCGGTGAACTCCGGGATTTCCCCCAGCGGCCACCAAGTTTCCATGCCTTCGGGAGAAAGCTGCGTCTGCAGATTGGCCCGGCCTTCCCGGAACCAGGCCCGAACCGTTTCCGCCGGCACCGGGCCGTACGCTTTGCCGTCGCCGCCGCGCATGAGGTAATTCATGGAATGCTCCTCTTCGCCCGGCCAAGCCGGAACCGGGTTTGTGGTGCTATGCCGCCGTTGTGTCCGGCTTGTCCGGTCACAGGTGCAGTTTTTTGAACTTGTTGCGGCGGTGGACGAGGTGGTCGGCGTCCGCGGCCAGCATCTTTTCTTCGTAGTCCTGGAAGTTGCCTTCGAACCAGGTGACCTTGCCGTCGCCCTCGAAGATCAGCAGGTGGGTGCAGAGACGGTCCAGGAAGAACCGGTCATGGCTGATGACCATGACGCAGCCGGAGAAGTCCAGGAGCGCCTGTTCGAGGACGCGCATGGTGGCGACGTCCAGGTCGTTGGTCGGCTCGTCCAGCAGGATCAGGTTGCCGCCGCTTTTCAGCAGTTTGGCGAGGTGGACGCGGTTGCGTTCGCCGCCGGAGAGCTGGCCGACCTTCTTCTGCTGCTGCGGCCCGCGGAAATTGAAGCGGGCGCAGTAGGCGCGGCTGTTCATCTTGCGGTCGCCCAGCTCGACATTCTCGCCGCCGCCGGTGATCTCCTCGTAGACCGTCTTGTCGTCGTTGAGGGTGTCGCGGTTCTGGTCGACGTGGGCCATGACCACGGTCTCGCCGATCTCCAGGGTGCCGGCGTCCGGTTTTTCCTGGCCGGTGATCATGCGGAAGAGGGTGGTTTTGCCGCTGCCGTTGGGGCCGACCACGCCGACGATGCCGCCGTGGGGCAGGATGAACTCGCAGTTCCGGATCAGTTCCACGCCGTTGTAGCCCTTGCTCACGCCCTTGGCGATGACCACTTTGTTGCCCAGGTGCGGGCCAGGCGGGATCTGGATCGTGCAGTCGTCCTGGCGCATCTCGAACTGCTGGCCGGCCAGTTCCTCATACCGGTCGACGCGGGCCTGCTGCTGCTTGCGGCGCGCGCCGGGGCTGGTGTTGATCCATTCCAATTCGCGCTGCAGGGTCTTCTGCCGTTGGCTCTCGGTTTTTTCACGCAGGCGCAGAAGATCTGATTTCTGTTTCAGCCATGATGAATAGTTGCCCTCGAACGGGATGCCGCGAGTGTTCTCGATTTCCAAAATCCACTTGGTGATGTGGTCGAGAAAATAGCGGTCATGGGTGACGATGATCACGGTGCCGGGGTATTCACGGAGCTGCTGTTCGAGCCAGGCGACGGTCTCGGCGTCGAGATGATTGGTCGGTTCGTCCAGGAGCAAGAGGTCGGGCTTTTCCAGCAGCGCCTTACAGAGCGCCACACGTCGGCGTTCGCCGCCGGAGAGGATGGAGACGTCGGCGTCGTCAGGTGGCAGGACCAGGGCGTCGGAGGCGACGTCGAGGATGCGGTCGATCTCCCAGCCGTTGACGCGGTCGATCTCGGTCTGGAGCCGGTCCATCTCGTCGCCGAGCTTGGTCATCTCTTCGGCGGAGAGTTTTTCGCCCATCTTGCCGCAGACTTCGTCATAGCGGTTGATCAGGGCCTGGATGGAGGCCACGGCCTCCTCCAGGTTGCCGCGCACGTTCTTTTCCGGGTTCAGTTTGGGTTCCTGTGGGACGAAGCCGACGCGCATCCCCTTCATGAGCTGGGCAGTGCCCAGGATGTCGGTGTCCAGTCCGGCCATGATCCGCAGCAGGGTGGACTTGCCCGCGCCGTTCTCGCCGACGATGCCGATCTTGGCGCCGTGGTAGAAGGAAAGATGGAAGTCTTGCAGTACCGGCTTCTCCCCGAAGAACTTGGAGACGCCCTGCATTTGGAAAACGAAATTGCCCTTGATGCCGCGATCGTTGGCCATGGGAACTCCCGTGCTACCGGCGGAGATGACGTGAGCGAGAAAAAGGGCCGTTCCCGGCCTGCAAAAGTCCGGGAAACTGGCGTGGAAGAAGGGAAAATACAGGATCGTGGGGTAAGCGCAAGTGGATCGCCTGAGCGGTCGCCGCCTGGGCGGGCGTCTGAAAATTTAGCGGGGTAAGACTGGGGTTACGGTCCAAGCGGCGGCCGCGGTATTTTTTTGCGGCCGATCCACGTGTCTTTGGCTACATAGTTCCAGGCCAGGCTGGGAAGGTCCGGCGCGGCTCCCGGCCTGGCCCGGATGACCAGGCGGTCTTCCATGCGCATTTTCTCTTCCCAGGGCTTGTAGGCTTGGGTGTCGAAGGAATTCCATTGGATCTGGCGGTAGATTTTCAGGTCGTCCGGGCGCATCAGGCCTGGTTCGAAACCCAGGACATATTTCCAGCCCGCGGTGGGATTGGCGAAGAACGTTTCATAGAAAACGTCCATGTCGGCGCTGTAGATAATGCCGCCCGGCGGGGGGAGCCAGGCGGCATGTTCCGGATTGTCCGCCGAGATGCGTTCATAGGTGAGGCGGTTAGACCAGCGGCCGCCGCCGTCGCCGGTACTTATCAGGAAAAATGCGGCCGCGGCAAAGCCGCTGGCCGAGAGGCGCGTCCAGCACCGTTCCGGAAGGCGCATTTCAAGGTGGCACTGGATTTCCCGGGCGGCCCAGACCAGCAGCACCGGGTAACCCCAGTCGCTCCAAAAACGGAAGAACACCATCCCGCCCAGGCTGATGCATGCCGCGTGTACGAATACCGGGTTCCCCAGCGGCGCAGCCTCGCGTCTGGATGCTGGCAGATATCGGCGTGCGTACCAGAGCGCCACCACGGGAAACAGAAGGTTCAACTGGGGTCGCCATGGCCACATTTCTCCGACCAGCAGCCGCGTGGAATCCGCGGTTCCTACACACTGCAGAACCTGGTGCACACTTTGCCAGAGAAACTGGAGGGGGTGGCCGGTGAGGCTGGCGCCGATTAGGATGCCGATGATGGCGGCCATGCTGTAGAGGATGGCTGCCCTCCAGTGCCGGGTGAGACCCAGGGAACCCGCGGGCAGTAGGAGAAAATACCAACTCCCATGCACCCAGGCCGCCACCATGACGCCGAGAATAAACAGCCCGGTCCAAGCCAGTCGCGACATTACACTTCCGGTTTCAAGCTTCTGCCAATAAAGCGCCCAGACCAGCATCAAGGCTATGGAGATCAGGTACGGGCGTCCCGCCAGGAAACGGGAGAACATTTCCGGATCGCAGATTAGCATCAGCAGCAAACCGAAAAGCCAGGCTTCGGGGCGGCGAAATCCGGTAAGGGGAATCAGGCAGACGCCAGCGCAGAGAAAGAAGACTTCAAAAAAAAGCAACCCGTCCACGCCAGCGTGAGTCAGGCGCTGAACCAGGCCCAGCAGCCAATGCCACCCCGGGTGAAAGTCCAGGGAAAATCCGTCACGCATCACCACAATATCCGGCCAGGACTTGCCGGCAAAGACAAAAGCGGCATGCCGGAGCGCATCGTCCAGGGGCATGTACCCGAGACTAAGAATCCGTAGCGGGAAGAGGAGCAAGGCGGCGATGATGACGAACAGAATCAGGAGCGAAGACCGCTCCTTGATCCACGGTTCCAGAGTGTGTAATCCGCTACGCATGATTCGTCTGTTACTCCAAAGTCGGGGGTGTGTGTTGGGAAACGATGGCCGAGGCGGGGGACTGCCGAAGCCGTCGCCAGCGCCTAAACCCGCAGGGATGGCAAGGCCAGCGCAACCCCATGACGGTCTGGTTGGTAGTGTATCAGGGAAAAGACAGAAACGCAAAATTAGATGTCTCATCAGCGGGCGAAAGGTCTGAGAGAAATTCCATATTTTTGAGACTGGGGACTCTTTTTTTAACTTCCCTGTCCCTTTTTGTCGTGTTCGCGTGAGTCTTTCTGGAAGTTGGCATGACCCGTGCTTGCCTGTTTACCGTAACGAGGAAAAATCCTCAAAAAACCATCTAGCTAGTAGATGGGAACGCACGAAAACTAAACAAGGAGAACGGACCATGCTGCGCAAATCCTTCACCCTCGTGGAAATCATGATCGTCGTGGCGATCATCGGCCTGTTGGCCGCGATCGCGGTGCCGAGCTTCCTCCAGGCCCGTGAGACGAGCCGGAAGAACGCGTGTATCAACAACCTGC
>CAITSE010000030.1 GCA_903894975.1 uncultured Lentisphaerota bacterium
ACAAAGAACCCGCTCCATGACTGTCGCGGCTCTGACGGAAGAGAAGGAAGAGCCCGCTTGGTTACCCGCGCGGTTCGGATGGAAGGTCCTCCGAACCAAACCGCGCCCGTGAGTAAGTGGGCCTTTTTTCTCTGTCAGTCAGAACCGCGCGCGTCAGCAAGCGGACTCTCTTGAAGCTCCGGCCCCCCCCAGACCTGGAATCCACGCCTTCCGAAAGCATCCCATGTCAACCCCGCTCCGGTTTCACTCCCGCACCGCCCGTCTGGCCGCCATTTTCGCCGGGGCGGCGCTATGCCTCGTTTCGGCCGTCGCTCCAGCCGCGGATGTGACTCTGAACGAGGAGGGCGTGGCCGTCTCGGTCAAGGGCATGGGCGGCTTCAATCTGGGCTATCCGGTTTTGCAGCCGGGTGATCTGAAACCGGTGCAGAAAAAGATTTCGGGCCGGCAGGCCGACCTCACCTACGCCGGCGATGTCCGCGTCCACGTCGAGGTGGCCGAGGGCGGCCGGGTCAATTTGAAGTTCAGCCCGGCCAAGACGCTCAAGAGTTTCACGCTCGGCACCCTGATCGGCGCTCAGTTCGGCGACGACGGCGGCACCTGGACCATCGGCAAGGGGCAGCCCCAGAAATTCCCGGCGGAAAAACCGGCGAAACCACACCTGTACCAGGGCAATGCCGGCGGGTTCACTCTGGCCGATGCGGCCGGGCACGTCTTTTCGGTCACTGGCTTCCCCGACTTCGCCTACCAGCAGATCACTGACAATCGCGAGTGGGGCTGGAAGACCTTCGCCTGGAAAGTCTCGATCCCTTACAACCCGAACTGGGACGTGCACAGCCTGACGATCAGTGAGACCCCGCACAGTGCCGCCGCCTCCGCCGCGGTCCCCGCGAAAAAAGTGATGGTCGACCGCTTCGGCCAGACCACGCTCAAGGATTTCCCCGGCAAAGTGAAGGATGAAGCCGACCTGAAGGCCGACGTCGCCGGTGAGGCGGCCTACTGGGCCACCTACAAGCCGCTGCCGGTCGATTCCTGGGGCGGGCTGCCGGGCAGCAAAGAAAAGCTCGGACTGAAGGCGACCGGGTTCTTCCGCGTCGAAAAGCAGGATAACCGCTGGCTGCTCGTCAATCCCGATGGCAATGTCACGTTCCACCTCGGCATCTGCGTCTTCAGTTATAACCCCGGGGATGAAGCCACCTACATCAAGGACCGCCGCGATATTTACGAATGGATTCCGCCGGTTGACGGGGAGTTTGCCAGCGCCTTCCATCCCGATAAGTACTGGCACAACGATGTGTTCTCGTTCTACGCCGCCAATGTCATCCGCAAATACGGCCCGGAAACCACCAAGGACCAGCAAATCAGCCGCATGATTGACCGGGTGCGGGCGGTGGGTTTCAACGCCGTCGGCGCGTTTTCCGGCTCCACTCCGGCCTTTGCCGACAAACGCATCCCGCGCATGGACGGCGTTGGCTTCGGCCCTGAACTGCCCGGCATCCGCGGCGTGGCCGATCCGTTCGATGAAGACGCCCGCCGCAAGACTGAGGAAAGCTGGGCGAAAAAGTTGCCCGCGGTGGCCAATGACCCGTTGATCATCGGCTTCTTCTTCGCCAACGAGCAGGGTTTCGAGGATATTCCGCGCGCCGTGCCCCAGCTCTCCGGCAAGCATGCGGCCAAGCGCAAGCTGGTCGAGATGCTGCAGCAGAAATACCCGACCATCGCCGCGTTCAATGCCGCCTGGAGCCTGCAGGCCCCCGACTTCGCCTCCCTGACCGACAAGGGGCTGCCGGTGACCACCAAGGCCGCCTTCGCCGACATGCAGGTCTACACCGAGCTGTTCCTCGACACCTACTTCCGCTTCCTCACCGAGACCTTCCGCAAGTACGACAAGAACCACCTGATGGTCTCCAACCGCTGGCAGCCCGGCACCGCCAACAACGAGGCGCTCTGCCGCATCGCCGGCAAGTACATGGACGTCATCAGCATCAACTACTACACCCGGGGCGTGGACCGCAGCTTCATTGAACGCATCTACAAGTGGACCGGCGAAAAGCCGCAGATGTGGAGTGAGTTCTTCTATTCCAGCGGTTCTGAGAGCAATGCCGCCTCCTACAACCTTGACCTGGCCACCCAGAAACTGCGCGGTGAAGCCTACCGCAACTATGTCGAACAGGGCGCCTCCCTCGGTTTTGTGGTCGGCATCGAGTGGTTCAGCCTGGTTGACCAGGCGGTGACCGGGCGCTGGTTCTCCATGTTCAACGGCGAGCGCTGCAACAACGGCCTGTTCAATGCCTGCGACCGCCCCTACGACGCCATGCTGCGCGAGATGGCCAAGTCCCATGACGTCATCTACGACGTGCTGCTGAACGGGAAAAAGCCGTTCGCCCTCGCCGACCCGCGTTTCGCCGGCGGCTCCGGCAAAAGCCGCAAGCTTGTGCAGGCCGGCAGCGTCCCGCCCGGCACCCTCAAGATCGACGGCCTGGCTGACGGCTGGCCGGGCCGCCCGCCGGAGCGCGTGACCGCGGAACGGCTGGTCGTCGGCAGGGACGGCAAAGGGCTGGAAGCCTCCTTCAAGCTGGCCTGGGACGCCGAAAATCTCTATGTGCTGGTCAATGTCACCGACCCCACCCCGCTCAATAATACCAAAGAAGGCGACCATTTGTGGGCAGGAGACGGCGTCGAACTGTTCATCGGCAGCGAGAAGCTCGACCAGCCCGGGACGCTCCTGTTTACCGACCGTCACATCCTTCTGGGCGCCCAGGCCGAGGTGAAGCCGGGCAGCACTCATGTGGTCAACGCCGCCAAACAGCCCGCGATCCGCATGGTCAACGCGCCCTCCGTCGACGGCACCGGCTACACGATGGAAGCCGCCATTCCGTGGAGCGCGTTGGACATCAAGCCGGCCGAGAACACCGAACTGCTCTTCGACATGGCCATCGACGACGCCCCGAAAGGCGGCGACCGCACCCGCCAGATCATGTGGAACGGCGGCGAGAAGAACAGCGGCGACCGCTCCTACTGGGGCCGCTTGAAACTGGTGCCCTGAAACGGTGTGGCGGTGTGACGGTGTAGCGGTAAGTCGGTAAGACAAAACCCTGGGAACGCCGAGCCCCAGCTCGGCAAGTCTGCGATGGAGCAAGTATGAGTTTTCCGTCCGAACCGCGCACGTCAGTAAGCGGGCTCTCTGGACACCGGCTTAAGAAAGAGTAGAGTCCGCTTGGTTACCCGCGCGGTTCGGAAGGAATGAAGAACCCGCTCCATGGCTGTCGCGGCTCTGACGGAAGGGACGGATCCATGAGACGGCGTCAAACCTTCACCCTGATCGAACTGCTGGTCGTGATCACGATCATCGCGGTGCTCGCCTCGCTTTTGCTGCCGGCGTTGCAGAAGGCCAGGCAGGCGGCCAAGAGCGCGGTGTGCATCGGCAATCTCAAGCAGAACGTTACCGCCGCTCTGGCGTATGCGGGGGACAACGATCTGCAGGTGCCGCTTTTCACCAACAACGGCAGTTATGACTACGCCACGTTCTTGACCAACGGCAATTACCTTGCCGCCACTCCCGGCCGGGGCTGTGCCAGTGCCGCGCCGTACGGGACTAAATACGCGGCCACGGCGGGCTCGAGCTACCTGTCCTCGTCGCGCGGCTACGGCGTCAACAATTCCGGCACCAGCGCCGTCGGCTGGGGCGCAACCGTGGTGTATATCCGCTCTTTGACCAAGCTCGCGAGCCCCTCCCAGACGATGTATATCATCGATTCCAGCACGTGGATGGGGGCGCAGTATCCCGACATCGCCTGGGGTTTCCCCTCTTCGGCGGTGGGGTATGCCGGGCTGCGTCATGGGCGCCGGGCCAACGCCGCGCTCTGGGACGGGCACGCCGAAGGACGCGAGGGGAAAGCCTGGGGATTAACGGGCGCCTACCTCGTCCCGAACGAGCAAATTGCTTTCGGCAATGCGATTCGGGTTGATTTTTAGACGAAGTCCGTTTTTAACAGAATCCTTCATTCGCGTTCATTAGCTGTTAAACAAGAAACGGTTATATAATTGTAGCGGTAAAACTATTTTTCGGCTTTTTGAACTGCGAATGAACGCCAATGAACGCGAATGGTATCACGGGCGGCGGGGTCATGATCGGATCTCCTGCATCCGGCCGCGGCCGGTCATGTGGCAGGAACGGAATCCTCACAGAGGATGCCGGTGCCCCCTGCGGGGATTTTCGAGCCGTTTCGCAAGACCGCCGGCGCGTCCGGGTTCTGATACAATTTTGTCCTCTTTCCCGGCGTTGTTTTTTTCCGGTGCCGGGGTAAATTAACGCCTTCGTTTTGGCTTCTCCGGCCGGAGTGGCGGAACTGGCAGACGCGCCGGACTCAAAATCCGGTGCCCTTTAAAGGCGTGTGGGTTCGAGTCCCTCCTCCGGCACCATGAACCCTAGTGTGCTGCTGTCGATGGGCAGCGTTTTGTGCATGTATCATCCGAATTAATTGCTGGACATCTTGACTTATTGCGCCCGGCGGCCCGCTTCGGCGGCGGTCCGGGTGCCGCGGAAAGGGGCGTTTCGGGCCGCCTGCCGCGGGAGATGCCGGTAACGTTGCGACTGGAGAATCACCCGTGAATTTGCTGCTGTTCTTGATCGCCTTTCCCGCGTTGGCCGGCCTGATCCTGCTCGGCATCAAGAATCAAGCCGCGCGCTGCGTGGTGGTCTGGGGGGCGACCCTGGCGATCATGGCGGCGTCCGCGAAGCTGTTGTTCGACTTCGGCGGCGGCGCGGAACTGGTGCAATTTTCCTGGAACCCGGCCCATGCCGGGACGATTATGTTCGGCCTGGAAGCGCTGATCGGGCTGTTCCTGGTCTGGGTCAGCCTGAAGCATAAGAAATTTCTGGTCACGCTGCTGGTCATCGTGCCGCTGGTGCTCATGGGTTGGTTCGAGTTCACCCAGCTCCACGGCTATGAGATGGAGCAGAACCTGTTCATCGACAAGTTCTCGCTGATCATGGCCCTGATCATCGGCATCGTCGGCACGCCCATCGCGGTCTTCGCCCTGGGCTACATGCGTGAATTCCAGGAACACCACGGCGAGTTTGTGAAGGATCGCCGGCCGCTCTTCTTTTTCATCCTCTTCATCTTCCTGGCCGCGATGTTCGGCGTGGTCTTTGCCAACAACCTGATGTGGCTGTTCTTTTTCTGGGAAGTGACCACGCTGTGCTCCTTCCTGTTGATCGGCTACAAGCAAGATCAAGAATCCACGGACAACGCGTTTCGCGCCCTGTGGATGAACCTGCTGGGCGGCCTGGCCTTTGCCGTCGGCATTGTCCTGTTCTTTCATGAAAAGCAGTCGCTGGCGCTGTTCGACCTGGTCCGCTGCCAGGACAAGTCGGCCCTGCTGATGCTGCCTGCGGCGTTGCTCTGCTTCGCCGGCATCGCCAAGTCCGCGCAGTTGCCGTTCTCCTCCTGGCTGCTGGGGGCGATGGTGGCGCCGACCCCGGTTTCCGCGCTTCTGCATTCCAGCACCATGGTCAAGGCCGGCGTTTACCTGGTCGTGCGCCTGGCGCCGGCCCTGGAAGGAACCCGCACCGGCTTTCTGGTTGCGGTGATTGGCGGCGTGACCTTCATGGTCGGTTCGTTCATCGCCATCTCCCAGCGCAACGCCAAGAAAGTGCTGGCCTGGTCGACCATCGCCAATCTCGGCCTGATCATCCTCTGCGGCGGCATCGGCACGTACGAGTCGGTGTGGGCGGCCGTCCTGCTGATCGTGTTCCACGCCATCGCCAAGTGCCTGCTCTTCCTCTGCGTCGGCGTCGCCGAGCACAAACTCCACAGCCGCGACATCGAGGACATGGGCGGCATGATCATCTCCCTGCCCAAGCTCTCGGTACTCATGCAGCTCGGCATGGCCGGCATGTTCCTGGCGCCGTTCGGCATGCTGATCTCGAAGTGGGCGGCCCTGCGCGCCGTCATCGACTACAGCCCGCTGCTGGTGCTCTTCGTGATCTTCGGCAGTTCGGTGACGCTCTTCTTCTGGGTCAAATGGATGGGCAAGCTGTTGCAGGTGGTGCACCCGCACGAGTCCATGGATCATACGATCTGCCGGAACCAGTGGCTGCCCATGTACCTGCTGGCCGCGCTGACGGTGCTGGTCTGTATCATCTTCCCGCAGCTCTCCACCAGCCTGATCGAGCCCTATGTGCTCAACGAATACGGCAAGACCACCAGCCTGGGCGCCGGCAACGTGCTCATCATGCTGATCATGATCGGCCTGTTGGCGCTCTTCCCGCTCAGTTTCCTCAACTACGGGCGTAAAGTCAAAGTGCTTAGCGCCTATCTGGGCGGCGCCAACATTGAGGACAGCCAGACCCACTTCCGCGGCGGCGCCGGCACCACCCGCGAGGTGACGCTGCACAATTACTACCTGCACGAATTTTTCGGCGAGGCCAAGCTGCTCAAGATCGGGGTCTGGATCGGTATCGTGCTGCTGGCCGTGCTGGTGACCGTGCAATTCCCCGCCCTGGCCCTGCTCGACCGCGCCTTCTTTCATGGCGTCCCGCGGGTGAGCGTGGGTGAGTTCAGCTTTGGTGGCGGGTTTGCCCTGCGCGTGGCGCTTTTCCTGATCCTGGCGCCCCTGGCGGGCGGCCTGATCGCCGGCGTCGACCGCATTGTCTCCGCCCGCATGCAGGGCCGCCGCGGGCCGCCAGTGCTCCAGTCGTTCTACGATGTGGCCAAGCTCTGGCGCAAGGAGAACATCGTGGTGCGCCGCTCCCAGGGCTTCTACGTGCTCTTCTACTTCATCTTCATGCTCGTCACCGGCATCCTCTTCTTCTCCGGCGGCGACCTGCTGCTGACCGTCTTCGCCCTGACCCTGGGCGCCATCTTCCTGGTGCTGGGCGCGTACAAGGCGAGTTCCCCGTACAGCTTCATCGGGGCCGAACGCGAACTCTTGCAGATGATGTCCTACGAACCCATGCTCCTGCTGGTGGCGGTCGGCATCTACATGATCACCGGCAGCTTCAACGTGATCGACATCGTCCAGTTCAAGGCGGCGTCGGGCGGCGAGATCCTGGCGTTCAAGGGGCCGCTGCTGCTGCTGGGGCTGCTGTTCATCCTGACCATCAAGTTGCGCAAGTCGCCGTTCGACCTGTCGACCTCGCATCACGGGCATCAGGAACTGGTCAAGGGCATCACCACCGAATTTTCCGGCAAATCCCTGGCCCTGATCGAGATCACCCACTGGTACGAGACCGTGCTGGTGATGGGGCTGGTCTGGCTGTTCTTCGCCCAGGGGCCCCGGTACATGGCCTGGCTCGTGGCTCCGGCCGCGGCGGGCGTGGCGTACTTCCTGGAAATCCTGGCCGACAATGCCTGTTCGCGCGTCAAATGGCAGATGCTCCTGAAAAGCTCCTGGGCCGTGGCACTGCTATTCGGCATGCTCAATGTGACGTTGCTTTTCACGTTCAACAGCCGTGCGGAGACCGTGGCGCCCGCCGCGAAACCGGTTCCGGCGGCCCCGGCGGCGACCGTGGCCGTGCCGGCGGTTCCGATCCTGCCGTCCACCCCCGCCCCCTGACCGGATCCGGGAACGCCGCGGCAACCGCATCATTTGAGATTTCACGATAAGGACTGACCTATGGCCTATTTCCACAAGTCCCCCTGGATCATGCACTACGACGCGTCCAGCTGCAACGGCTGCGACATTGAGGTGCTGGCCTGCCTGACCCCGCTTTACGATGTGGAGCGCTTCGGCGTCATCAATACCGGCAATCCCAAGCATGCCGACATCCTGCTCATCACCGGCTCGGTGAACGAGCAGACCCGGGAAGTGGTCGAGAACATCTACCACCAGATGCCCGAGCCCAAAGTGGTTGTGGCCACCGGCATCTGCGCCACCTCCGGCGGCGTTTTTGCTGAATGCTACAACATCCAGGGCGGCGTGGACAAGGTCATTCCGGTCGATGTCTACGTCACCGGTTGTGCCGCCAAGCCCGAGGCGATCATCGACGGCGTGGTCAAGGCCCTCGGGATTCTGGAACGGAAATACGAGGCCATGCAGGCCCTCGCCGGTGGCGTTGACCAGATGATCATCGCCCCGGCCGCCGCGGAGGACCTCCCTGAAATCCTGGCCCTGCAGAAGATCGCCTTCAAGAGCGAGGCCGAGATCTACAACGACTTCAGCATGGCGCCGCTGCGCCAGAGCATGACCGACATCCAGACCGACTTCCAGAAAATGGTGTTCTTCAAGGCGGTGATCAACGGCAAGATCGTCGGCTCCGCCCGCGGCTGGCTGGACAAGGAGAGCGGCACCGGCCATGTCGGCCGCCTGGTCGTGCATCCTTATTTCCATGGCCGCGGCTTGGGCCACAAGATGCTCCTGGCCGTCGAAACGGCCCTGGCCGCATCCCAGCGTTTCGAGGTTTTCACCGGCCACAAGAGCAAGCGCAACATCCAGTTTTTTGAACGCTGCGGGTACAAGCCCTTCCGCCAGGAAAAGGTGGGCCCGGGCACCCAGCGTGAACGCCTTTATATGGAGAAGATCAACCATGCGTGAGAACCAGACCACCGAAACCGTCACGCCGGCGGACCTGGTCGGCAAAGTCCGGGAATTCGCCGACGCCAACTGGCGCCTGGTTCAGATCTGCGTCACCCGGCTGCCCGAAGGGTTCGAGCTCAACTACACCTTCGACAAGGAGTATGCCTTCCGCAACCTGCGCCTGAGCATTCCCGTCGAAGTGCCGGTCCTCCCCTCTGTCAGCGGCGTCTATTGGAACGCGTTCCTTTACGAGAACGAAATGCACGACCTTTTCGGCATCACCTTCGAGGGACTCGTCCTCGATTTCAAGGGCACCCTTTACAAGACCGCCAAGCCCTTCGCCTTCAACGAGATCCCCGTTGCCTGCGCCGCTAAGTCGGCCCCGGCCAACCCCGCCGCTCCCGCGGCCGGCTGACGCCACAGGAAGGATTCCCCCTATGAGCAAGCGCACCATCATTCCCTTCGGTCCCCAGCACCCCGTGCTCCCCGAGCCGATCCACCTCGACCTGATTGTCGAGGACGAAAAGGTCGTGGAGGCCGTCCCCTCCATCGGCTTCATCCACCGCGGCCTGGAAAAGCTGGTGGACAAGCGCGACTTTTTGGACTACGTATTCGTCGCCGAACGCATCTGCGGCATCTGCAGTTTCACCCATGGCATGAGCTATTGTATTGCCGTGGAAGAAGTCATGAATCTGCCAGTGCCGGAGCGCGCCCTGGCCCTGCGCACGTTCTGGGCCGAGATCGGCCGCATCCACAGCCATCTGCTCTGGCTCGGGCTCATGGCCGATGCCTTCGGCTTTGAAAGCCTGTTCATGCACACCTGGCGCCTGCGCGAAAAGGTGCTGGACATCTATGAGGAAACCACCGGCGGCCGCGTCATCTTCAATGTCTGCAAGCCCGGTGGCATCCGCCGCGATGTGACCGACGAGAAGATGCGCGACTACGCCAAGGTCTTGAACGACCTGGAGCCGGAGATCCGCGAGATTAACAACGTTTTCATGAACGACAAGACCGTGCACCACCGCATGTGTGGCGTCGGTGTGCTTTCCGCCGCGGACGCACTGAAGCTCGGATGCGTCGGCCCCGTGCTGCGCGCCACCGGCGTCGCCCAGGACATGCGTCATCTCAATTACGCCTGGTACAGCCAGGTCAACTGGAAGCCGGCCACCCGCACCGCCGGCGACTGCCAGGCCCGCTGCGAAGTCCGCATCGACGAAATCTATCAGGCCATCGACATCGTCCGCCAGATCGCCGGGAAAATGCCCGCCGGCGAGATCGCCTGCAAGGTGCCCGGCACCCCCAACGGCGAGTATTTCGTGCGCACCGAGCAGCCCCGCGGCGAGGCGGTCTATTACATCAAGGCCAACGGCGCCCGCAACCTGGTCCGCTTCCGCATTCGCACCCCGACCTTCGCCAATATCCCGGCGTTGGTCAAGGCGCTCCAGGGCTGTGATCTGGCCGACGTGCCGGTGCTCGCCTTGACCATCGACCCCTGCATTTCCTGCACCGAACGCTGAGCCTCTTTTAACCCGAGGTCCGCCATGTCTTTTTTCGGTATGACCAAGATTCTCCTGACCAGCCTGTTCCGCCGGCCGGCCACGCGCCTCTATCCCTTTGAGGTGCGGGCGCCGTACCCTGCCACCCGCGGCAGCATCGGCATCACCGTGGAGAAATGCATCCTCTGCGGGATCTGCATGAAAAAATGCCCGGCCATGGCCATCCAGGTGGACAAGCCGTCCCGGCGCTGGGCCATTGACCGTCTCCGCTGCGTCGCCTGCAACTACTGCGTGGACGTCTGTCCGACCAAATGCCTGACCATGAAGCCCGAGTACGCGGCCCCGACCGTGACCCGCGACACGGAACCCTTTACGATCCCGCCGCCGGCTCCCAAGCCCGCCGCCGGATAAGCCGTTCGTCACAAGAGAACGTTGCATTTATTGAACAGAAGGACGCGAAGGGCACGAAGGGTTGGACTGAAAAAACCTTCGTGATCTTTGCGAGCTTCTGTTCAAAACGGCTTTGTCAGGAAAGAGCACAAAAATCATCAGGGGGTAATCCTCTTTTTTGTGTACCTTTGTCTATCTTGCCGATACCCACTTGGGCGCCGCGCCCATGGGCTATCAGCAGCAGGCGGGCTTCCCCGGGGAACTGCCGCGGCTTTTGGACGCGCTGGCGGACTGGATCCGCCGCCGCGGGGACGTCGCCTTTGTCCTGCATGGCGGCGATCTCGTGGATCGTCCGGAGCCCGCGTTCATCCGGCAGGCCGCCGCGCTCTTCTCCCGGCTGCCCGTGCCCACGGTTCTGTGTCTCGGCAACCATGACCTCATGGGGCCGGACGCCCTCCGCGACTGGCTGATCCTGGCTCCGGCATTCTTTCCCGGCGGGCGGCCGGATTTCACCATGACCGGTCCCGGCTGGGCTGTGCATGTCGCTCCGACCCAATGGCAGGCCGGCCGCCCCTGGTTCTGGGAGGCACGCCAGGACGAACATCTGCTGCCGGAGCAGGAGACGGTTGTGGCTGCGGCCGTGGCCGCCGGACCCGGGGCTTTGCACCTGCTCTGCACCCACAGCCCGGTCTACGGCCTGCCTCCCGCGCAGACCGGCCTGGCGGAACCGTATCACGCTCCCGGCGCGGCGTTCACGGCCCAAATCCGTGGCCTGCTCGGGCGCTGCCCGGGAATCCGCGGCGTGCTCGGCGCCCACAATCACATGACCATGGGAGTGCTCCGGGACAAGGTCCTGTTCGCCACGGCCGGCTCCCTGGTCGAGACCCCGTTCGAGTTCAAGCTGGTGGAGCCCGGCCCGGAATCCTTGCGCATCACCACCCACACCCTGGCCGGGGCGCCCGGGATCGACGCCCGCGGCTATGACTTCAACAAGACTCACGTCCAGGGCCGCCCCTGCGACCGGACGCTGCAAGTGGGCCGGACAGAGTAACCTTCTTGCCACAAAAGAGCACAAGGATTCAAAATCACTTGCCGCGGAAGCGGAAGTCGCAGAGCACGGGGTAGTGGTCGGAGAAGCGGACGGTTGGAACCTTGAAGCCGGTGACTTCGAGTTCCTGGCTGTGCAGGATGAAGTCCAACTGGTGCCGCGGCGCCCAGCTCGGCCAGGACGGCTGGCCGCCGGGGCTGGCGTTGCGCAGGCCGGTGGCGTGCAGGAACGGCTTCAGCTCCGCGTCGCCGTCGAAGATGTTGAAATCTCCGGCCACGATCACCGGCCCCTCGGCGTGCCGGACCAGTTGCGCCAGTTCCCGGAGCTGGTCGTCGCGGACTTTGCGGCGGATGGCCAGATGGACGAGGAATACGCGCACTTCCGCCAATTCCACGCTCAGCACCAGTCGCTTCATGCCCCGTTTCAGGTAATGGTGCGCGCAACTGCGGGGACATTCGCGGGTGAGGATGGCATTGGCCTGCTTGCCGAGCATGGGCAGCGTGTCCGCCAGCGAACCCGGACGGTACTTGGTGCGGACATGGGACCAGAGGCCGAGTTCGTGCGACAGGGCGGCCACTTGACTGCGGCGAGAGCAGCGGAGTAGGGACCCGTGGTCCACCTCCACCAGGCAGAGCACGTCCGGCCGGCAGGAACGGATGAACTCGATGATCGGCCGGAATTTGCGGCGGGTCGGCAGCAGGTAGCCCGCCATGGGGAAGGGCAGGTGGAAGCGGGTGCCCGTCCCGGAACCGTAGCGTAAATTGTAGAGCAGGAGTCGCATAAATTTGGGCTCGCGCTTTCGCGCCTGGTCGTTGGTATACTATAGTTTGTCCGCTTGGGTGGATTTGGCGCCGCCCGAAACCGTTGCGTGTCCGGATTCCCGGGGAAGCTTGACATGGTTCGCCGGTTCCAACTTAGCGAAGGTCGGCTGGTGGAGACCAGCGACGAAAAATGCACCGTCCTTGTCTACATCAACCCTGATGAGACGGAGCGTCGGTACCTGGTCTCCGAGCTGCGCCTGGATGAGCATACCCTCAATTCCGCGCTGGATCCCGACGAGCTTTCCCGTCTGGAGTTCGAGCCGGAGCATGTGGCGGCCATCTTCAAACGGCCCAAGTATTATTGCGCCGAGGACAACTTTCTCTTCCGTGTCGCCTCGACCGGCGCCTTCCTGTTCAAGGACAAGCTGGTGATGGTGCTGTCCGAGGACGTGCCGTTGTTTGACGGCGCCAAGCTGTTCGTTCGCCTGCAGTCGCCCGCCGAGATTTTTATCAAGGTGGTGTACCGCTCCATCTATCATTTTCTGGAGCATTTGAAGGTCATCAACATGATCGTGGACCAGCTTGAGCAGAAGCTGTCCGCCTCCATGCAGAACCGCTATCTGCTGAATCTTTTCACCCTGGAAAAAAGCCTGGTCTACTACCTCAACGCCATTCATTCCAACAGCGTGCTCATCGACAAGCTGCGCGCCGGTTCCGTCAAGATCGGCTTTTCCCAGGATCAGGTGGAATTCCTGGACGACATGACGATTGAGAACAGCCAGTGCTACAAACAGGCCGAAATCTATTCCAACATCCTGGCCGGCCTGATGGACGCCCGTGCCTCCATCGTCAACAACAACCTCAACGTTTTGATGAAACAGTTGACGGTCATCAGCGTGGTGCTCGGGCCATTGAATATCATCGCCGGCATCGGCGGCATGTCTGAGTTTTCCATGATGACCACGGGGATTCCCTGGCCTCTCGCCTACGGTTTTTTCTTTGTCGGCCTAGCCATGGTCGGCTTGTTGACGTATTACATCATTACCAAGTCGATTGACAAGTCTCCCAAGTCCTGAGGATGCG
Organism: uncultured Lentisphaerota bacterium; assembly: GCA_903894975.1. Lineage (GTDB taxonomy): Bacteria > Verrucomicrobiota > Lentisphaeria > Oligosphaerales > CAITYL01 > CAITSE01. Next base: position 13,296 of record CAITSE010000030.1, read on the forward strand.
GGGTAGGGGGTTGACAGGCGTCGGGAACGTTGTAGTATAATCGCAGCATATGGGTCTCCCGGAGTGGCGAGGGTATTTGCGTCGCTCCGGGATTTTAAAGGATTGGGGACATGATCGAGACAAGTTGTCCGAAATGCAAAGCCTCTTTCGAGCTGGGAGATGAATTTCTCGGCGCCACCGTGCAATGCGGGGCCTGCGGCGCCCCCTTTGAGGTTGTTGACGCCAGTGCCGCCGCCCTTCCGGATCTGTCCATTACCTGTCCCGGCTGCAAGACGGTGCATCAGGTTCCAGGAAACGGTCGCGGCGCCGAGGCGGAATGCATGATCTGCGGCATTACCTTCCAGATCCCACTGGAAGGGGACTTGGGCATTGCCAAGGGTGGAGTGCCCGCCATTCCCGCCGCTGCGGCGGGGGCGCCCGGAGCGGCTCCGGCGCAGAAGATCGACTATAAGAACACGTCCACTATCCGCCTCAGCAAGTCCAGCCTGTCCAACACGATGCAGGGCAAGCCCAAACTGGCCGCCGCGGCCGCGGTTCCCAAGCCCGGATTCAGGCCGCCCGCGGCGCCGCCGC
>CAITSE010000031.1 GCA_903894975.1 uncultured Lentisphaerota bacterium
CGAATCCGGGGCGACTTCCCCAGTCCGGGTTCGGTTACAGGCAGAAGATAATGCATCCCCGGTGCCCGCGCCACAGGGCGGTCATAAATCCAGAGAGGTTTTGGCGTAGGTTTTTTTGTGATATATTGATTGATTGGTCCAGTCGCCGCTGGTACTGCTCTTTGTATTTTGAAGCCCATTCTTTGGGGTTTCTGAAAGCTCACGAGGTTCGCCATGGGTTACATAGTATCCATCTGAATTATAAACTGATACGGAAAATGTTTCGGAAATTTGAGGGCTTTTTTCGCTAGGTTTTTTGATTGCTTTTGACACTTGTTTTTTGGTTGCATACAGCGCTAGCACTAACATCCCGTATAAGGGCGAGCCGATGGCAATCAGGACTGCCACTTCAAAAAGTGTAAATCCCTTGGATTTCCCGTCCTGAGCCGGAGTGTGGACAGGTGCTTCGGGAGAGGTTTCGGACAGATTCCGGGCAGGAATCCTCAAGTTGGCAACGGCGGGAGACGTTACGGAAGAGGGAAGGGTCTGGCTTGACGTGTTTTCGTTCAAATTGACCTGGTTCCGGCGGATTCCCGCCTTTTCGATTATCGTCGCGGCTTGGCCGAGGGCATAGTTTTGGGCCAGGTCGCCGAGAGCTAAATCCAGAAACATCCCCGGTTGGGTAAAAAAGACGGTTCGGGCCTGGTCATCGAACCGGACCTTATCCATGCCCACTTTGGCGGCGGCGGCGCTGATTTCCTCCGGCTCGGGATAGGTGGAACGACGGGTATGGAAATCCCAAAGCCGCAGGAGCGGTCCGGTGGAGATGTCGACAGATCCCTTGGTTTCCAGGTAGACGCGGCGCGCTTCTTTTAGAATCGCCCAGAGATCGTCACTGCATGGGAAGGGTTTTTTGGCCGCAGTTTGGTTGAGTTGACTCAGCTCACTAGTGTTGTCAAAGAGATTGAAGCTGTTGTTGAGGGAGCGGAGACGTTCGCTGGCTGCAAGGGTGGCCGCATTGATCAGCGCCTTTGATTCCTTCGGCGGGGCGATGCGCTCTGGGGTGTCTATGGTGGCAGCAGGCGGGGCTGGGGGGGTAGAGACCTTTTGGGTGACCTCCTCCACTTGGGCTTGACTGGTGTAGCCCTGATCCCGCCAATTGCGATAGAGCATGGCGACGCCGATCAGGAGAACTGGCGGCAACAGCAGACCAAGCCATGGTTTGATGATCCGGATGATGCGAGTCCGGTTGATTTTAGACAGCACAGACGAAATGGCAGGCGGCCATATCCAAGCGTTTTGGATGGAGTTGGACTTTTTCACGGTGTCAAACCTGAATTTCGTACAAAATCCCTTTCTTACTATATCATTAAGGAATTAACGGGCAAATAGGCGCTTGGGCAAGAAAAGAGGCGAAAGGACGTCGCGGTGCCCTTCCATGGGATAACAATGATGGGCGCGCGTGCTTGGGTGGTGGCATGAGTGCACCGCCATGGCTAAAGGCAAATGGGCCGGCGTCCTGGATTTTCGGCCCGGTCCGAGGGACCGTACCAAAGGTTGGTGGCCGAGTCACAACGCCAGTCCGGGGGCGGGGCGGGGCGCTGGATCTGGCGCCAACCGGCGTCCAGAAGCCGCCAGGTTTCCTCCCAAGATTTCAGACCGCTCAAGGCGTCCGGGGTCTGGACATTGCAGGCGCCGACGGCATTGGCGAAACGTCCCGCATCCTCCAAACTCTTCCCCCGCATCATGGCGGTGAGGAACCCGGCAATGGTGGCATCGCCCGCGCCGGTCGCCCCGGCAAACCTGGCGATTTCGTAGACGGGGAACCACAGTTCCCGGTCGGCCCAGCCGGCCGCGTCTGCGGGTCTGGCCAGGCCCGCGTGCTCCAACCGGGCCGCACTTGCCGTGCGGACATAGAGGCCGCGGGAACCGAGCTTGACGCCCGCCACGGCTACTCCGGCCGCCAGCAGCCGTTCGCCGAGACGGGAAATGTCCGCGGCGGCAAGTTCATCGCCGCGGCCGAACTTGTCGCGGTCCAGGACATAGAGCAGTTCGTCCGCGCTCGGCAGGAAAATGTCGAGGAGAGGCAGAACACGGGCGAACACCGCGGTCCAGTCGGCGCGGCCGCCGGGGCCGTTGGGATCGGGCACGACCATGTCCATGGAAGTGGTCAGGCCGGCGGCGCGCGCCGTCCGGAAGATCTGTTCGAGTTCGCCGCCGCCGTCCGCATACATCCGGGCCATGATCGGCGGGTAACCGAGATGGAAAAGAGTCGCCCCGGCAAGGCGGTCGGGGGTGATGTCGCCCGCGGCGAATTCATGATTGGCACCGGGACAGTGCAGGAAGATCCTGTCCTGGCCGGGGATGTTGACCACCAGGGTGTAGGAACTGACCGCGCCGGGGGTCACGATCATGCCCTGCTCCAGGCCCGGACCGTATCCGGCCAGAACGCGGAGGATGACCCGGCCGAAATCATCGTCCCCGATCTTGCCCATGAGCGTGACCGGCTGGCCGAGGATATGCATGGCCATGCCGGTATTGGACACGGCGCCGCCCGTGGCCAAGGTTGGGGCTCCGACCTCGAAGAGCCGGCCCGGGGTCAGCGCGAAGGGATGATCGATGTCCGGGATGATGTCCAGACAGATATGTCCCGCCACCACGGCGCGTTTCATGGGTTTATACTCCTGAAAACAAAACGGGTTTTATCCACGAATTTCACGAACTGGCCACGAATGGTTCCTGCTTGGACTAGAGAATTGGCCCGCTTCCTGACGTGCGCGGTTCTGACGGAAAAGAGAAAGCAGCGGTACGTCCGCTCTCATTATTCGTGAGATTCGTGGAATTCGTGGACGGCATTCAGGACCAGGCGGCCGAGGGGCTCGTCGCTGCGGATTCTGCAGACGTCGGCCAGGACGGGTTCGACGCCTTCCGCCTGGAGCCGCTGCTGCAGGGCGGCGGCGCCGGGGTCGCCGGGCGGGTTGAACCGGAGCGCCGCGGCGATGCCACGGGCCAGATGCGCCGGCACCACGCCAGCCTCTGCCGCCAGCCGCGCCGCGCCGACCAGGCGGTCATTTGGCTGCAGCTTGCGCTCCGGATCGCGGCCCAGCCGGGCCACGGGATCGCCCAAGGGGCGGTTGGCAAAACGAATCACCAGATCCGCGACATGCGCCTCCAGCCAGGCCCGGTCCGCACCGTAGTGGGCCACGATGCCGGCCACACTTTCCGCCAGCGCCCCGTCCAGTTCGCGGCGGATGGCGGGATCGTTCAGGGCGTCCACGCCGTCGACGTGGCCGCGCAGGAAGCCGAGGTAGCCGAGCACGGCGTGGCCGCAGTTGTGCAGGTAGAGCTTGCGGGCGGTGAAAATTCCGAAGTTGTCATGGGCGACCATGGCGGCCACGGCCGGCACCGGGCCCCGGAACCCGGCCCGATCCACCGGCAGTTCCTTGTACGGTTCGGCGCGGATGAAGCTCACGTCCGCGGCGCGCATCTCCGGAGTCGGCGCTGGGACCATGCGGCCGATGACGGTGTCCACGAACCCGACTTCCGTCGCGAGCCAGTCCTGCCGTTCCGGCGGCAGCAGCGCCCGCACCTGCTCCCGGACTAGGGCGGCGGCTCCCTTGAGATTTTCGCAGAGCAGCAGGTTGAACGGCGTGGCGCCGGCGGTTTCCGCGCGGCGGCGGAGTCCGGCGGCGAGCACGGGGAGGATGAATTTCAGCGCCTGGACGCCGACGGCCGTGGCACCCAAGTCCGCCCGGGCCACGGCGGCAACCACGGCTTCCGTGTCCCGGACGCCATGCAGGGCGCGCACCGGTCCGATGCGGAAATTGCGGATATCGTCGTTGGATACCGTCTGGAGGTGATAGGCGCCGTCGCGGTTCAACGCGGCGATCAGTTCCGCGTCCACGTCCACAAACAACACTTCATACCCCGACTCGCAGAACAGTTGGCCGATGAAGCCGCGGCCGATGCTGCCCGCCCCGAAAATGACGGCGCGTTTCGTCATGCCGGATACTCCGTGCACAGACAGAAGCGGGCGGGTTCATCCTCCTCGATGGCGGGGAAGCGGCCGCAGGGTGTGAGGAAGCAATTATCCGCGGCATCGTCATTAACCATGGAGACTTCGCCGATCAGGGCCATGCCGTTTTCCGCGTGGAAGGTGTGGTAGACATACGGCTCTAGGGTGATGCTTTCCCCGGGGCGGAGGCGGACGACTTCGCCGGGCTGGCACTCGCGGCGGACTCCGTCCACGGACACGGAGAACGGTTGGCGGCCGAGTTGCGTTTCATCCACGGCATCCGCCCGGTACAGGGCGAGCGCGAGCTCGCCGCCGCCGCGGTTGATGATGTCCTCCATTTTCTTCCAGTGGAAATGCATGGGCGTGACCTGTCCTTCGTGGACGACCATGATTTTCTCGGCATACGGCTTGCGGCATCCGGGAGCTTGCGGGTTACCGTTGCGGAGGGTGAAGAGCAGCAGGCCGGTTTTAAGGAACTCGCCGCTGCCGAAATCGGTGAGATCCCAGCCGAGGCCGTGGCGGCGAATTTCGTCACATTCCGGGCCGTGGCGGCGCCAATCGTCAGGGCTCCAGGAAGCCCAGGACGGAAGATGAAACTGGTGCCCGGCGAAAAAGGCCTGGGCGGCGGTGATGAGCCGGTTGATGTCCGAACGTTTCATGCTCGAAAATCTCCAGACCACGGTTTTCGGCCAACCCCTTCCGGCCGGCCCTTGATGACGAGGGAAGTGTATACGCTGGAAGCTGACCGGCAACCGCGCGCCTCTCCGGGAAATGAAAAACGCCAGGGAGCAGGGATGCTTTCTGGCGTTTCAAGACAGGTCGCGGCCGGGGCCGCGGTGGTCACTGCTGGCGGAATTCGAGACCGTTGGTCTTCCATTCCGTGGTCTTGACCGGTTCAAAGGGGAACTCGGGTTCGATGATCGGCGCCCAGCCGACCGGGAAGGTTACGATCTCAAAGACCCCGACGAACTCGCGGATGAAGAAGCGCTCAATGCCGCGGAACAGGCCATAGGTGGCGCCGCCCACGTCCCCGCTCTCCTTGCCGACGCTGATCATGTTGAAGGGAATTTCCAAGACGCCGGTAGTCACGTTCGACAAACCACGGCCGAGTTGGCGGACAGGATCCCGCGCAAGCTCAACGGCGTCCTGCTGGGGTTTGAGCATGGGCGCGGGCTTGGTTGACGTGGCCGGAGCCGCCGTCTGCGCCATGGCCGAAACCCCCGCCATCACCGTACCCACGGCCAACGTTGCTATCATCTTGCGCATCATGTTGTGCTCTTTCCTGTTCCCGGACCCATTCGGGACCGTACCGCCGCCGGGCACCCGGAAGCCAAGTGTTTCCCGGTATTTTCAACTCAAAATTAACCTACTATATACACCGCTGCCGGCAAAAAGCAACCGCCTCAGGATGTCCTTTTTTTGCTCATTTTAAGCTTTGCAGCCGGAAGCGGAGTAGAACCGCCGTCCCTTCTTCGCCGGCGGCCAGGCGGTAGTTCCCGGCCAGAGCCGGAACCAGGCAGGTTGCACCCGCCGCCAGGGTTTCCGCCCCGCCCTCCATGTCGAGGGTGACCTGGCCGCGAATCACATGGAACAAATGGAAGCTGGCGCCATCAGTTCGGTCGAACAACTGTCCGGCCAGGCGGATTTCATCGGCCACAAAATACGGGCAGTGATGGACCAGGGGGATGCGGCGGGTGCCCACGGCGTTGCCCACTTCGCGGCAGATTCGGGAGACCTGGCGGTCTTCGAAATGAATGGCGCGCCAGGCCAGTTCATCGGTCTGGCCGGAGCCGGCCAAGTGAACCGCCATCGGCTCCAGCGGACGCTGGCCAACCTCCAGCAGCAGAGTTCCACCGGTGACGGAATGTACCCGGCCCGCCGGAATCAGATAGGAATCCCCGGGCATCGCGGGAAAGGTCTGAAGTTGTTCCGCCACACTCTGGGTGTCCAGGTTCCGCATGAGCTGCATGCCGGTGACGCGGTGTTTGATCCCGACCATGATGGAGGCGCCGTCGCGGGCGGCCAGACAGTACCAGAACTTGGTGTTAGGATGGTGCCCCGGGTGCTCCCGGCAGAACGCCTCGTCCGGATGCACCAGCAACGGCATCGCCTTCCCCACGTCAAGGATGCGCAGGCAGAGCGGGAATGGCCCCGGCACATACCGCCGGCCGACCAGGTCTGCCCCGGACTTCTGCATCAACCGCCCCAAGGTTTCGCCGGCGAGCGCGCCATTGATCACCTCGCTGGAAAACTCCGGGCTGTCCAGCACCAGCCAGGCGATTCCGGAATCGGAACCGGCAGTGGCCGGATTGAGGTCGCCCCCCCAGGGCATCGCCTGGATTCCCTGGGAAAGGCGCAACGGATACCATTTTCCATTCAAAACCGGAACCTCCGGGGTGTCGGATGTGGACGGCCTGCACGTCCCTGCGCCGTCCGTGCCGGATCAGGGTCGGCTAAAAGTATAGTCCGGCCCGGCGGCCTTCGCAACCTCTTGGGGTTGGGATGGCGGCGGCCTGCGGCGGAACTACATTATTTCCTTTTATCAGGAGCCCAGCCCATGCGCCTTTCCCAGATGGTCGGTCAACGCCTTAAAGACGCCCCGCGCGACGCCCAGACCGCCAGCCATATCTTTCTTATCCGCGGCGGCTACTGCCGCCCCGTCTCCACCGGCATTTACTCGCTGCTGCCGCTGGGCAAACGCATCACCGCCAAGATCGAACGCATTATCCGTGAGGAAATGGACCGCGTCGACGGCCAGGAAGTGCTGATGCCGGTGGTGCTGCCCCAGGAACTCTGGGACGAGAGCGGCCGCTCCCACACCGTCGGCCAGGAACTGCTGCGCTTCAAGGACCGCAACGGCAAGGCCATGCTCCTGGGCATGACCCACGAGGAAGCCGTTGTCCACCTCACCCGCACCGAGGTGACCAGCTACAAGCAACTTCCCTGCATGCTGTACCAGCTCCAGACCAAGTATCGCGACGAAGCCCGGCCCCGGGCCGGCCTGATCCGCGTCCGCGAATTCACTATGAAGGATGCTTATTCCTTCCACGCCACCCAGGACTGCCTGGAACGCTATTACCAGCGGGTGCATGAGGCCTACGAACGCATCTTCAGCCGCGTCGGCCTCACCCAGTGCGTCTCCATCCAGTCCGACACCGGCATGATGGGCGGCAAGGTCTCCCACGAATTCATGGCCGTCGCCGAGTGCGGCGAAGACACCATCTACATCTCCCCCGACGGCCGCTACAAGGCCAACAAGGAGATCGCCACCTCCGGCCTCGCCTTCACCAAGGACGCGCCTCTGCCCCTGGAAGAGGTCGCCACCCCCGGAAAGACGAGCATCGAGGAAGTGGCCGCCTTCCTCGGCGTCGCCCCGGAACACACCGGCAAGGCGGTGTTTTTCGTGGACGCCGCCGGCAAGCTCATTTTCGCCTGCATCCGCGGCGACTTCGAAGTCAATGAGACCAAGCTCCGCAATCTTCTGAAAACCAAGGAGCTCAAGTACGCCAACGACGAGCAGATCCGCGCCGTCGGCGTCGAACCGGGCTACGCCTCGGTCCTGGCCGTGGACGAAAAGAAATGCCGGATCGTCCTTGACCGTTCCTTTGCCGAATCCTCCAATCTCATCGTCGGCGCTAACAAGCCGGACGCGCATCTGAAGAACTTCAATTACGGTCGGGACTTCACCGGTGGCGAGGTTGCCGACATCGGCACGGTCCGCGCCGGCGACCCCTGTCCCGTCACCGGCCAGCCCCTGCAGATGCTGCGCGGCATCGAGGTCGGCAATATCTTCCAGCTCGGCACCACGTACACCACGAGCATGGGCTGCAATTTTCTGGACCAGAACGGGAAATCCCAGGTCATGATCATGGGCTGCTACGGCATCGGCATTGGCCGCACCATGGCCTCGGTCATGGAACAGCGCCACGACCAATACGGCCCGATCTGGCCCATGAGCATCGCCCCCTATCAGGTGCATCTCGTCGCCCTGAACTTTAACCAGCCCGAAGTCAAAGAGGCGGCCGAAAAACTCTACGCCGACCTCCAGGCCGCCGGCATCGAAGTGCTCTTCGACGACCGTGGTGAAAAAGCGGGGTTCGCCTTTGCCGACGCCGACCTCATCGGTGTGCCGCTCCGCCTCATCGTCGCCCCCAAGTCCCTGGCCCTGGGCAAGATTGAGTTCAAGCGCCGTGACGGCGGCCGGAATTCCGAACTGCTTGACCAGGCCGGCGTGGTGGCCCAAATGCGTGAACTCGTCATCGCCGAACTGCAGGTGCCCGCCCCGTGATGCCGGCCCGTTAGATCAGTCGCTGGCTTGGTTCCGGGCTTCTTCGGCCAGACTGCGGAATTCCGGTTTTCCGGCGACTCCCGCGAGTTCCGGACGGGCGAACAGGTTTACCGCGAGTTTGGCGTCACTGACGACCAGACCGCCCAGGAAGGCGCGCAGGGCTTTTTCATCGCCGTTTCCGGCCAGGGCCAGGGCCTGGCCGAAGATCGCCTCGCGATGGTACGGTTCCAGTTCCAGGGCGCGTTGGAAGGCTTCTGCGGCCTGGCCGAACCGTTTCTGTTCGTAAAGCTGCCGGCCGCAGGCGAACCAGGTTTCCGCTCCGGCCCGGCCGGAGGCCGTGGCCCGGCCCAGATCCGCTAACGCGGCATCGGCTCCGCCGGTCGGGGAAGGCGGCGGCCGCACCCCGCGCCAGGCCGCGCCCGCGCCGAAAAACAGGCAGAGCGCCAACGCCACACCCAGCACGGCCATAGCGGGAACCCGGTTATATTGCACGTCACCCATCATGCTTAACCGTATAGGAAATTTCCTCCTTGGCAAGCACGCCCCCGCTCCCGGGCGTTCTGACGCCATCGCGGAACAGAAGAGTTGGGGAGATGGCGTTCTGCCCTCTTCCCAAGCCCCTCTGCAGAGGGATTCCGTCCCCTTTCCTTTTTGCGAACAGCCGGGCGTGGCGAAATCCGCTGGCGAAGAGCGCGCCGGCGAGATGACCGCGCCAG
>CAITSE010000032.1 GCA_903894975.1 uncultured Lentisphaerota bacterium
GGAACGAGCGCAGCGAGTTCCCCAATGCCCCAAGGAACCAAAGCTATACTTCGAGTGATCCCAAACCAGAAATCAAAGTGTCAAACGGAAACCAGGACTTGACACAACAACTTGTTTTCTAGCACATAAGACCTCTTACTTTAACGATTATGACGCCTCCAGCCCCTCCCGCAGCCGCGCGCCGGCCGTGGAAAAAACGCCTCAAGACCTTCCGGCGCAGCCTGCGGGATCCGCTCCTGCACGCCGCCGCCGGGACCGTCGCCTCCCTGGCCGGAATCCTGCCCCGGGCCACGCTCTCCCCGTTGGCCGCCATCACCGCCGCCCTCATGGGCCTATGGCCGCCGGCCCGGCGCCAGGCTCTGGCCAACCTAGCCATCGCCTTCCCCGAACTGAATCCCGCCGCCCGCCGCCGCCTCGCCGCCAGTTCACGGCGCAACCTCATCCTTACCTTCCTCGAATTCCTCTGGTTCTCCCGGCATCCGGAGCAACTGAAACCGGCCGTGGACACCGCCAACCCCGAGGCCCAGGCCATCCTCGCCGCCTGCCGCGCCGGCCGCGGCACCCTCTTTTTCACCCCGCACCTGGGCAACTGGGAACTGGGCGGCCAGATTCTGGCAGCCCAAGGCGTCGCCCTCCATGTCATCTACGCCCGCATCCGCAATCCCCAGCTCGAAAAGCTCGTGCTCTCCGCCCGCCGCCATCACGGCATGATCCCGATCCCCGAAGACGGCGCCGTGCGCGGCATGCTCCAGGCCTTCCGCGCCGGCCATCCCGTCGGCATCCTCATGGACCAGACCACGCCGCCGCGCAAGGGCGGCGTCTTCGTCCCCTTCTTCGGCCTGCCCGCCGCCGTCACCCGCGCCCCGGCCTCCTTGGCCCGCCGCCTCAATCTCCAACTCGTGCTCGGAGCCCTGGTGCGCGAAAACGGCCGGCTCTCCCTCCGCGGCCAGCCCCTGCCCCGACCGGCCTCCGACTATGCATCCGACGAGGAATTGACCGCCGACCTCATGGCCGCCCACGCCGCCCTGATCCGCCGCTACCCCGACCAGTACCTGTGGATGTACGACCGCTGGCGCCACATCCCCCCCGGCGCCGATCCCGCCCCTTTCCCGGCCTACGCCCGGCCCTTGGAGTAAGGGGGCTGCGGCTTGTGGCCCGTGGTCTGTGGGGCGGCGCGATCCGTCCGATCCGTCCGATCAGTCCGATCTGACTGATCGTATTGCTTGCAACCAGCCGCGTCACTCCCGGCTGGTCGCCGCCGGCTCCGGGACCGGGGCCGGCAAGGCCTTGAGCGCCGCGGCGGCGGCCTGACGCTCCGTCTCCAACCCCTGCGCCGCGCAGAACTCCGAGACCCGCCGCAGGTGCTCCTCCGGCCGCACGCCCAGGCACCAGCAGAGCTTGGCCAGGCATTCCGGGCAGAGCGCCAGCGGATGCCGGTCGGCTTCCGGCAAGCTGTTGCTGCCGCACATGTTGCATTCCCAGAGCGTGCAGTGTCCCATGCCGAACATGTGCCCGGTCTCATGAGTGGCGACCTTGAGCGTGCGCAGCAGGCACAGCCGCCAGCCGTCCGGTCCCGCCGCTGGATCTCCCTGGCGCGCCAGTGACCACACCCCGACCCGGCCGCGCAGCGACGCCTGCCCGAAGACAAAATTCCAGCCCTCTCCCGGCCACAAATCCGCCGCGGTAAAGGCAATGCACGCCACAGCATCGTCCGGAAGCCGGGGCTTGAGCACGCGGTCCAGCACATACCCGGTCAAGATCTGCCGTCCGCCGAACGGCGACGGCCGCTGCGCCTTGGCCGGCACCTCGTTTAGCGACAGATCGGGCATTGCCGTCACCGGCAGGCCGAAATAACGCTGCATGAACTCCGCGGTGAGATCGACGATTTCCCGCTGCTTCAGCGTCATCGCCCCCAGCGGCTGAACATACAACACCCGGCGCACCCGGTCCGGCTGCACCGGCTCCGAGGCCAGGTATTGCCGGAACGTCTGTTCCGGTTCGTGATACATCGCCAGCCAGTCGAACGGGCGCGGCTTGCCCAGCGGCGTCTGCAGCGGCCGAAGCCGGACGATGAGCTGATCCAGCTCCGCCACGGAGACAACATCCGGAGCCGGTTCCGCCGCCGGCACCTGCCGGCGCGCCAAGACCACCAGACCGCCCCCAGCCAACAACAGCGCCGCCACCAGGCACATCCCCAAAATCTTGATTGACCGGATCCCTCGCGCCATGGTCGCCTCCTTCACGGCATTTCCGGAACGGCAGAACCCGTTCACTCCCCACTATACCGCAACAGAATTTGAGACCAAGGTGTCCGGCGTTAGCCTGAATTATTCATGACCAGATTTGGCCGCGAAATTCCGCTTAATAATCAAACCGGGATGCTATTCGCGTTCATTCGCGTTTATTAGCGGTTCAAAAGCAGGAACATCTTTTTTTAGATCCTTGCTGAGAGAAAAGCGTTGTTTTGCGGCCCTCGCAACGGCCGCCTGAAAATGGCGCGCCGATCTTGCATTCGCCCCCCGGCAAGTATGTTACCAAAACGCCAACGTCCGGTCCCAACCCGGACAAGGATAACCGCTCCCCATGCCAGAAGACGTCAAACCCGCCGTTCCCGGCCCCGTGCCCGCCGCGCCAGCCGAACCGCGCCAGGAAAAACTTCAGCTCACTTGGAAACCCTCCCCCGGCGCCGCCCCGCGCGACCCGCAGGAGACGGTGAAGCCGGTACGTTACCCGCTCACCCCCAAGATTTCACCGTTCCGGCCGGCCGCCCCCACCGTTCCCGCTGCTCCGGCCGTGACAACATCACCCGACGGGTCGCCGATACCCGCCGCGCCCGTGGCCGAAATCCCCACGGCCGAGCCCAAAGTCGGCGCCCCCGCCGGGAGCGCCGAGCCTTCCCGAACCGGCATGACGCCCGCCTCTGTGGTCACCGCCCCCGCCACCAAACCAGTCCCCGCCGGACGCCGCGTCACCGGCAAAGCCTTGCGCGCAGCCCGCGAAGCCCGACAGATGTCCCCGCCGCAGGTCAGCCAGAAAACCAAGATCCCCGTCGACTTCATCAACAAAGCGGAGGCCGACGACCTGCAGTCCCTGCCACCGCCCGTCTACAGCAAGTCCTATCTGCGCCAACTCTGCCGTGAGTACGAGATCGATCCTGAGCCGTTCCTCCGGGAATACCAAATCGTGCTGGACGGCGGCATCCCCGGCCTTGAGCCTGAACCGGCGCCGGCCGCCCCCGCCCCCCAGACCGCCGCCGCCCAGGCGAAATCTCCGGCCGCCGGAGCCAAAGTTTCATCCCAGCCTGTTTCTTCTGCAACCGGGAAGGCATCCCCCATGAAAAAACTCAGTCCTTCGGTGATCGCGATCGGCGTCGTGGTGGTCGGCCTGGCGGTCATCGTGACCGTTTCCGTCGTCCTGAAAAACCGGTCCGGGCACACGCCCGCCGCCAATACGGTCACGGTTGCGGGCAGCCCCGCCGCGACCGCGCCGGCCATGAACCTCGAGCAGTTCGTGCCGGTCCAGACCCTGCCGGTCAAGGAACTGCCCATCCCCGGCAGCCGCTGACCCTTCCCGCTTCGTTCGGTCCTTCCGTCCTTCCGTTTTTCCCCTTCCTCCCCACAGACCACAAGCCACAGACCACGGGCTTTTTACCATGGCCATGACCATTACCGAAAAAATCCTGGCGAAGGGCGCCGGGAAAAAAAGCGTCAGCGCCGGCGACAATGTCTGGGTCCAGGCCGACATCCTGATGACCCATGACGTCTGCGGACCGGGCACCATCGGCATCTTCCACCGCGAGTTCGGCCGCGACGCCAAGGTCTTCGACCGCGAACGAATCGTGCTCGCGCCGGACCACTACATCTTTACCAAAGATCAGATGTGCCTGCGCAACATTGAAACCTGCCGCACCTTCGCGGCGGAACAGAACCTGCCGTACGCCTACATCCCCTTCACCGACAGCTATTCCGGCGTCTGCCACGTCACCCTGCCGCAAAAGGGGCACTGCCGCCCCGGCGAGATCATGTTCGGCACCGACTCGCACACCTGCACCCACGGCGCCTTCGGCCAATTCGCCACCGGCATCGGCAACACCGACGCCGCCTTCGTCATGGGCACCGGCAAACTCCTGATCAAAGTCCCGGCCAGCATGAAATTCCTGGTCGAGGGCGGCCCCCTGCCCCGCGGCGTCATGGCCAAGGACGTCATCCTCCAGATCATCGGCGACCTCGGCGTCGAAGGTGCCACCTACCGCGCCATGGAATTCGCCGGCGACACCATCTCCGCCCTGAGCATCGAAGAGCGCGAGACCATCTGCAACATGGCCATCGAAGCCGGCGCCAAAAACGGCATCATCGCCCCGGATTACATCACGCTCGACTACATCCTGGCCCGCACCCGCAAGCCCTTCACCTGCTTCGCCAGCGATGCGGACGCCACGTACATCAGCGTCAAAAAATACCAGGCCAAAGACCTTGTCCCCGTCGTCGCCCTGCCCCATTCCCCGGACAACCGCAAGAACGCGGCCGACGCCGGCGACATCAAGATCGACCGCGCCTACATCGGCTCCTGCACCGGCGGCAAGATCACCGACTTCATCGCCGCCGCCGAAGTCCTCAACGGCCGCAAGGTCGCGGTGGACACCTTCCTGGTGCCCTCCACCACCGAAGTCGCGGCACAGTTCGACCAGATCACCATCTTCGGCAAGACCCTGACGCAGATTTTCAAAGACGCCGGCTGCCTGCCGCCCGCGCCGCCCTCCTGCGCGGCCTGCCTCGGCGGCCCCGAAGACACCTTCGGCCGCACCCACGGCACCGAGGTCTGCATCAGCACCACCAACCGCAATTTCATCGGCCGCATGGGCTCGAAGAAATCCGCGGTCATCCTGGCCTCCCCCTACACCGCGGCGGCCTCGGCCCTCACCGGACGGGTTACCGATCCCCGGGAATTTTTGGGGTAGGGTTTTGGCAGGATCTGACGGATCGGACCGATCTGACTGATCGTGGTGGTCCTGCCGGAAGCGCCGCGGGATTTGGCGCACGGCCAGGGCTTCGGGCGAATCCGGCTCCCATTGTTGGAGATGCCGGTGACGCAGATAATCCTCGTAGTCGAGGAGCAACTCCTCCAGACTGGAGCGGGCGACATTGATCAGGCGCAATTCGGTCTGGGAAGAGGTGCCCGAAGCGCGACTGCCCTCGGCAAGGTTCTGACGGCCGCTGCGGGCGGCCTGTATCATCTGATCCACCGTGCGGGAACGGGGATCAAGGAATTTCTCGCAGAACCAGTAGGTCGCATCATAGATCAGCGTCGCGGTCTGGAAACCGCACGTCCCGCGATAGCCACCGCTGGGCCGCAGCCTGCGGAAGCGCGGGGTGGTGTGATTGGGCGGATCGGACGGATCTGACGGATCTGACCGATCTGTTGGCCAATTCTTCATCGCAGTCTCCCTCTCCCGGGTGGCGCTTCTTTCATTCCCCTTGCCTGCGCCAGCGCTTTTGGCTACTATTTATTATAGCATAGTTCCCTCGTCCCGCCTAATCGCCCCACCCGATCCGTCAGATCAGTCCGATCCGTCCGATCCGTCAGATTCTTCTTCGCAGACGACAATCCCGCCAAAAACGGCGCACTCCCGCCCGGGTGCTTGTTTTCCGCCACGACAGCGGGTATGATACTTCTCATCTTCAAATTCCGGATTCAAATTTTTGCGTAAAATCTTTGAGTAAAGACTGTTAAGACCTTAAAACGGCCAAAAACCCTGTCTTTCCCGCGTCCGATTCGTCCGAGATACATTGAAAAACAGTTCACTAGCCTGGATTATTCATGAAGCCCGCGTTGGGGCGGCGTCCGCGGCGTTTTTTGCTTCATGTTGACAGTGCGAGGCTCGGACTGAGGCTCCCGGCCGGCAAAACCGGGCGGTTTGACCTTTTTTGGGCAGGCTCCGCCATCCCCCCGTATTTTCAGGGCGCGGGGGCCCGCCGCCGCCGGGTTCACACGCGGAGGGACGTTAGAACGGCAACAGCTTGCGCGAAAACATGTTTCAGCGGAAAGGCGGCCGGCGGCCGTTTGGAACAACGGATCGTGGCGCAGGTGATCACAATCGTCCGCGTCCTCATACCCTGCGCAGATCTGCAACACCCTCTGCCGCAGCATGGTTCCAAGCCGATGCCGGATCTTCCCGGACTCCCGCTCATCCCGGATGCAGTCCGCCAGCCGGTCGAAGAGCCCCAGCGAACGCTCCACCTCCGCTGCCAGCAACAACCCGCCGTCCGATGAGAGCTGCATGTCCTCGAACTGCGCCGTCACCTTTTTGCCGCGGACGGGCGTGAACTCGAACAAATCCAGGGTATTTTCCTTCATGCGAAGCCTCTTGCCTTTCATTTTGGTCGATAAAAAAACATAACATACTGCTGTTCAGTATGTTAGCAATAGCTTCACACTTTTTTTATGAATAATTCAGGCTAGAGTTGAAAACCGATTTTACGGCAAAAGAGAAATAAGATTGGTCAACCCAAGCGTAGCATGGTCGTTCGCACCTGGGTGAAAAAGTCAGGGGATGCGTTCTTCCTTCCCCGACATCCTTTGGAGAGCGACTTCGGCACATTTTCATTTGGGAAACCGCCCGGCGTGGCGAAATTCGCTGGCATCGAGCGCGTTGGCGAGATGACCACGCCACAGTTCGCCCGCGGGTTTCGCCACGCCCGCTTTCAAAAAGGAAACGGGGCGGAGACCCTCTGCAGAGGGGTTCGGGGAGAGGGCAGAACGCCATCTCCCCGA
>CAITSE010000033.1 GCA_903894975.1 uncultured Lentisphaerota bacterium
CGCGGGGGCGTCCAAGCCCTCGTGTACCCCGACAAAGGCGTTCCGCGCGGTGTCGAACCCCGCCGTCGGCACCGAACAGGAGAAATAGGCAAAGTGATTGCGCCGCTCACGGTATTCCGTGACGTGGTAGACCACGCCCGGCTCAACCTCGACCTGGCCGGTGGAGAAGTTGCGCTGGAAGTTGGTGGTGTCGTCCTGGGCGTCCCACAGACACCATTCGACAAACCCCCAGAGCTTGAGGCTCTTGCGGGCCGTCCCGGTGTTCTTCACTCGCACATCCCACACCTCGCAGGTCCGGCCCTGCGGCACAAAATAGCGCGTGGTGACCGCGACGCCGTCTTTCTCCCCGGCGATCTGCGTGTAGCCCATGCCGTGCCGGCACTCATAGTGGTCAAGCTTGGTGCGCACCGGCTTCCAGGACGGGCTCCAGACACTGTCGCCATCCTTGACGTAAAGATAACGGCCGTTGCTGTCCAACGGCACGTTGTTATAGCGGTAGCGCGTCAGGCGCCGGAGCCGCGCGTCACGGTAAAAGCAGTAGCCGCCCGCCGTGTTGGAAATAATGCCGAAAAACTCTTCGCTGCCCAGATAATTGATCCACGGCAGCGGTGTGTCCGGGCGGGTGATGACATACTCGCGGTTGGCGTCATCAAAATGGCCGTAAGCATTGGCGGTGGGCATCGGGTTGTCCAAGCGTTTGGGTTTCAGTTTGCAGGGTTTGATGGAATCACGTGGAAACGTAATCACTCCCACATAAAATGCTTCAGCGGCCAGGTGCCTTGGGCGCGGCGCTTGCCGAAGAGGATGTCGGCGGACACCTGCAGGCCGTGGGTGACGTTCAGGAAGCTCAACAGCACCGCGGCGGCATTGCGGTGTCTTTTGACCTGGTACGGCGTGCTGGTCACCACGACCACCGGCTTGCCCGTGCCGATGAGTGCTTGCACCACACCGTCATTCATGGCGCCAGCGCGGCCGTAGAAATTCGTGCAGACGATGACGTCCGCCCAATCGATTTTGGGACGGATTTCGTCCAGGTTGATTTCGTTCATGCTCCAGCCGGTGTTGATGCCCTCGGTTTGCGGAGCGTACCGGTAGACCGCTTCGCCAAGCATGCCCTCATGGTAATGGAGATCATTGGCCTTGAAGCAAAAAAACGAGTTCTGTTCGATGATGAGAATTTTCTGGTCTGGTCGCAGCGGCAGAACGCCGTCGTTCTTCAGCACCATGGCGCTGCGTTCGGCCGCTTCGACGGCCAGTGCGATGTTTTCAGGGGCGTGGATAGGTTCGTCCGCTTTGGCCGGATCAACCTTGGGAGTTTTGAACAGGCCGGCGTCCCGCTTGAACGCGAGGATGCGGCGGACGGCATCGTTTAAGCGCGACTCGTCCAGCCGTCCCTGACGCACCCACTGGACTACGGTTTCAACGCAGGCCACCTGGTCGGCCCGGCCGCTCTTCATGAGTACCAGGTCTGCGCCGGCCGCCAGGGCCATCGCGCTGGCCTGCGCCACGCCGTATTTGTCCACGATGCCCCGCATGGTCATGCTGTCCGTGGTGACGATGCCGTCGAAACCCAGTTGGCCGCGCAGAAAGGCGGTCAAAATCACTTTCGAAAGCGTGGCCACATTCTCGCTGTCGCCCAAGCCCGGATACACCGTATGGGCGGACATGATCGCCCGCAAGCCGTTGCCGATCAGCGCCCGGTATGGCGCCAGATCGATCTTTTCCATCTGCTCCCGGGTGCAGGAATAGCGCGGAATGGCGTAATGCGCGTCCTCGGACGACTGGCCCCGGCCCGGGAAATGCTTGCCGATGCCGCAGACGCCCTCGCTCTCGAACGCCTCCAGCACGACTGCGGCATACCTGGCGACCACGGCCGGATCGTCGCTGAACGATCGGGTGTAAATCTCCGGATTGTCGGGGTTCACGTTCACGTCCAGCACCGGCGAGTGAATGAAATGGATGCCGATGGCCCGCAACTGCCTGGCGACGACACGATGGCAGCGGCGGCAAAGCTCCAGGTCGCCGGTGGCGGTATAGCCCATGGCGCTGGGGAAGAAAACGACGCCGCCGCGGGTGTAGTCGCCGGACTGGTCCCCTTCCTGATCAATCGCGTAGTGCAGCGGAATGCCCGGGCTGCGCGCCATGGCGAGGTCCTGCATCCCGTTGAGCTGTTCGGCGAGTTGTGCCGGGGTCAGGTACGGCGAGCCGAGGTATTTCTTCTTGGGCGACATGGCGTTGGCTTTGTCGCCAGGCTTGCAGTAGTCGTGGGCGGCGCCTTCCCAGGGATGCAGGCGGAACCCGCCGCAGTGCAGTTCCTGGATGGCCTTGCTGTCTTCGGGTTGGATCATGGATCCGGTTTTCTGAAAGGTGAAGACCTGCCCGGCCTTCTGTTCCAGGCTCATGGAGGAAAGGACACTGTCGATTTCAATGGACATGGCATGAACTCTTGCGTACATTTCGTTCCGATCACTTGATCCAGTCGTCGGTCCGGAACGGACTGGCAGGGAGCCCTTCGCGGTTGTAGAGATTGCACTCCGGATTAAAGGCCCAGGCGTAACGCACGGCAACGGGTTTGGCCACTTTGTCGCTCCAGGCGACGATGCTGTTCCCGTCGATTTTGGCGTCGGCCCACACCCAGGCCTGATCTTCCCCGGCAATGGCGAACCCCTTGAGGTCAGGGAGAGGCTGGGCGAGGAGGGCATCGGCCCAGATGGCGGGTGCGGCCCCGATCACGAGGCCGCCGCCGATTTCAGTGAAGCTGAGGCGCACCTTGCCGTCTTCAATCTTCATGCCGCTGTAGAGCGGGCCGGAGCAGACGACATCCTTGCCGAGCACCTTTTTCTCCGCCCACAGCGCCAGGCGCCGGCCGACTTCCATTTTGTTTTTGGGATGGATGTCTTCTTCGCCGATGTCGATGGTCACCGCCATGCCGGTATTGGGCAGCTTGAGAGTCATGGTCTGGGCCTCCCGCAGCAAGGGCCAGTTCCAGGCGCCGATGCCGGTCGGAACGGTCGCGCGCTTCTCGTAATTGGCCAGTTGCACGAAAAAGAAGGGAAAATCGCCCTGGCCCCATTTTTCGCGCCAGTCTGAGATCAGGCGCGGGAACAGTGTGCGATACAGCACGGCCTTTCCGGCGTTCGCCTCGCCCTGATACCAGATCACGCCTGCGATCGCATAGGGAATGAGCGGGGCAATCATGCTGTTATAGAGCATGGACGTTCCGGGACCTTGGTCAGGGGCGCCGGGTTTGAAGGGCGCCGGGGCGGATTGCGGCCTTCGTCCTTGGCCTTTTTCGCGTCCTCTTGCCATTTCTTCACCTGTTCCTCATAGTTCGGCAGGGTTTCCCGGACGTACTTCTCTTTCAACTGCGGCATGGTTTCCATGGTGTTGCGGAACGGGTCGCCATAGGCATCTTTGAGCGCGTTGTCCTTGTCCAACCCGTCGAGGCTCACCCAGGACTGCGCCGGCGTCCCGCCCCACGAGGCGTGAATCAGCCCCACGGGCTGGCCGGAGGCGATGTGCAACTCGCGGCCGAAGAAATAGGCCACCGCGGAAAACCCTTTTGCCGTCTCCGGCGTGCATTCCACCCACCGGCCGCCGCAGTCCGTCTTCGGTTTGAACGCGATGGCATTGGCAACCGTGAACAGCCGCATTTTCGGATACTGCGCCCTGGGCAGTTCCGTTGCCGCGTTGTGCGCAGTACTCATGCCGAACTGCATGTTTGATTGTCCGGAACAGACCCAGACGCTACCAGCCAGGATGTTCTTCACGGCCAGTGTATTATTCCCTGCAACGGTCATTTCACCGAGGTTGCCGGGCGGTACGGGGGAGAACTTCACCATCCACTTGCCGTTGGCATCGGCGGTGGCGGCCTGAGTCTGTCCCGCCAGCGTCACCGTCACCGTTTCCCCGGCGTCTGCCGTACCCCAAACCGGCACGGTCTTGCCGGCCTGCACGACCATGTTGTGGCTGAGAATAGCCGGCAGTTTTACGTCCGCCCACGCCGCCGTCTGCGCCAGGCCCAATCCCACCCAACCCGCCGCCAGGATTTTTTTCACCATGGTTGTTTGTTCCTTAGCCTGAATTAGTCATGAACCCGGTTGTCACGTTTCGCTTTCTCATGAATAATTCCGGTCAGCAAGCACTCTCGGCCGCCGCCTCCGCCATCGCGGCCACATTCGCGGGCGGCACGTCCGGCAGGACGGCCTCATGACTGGGGCTGATGATCAGGTTCGGCCCGAGCCGGG
The DNA here is from genome assembly GCA_903894975.1 of uncultured Lentisphaerota bacterium. GTDB lineage: Bacteria > Verrucomicrobiota > Lentisphaeria > Oligosphaerales > CAITYL01 > CAITSE01. The sequence goes on from CAITSE010000033.1 coordinate 4,248, forward strand.
CCCTGACGCGCCGGACCTCGGCCTTGATCTGTTCGGGCGTGCCTTTGGGCAGCAGATCCTGGGCGTCAATGCCGCCCATGAACGCGATCTTGCCCTTGAAGTCACGCGCCAGCGTGTCGGCATCCATGTTGGCGGCCTTGGCTTGCAACGGGTGCAGGCAGTTGACCCCCGCGTCGATCAGCCGCCCGATGACGGCATGGATGGAACCGCAGGAGTGCAGCACCACCTGGTGCCCATGGCGGTGTCCCTGTTCGGTGAAGCGCCGGAACCAGGGGAGAATGAATTCGTCGAACTGGGCCGGCCCGCAGATCAGGCCCAACTGGGTGCCGAAGTCGTTGCCAAAGAAGTAGCCGTCCACCAGATCGCCGGCAACGCGAAAGAATCGCTCGTTGGCCTCATAATAGAACTCACAGACCCGATCCGTTGCCGCCTGCACGACCTGCGGGTGGGTGTACATCTTGACGAAGTATTCCTCCATGCCGAAGAGATTGGCCATGTCATGATAGAAGCAGGTCCAGAAGCCGCTGAGGCGGTAGACATCGCCTGCATCCCGAAGGTCCTGAAGACAAGAGTCGAAGTTCAGGTATTCAGGACCTAAAACACCCCCGCTTGTGGTAGCTACATAAAATTTGGGTTCTCGCTGAGATTGCATTTGCATTATCTTGTAGCTATCATATATTACTTGTTATCGGCTAAACCCGGAGGCTTCCATGAGTTTCATCCAAGTCCAGA
>CAITSE010000034.1 GCA_903894975.1 uncultured Lentisphaerota bacterium
CGTCGAATCGGGATCCATGCGGTGCATAGAAGCTTGAACCGGTCAGGTTTTACTTCAACGTTCGACGTTCAATGTTCAATGTTCGACGTTCGTTTTTTTCCTTAAGTTTACGCGCATGCCCTGGAGGGTGGCAGCGGCCACGGTTCCATTTGGCAACAGCCGGGCGGGGCGAAATGCGCTGGCGGTTCCTGGCGCGGTCATCTCGCCGACGTTCTCTTCCGCCAGCGGATTTCGTCACGCCTGCTTTTCAAAAAGGAAACGGGTCGAATGACCCTCTCCAGAGGGGTTCGGGGAGAGTGGAGAATGCCCTCTCCCCGATTCTTCCTTCCAGTACACCAAATAGTTACAGCATATTTTCCGTGGCTGCTTGCGGCGGTCCGGGTTGTCTACTATGTTTCACGTAGTACGCAATTCGGAGTAGTGCATGGACGGATGGATCACTCAACTGCGCAAGGGGCTCGTCGAGCTGTGCGTGCTCAATCTGCTGCGCCGCGGCGAAAGCTACGGGTATGAGATCGTGCAGACCTTGCAGCAGACCGGCATTCTGGCCGTGTCCGAGAGCACGGTCTATCCGGTGCTGGCCCGGTTGAAGCAGGAGGGGTGCCTCAAGGTGCGCGACCTGCCGTCGCCCGGCGGCCCGCCGCGCCGTTATTTTTCGCTGACCGCCGCCGGCCGCGCCCGCGTTGCCGAGATGAACGCCTGCTGGGGCGAAGTCGTCACGGAACTGGACAAGTTGCGGAAAGTCTGAAGGATGAAGTTTGCATGATGGACTGGACATGGTGTCTGGTTTTGCCATTTTGAGGGAGCCGAACATGAATCTCACACAAGACCTGCAGGAAAAGATCCGGAACTATCTGGAAGCGGTGGCGGCGGCGGCGGAGGTGGCCGGCCGGTCGGATGCGGCGCAGCGGGAACTGCTGCGCGACCTGGAGGCGCACATCCACGAGGCGCTCCGGGCCAAAGGCGGGGATGCGCCGACGCCGGAGCACCTTGCCGTCGTGCTCGCAGAAATGGATCCGCCGGAGGCCTTTGCCGCCGGAGATTCGCCGGAAGCCGGGGCCGGCGTCGGCACGAATCCGGGGGCGACAGGCTCCGGCGGCGTCCGTTCCGGCTGGTTCTTCCTGCTCGGGTTCGCGTTCCTGCTGCTCAATGGCGCCTGGTATTGGCAATGGAAACAAGGACGGGTGACGACGGACGTGGTCACGGCCAGCCTGGTCGCTCCGGCTGATCCCGGGAACCTGGACGGCGCACAGGCGCTGGAGTGGGTCTTTTCCGCGCCCATGGCGGCGGATGCCGAGTGCGGCCAACCGCTGAAGGATGCCCCGGCGCGAATTCTCCCGGATGTCCCCGGTCGCTGGACCTGGCGCAAGCCCAACCGTCTGGTTTTCCAGCCCGCGAAAAACTGGCCGCTGTGCACCGAATACGCCGTGGTTTTCGGCAATGACCTGTTCAGCCCGGCCGGCCGTCCGGTGCGGACTCCGCAAGCGTTGCGGTTCAGGACTGAACCGTTGCGTTTCATGGGCGCCCGGCAGGTGGGATTTCAGAGCAACTATGGCACCCATGAAGTGACCGTCGAATTGGAATTCAACGCTCCGCCCGACCTGGCGTCATTGCGGCAGAACCTGACGGTGACCGGGATCTGGGCGGCGGGCCAGGTTTTCCCACCCTTGAGCCAGGAGGAGTTGATGAATTCCGCCGGATCCGCGAAGGTGCTGCTGCGGCAGAATTGGGGAGAGCGGCTTCCCGAGGCGCTCAATCTGAAAATCGGCAAGGGCGTGGCGCCGTCTTCCGGCACGCTGGGTTTGCGGGAGGGCGTGGTGGCCAAGGTTGAAATCAAGGGAACCTTTGCGCTGACCCGGAGCGGGGCGCGCAGCCCGTCCTTCGGTCCCTGTGAATTGTTGCTGGATTTTACGGAAAAGCCGGACGCCGCGACGGCCGCCGCCGCCATTGAAATTAAGCCGGAAGTGAAATTTTCCGTGGTGCCGACTGAGTCGTATTTCTGGTGCGAAGAAAGTTATTACAACGGTCTTCGTCTCTCCGGCGACTTCGAGCCGGGGCGCGTGTATGAGGTGACGGTGCGTCCCGCGCTGCGTTCCCGGGCCGGTACGGCGCTGGCCCGGCCGGTGACGCGGCAGGTGCAGTTCCCGGAGCGCAAGCCTTCCCTGACGGTGACGCGGGAAGGCCGCTACCTGCCGCCGGGCGGGAGCCTGAACGTGCCGCTGGCCGCGGTCAGTCTGCCGGATTGTACGGTGACGCTGCGGCCGGTGCTGCCGCAGAACCTGGTGTTCCTGGCCCTGCGCGAGGGGGGCAACGGCGACCATGATTCCGGCGCCGCGGAAGCCCTCACCGGCGCGGTGTTGCGGCAGACCTATGACGTCGCGGGCCGGGAAAACGAAATCCGGAAATTCAACGTCAACCTGGCGACCCTTTGCGCCGGCCGTTCGCCGCGCGGGATCTGGCTGTTGCGGGCCGAGCCCGGACCGCATGCCATGGCGTCCATGAAGCGTCCGCCCGAAGCGGTTTCCCGGTTGCTGGTGGTCAGCGACCTTGGACTTTCCGTGAAAAGCGACGCGGCCGGCGCTCTGGTTTGGGTGACGTCGTTGCCGACGGCTCAGCCGGTGGCCGGGGCGCAGGTAACGCTGTACGCCTCAAACAACACCGAACTGGCCCGCGGCGTGACCGGCGCGGACGGATTGGTGCGTTTGCCGTTCAAGCTGCCGACTGAAAGCGAGGCGACCCCGTTTCTGGTCACCGCGGCCGCGGGCGACGAGCTTTCCTTCCTGCCGTTGTCCGGGACGGGTGTCAGTTTTTCTCCGGGCGTCGAAGGCCGGCCGTATCTGCAAGGAGAGGGATGTGAAGCATTTGTGTTCACGGCCCGCGGGATTTTCCGCCCCGGCGAAACGCTGCAGGCCAAGGCGTTGGTGCGCAATGCCCGCCTGGAGGCGCCGGCGCCGTTCCCTGCCGTGTTTCGCATCCGCAAGCCGGACGGGAAGGTCTTCCGCGACCTGCCCGTGACGGTGGATGCCGCCGGCGCCGCGGAATGCAGTCTGGAACTGCCGGCCTATCTGCCGACGGGGCGCTACGACGTGCGCCTGGTCATGCCCGGAACGTTCACGGAACTGGGCGGCACCGCGATCCGTCTGGAGGATTTTGTGCCGCCGCAGATTCTGGTGGCGTTGGAGAAGCTGCCGGTGCGCGCCGCGGCGGACAAGGATTTCTCTTTTGCGGTTTCCGCGCACCATCTTTTCGGCGCCACTGCCGCAGGACTTCCAGTCGAGGCCCGGGCTGTTCTTGAGCCGGTTGATTTCAAGGCTGCGGGTTTCCCGGGGTACCGGTTCCGCGACGCCACCAAAGCGTATGCCGGCTCCCGCCGCGACCTGGGGAAAGGCACGTTGAATGCGGATGGCCGCGGGGAGTTCAAATTTCCGGCGGTCGGTGCGGTGCAGCCGCCTTCGGCCCTGCAGGCGCTGGTGGAGGCGGTGGTGGTCGAGCCCGGCGGCCGGCCGGTGGCCGCGGCCGCCACGATTCCGGTCGATGCGTATCCGTATTACCTTGGGCTCAAGACGACGCGGGATGGCGGCGTGGTGCGCACCGGCGAGGAAATGGCAGTCCAGGTTGCGGCCGTCCGCCCCGACGGCGTTCAGGCGCAACCCGCCACCAACCAGCTCAAGGCGGAAATCCGCCGCGTCACCTGGAACACGGTCATGCGCCGGACCGAGGACGGCGGCTGGACCTGGGAATCTGAAAAGATCCTGTCTCCGGCGGGCGAGGGCACGGTGACGCTGGCCGGCGGCGCCGGCGAGTTCCGGTTCACCCCGGCGCAGGCCGGCGAATATGTCGTGATCCTCCGCGATCCGTTTTGCGGAGTTTCCGCCAGTGTGGAGATCCAGGCCGCCGCGCCTGAGCAGAGCTGGGTGAGCTGGGCGCGGGAGAAACCGGACCGCGTCGAACTGACGCTCGACCGCAAGGGCTATCATCCCGGCGAAACCGCGCGGCTGCTGATCAAGGCCCCGTTCAGCGGGTTGGCGTTGCTGACGCTCGAATCTGACCGGGTGCTGGAGGCTCGGCTGGTGACCCTGGAAAAGAACACGGCCGAAGTGGAACTCCCGGTGCGCGCGGAATTCATGCCGAACGTATATGCCGTGATCAGCTTGGTCCGTCCGGCGGTGGCCGAGGCCGTCTGGTCGGCGCATCGGGCGGTGGGCGCCGTGGCTTTGCCGGTGGAAGTGTCCGGGCACCGGCTGGCGGTGACGCTGGAGGCGCCCGCGGAAATCCGGCCGCAATCGGATCTGACGGTCAAGCTTCGCACCGTGGCGGGGGAAGATCCCGGCCGCGGCGTGCCCGCAGCGGTCACGCTCATGGCGGTGGACGAGGGGATCTGCCGGTTGACGGACTTTGCGACGCCCGATCCGATCCGCGCGTTTCTGGCGCAGCGGGCGCTGGCCGTCGGATCCCATGATCTTTACAGCCTGCTCATGCCGCTGCTGACCGAAGATCAGGCGGTGGCGGCGGCGCACATCGGCGGCGACGGCGGCGCCGGGGCGTTGATGCGCCGGCTGAATCCGGTGCGCGCCAGCAGGTTCAGGCCGGTCGCATTATGGCGCGGCGCGGTCGTCACCGGCGCGGACGGTACCGGCGAGGCGACTCTGCATGTGCCGGAATTCACCGGCCGCCTGCGGCTCATGGCCGTGGCCCATGACGCCGTGCGCACCGGTTCCGCCGAAACGCCGGTGACGGTGAAACGTCCGCTGGTGGTGCAGCCGGCGCTGCCGCGTTTCGCCGCGCCCGGCGACCGCTTCCAGGCGGAGCTGGTCATCTTCAACGAAACCGGCGCGAAACAGGAAGTGCGTTGGCGCGTGGCCTGCGGCGGTCCCCTGTCTGCGGCAAAACCCGAGGGCTTGGTGACGTTGGACGCCGGCGCGTCCGCCACGGTTCCGGTGGAACTGGAGGCGGGTAAAACCCCGGGCAAGGCGCTCTGCACCGTCACGGTCACGGCCGGAGCGGAGAAGTACGAGGAAACCCTCGAACTGCCAATCCGTCCGGCGGCGGCGCCGGTTACCCAAACCTTCGCCGGATCGCTGGCCGGCGGCGCCGAACTGACGTTGCCCGTGCCGCCGGAACTGATGCCGGAAACGCCCTGGTGGTCGGTGCATGCCTCGGGACAGTCTATCCTGAAGTTGTTGCGCGGCTTGGACTTCCTTCTTCGCTATCCCTACGGCTGCGTGGAGCAGACGACATCCTCGGCCTTCCCGCTGCTGTACCTGGAGGATCTGGTTGCATACGCCAAACCCCGCGGCCTGGACCGCGGTGAAACTGGTCCGTTCATTCAGGCCGGTATCCTGCGTTTGTTCTCCATGCAACATGCCGACGGCGGTTTCGGCATGTGGCCCGGCGCGGCCGAGACCGCCAACTGGGCGGGGACGTACGCCATTCATTTCCTGGTCGAGGCGAAAGCGGCCGGAAACGAGGTCCCGGCCGAGCGCCTGGACGCCGCCCTGAACTGGCTCAAGATGCAATTGGACGCGCCGGTCCAGAATGAGGCCGGCGCCAGTGGCTGGGAGGAAGAGATGAGCCGCCGCGCCTATGCCTGTTTTGTCCTGGCCCGGGCCGGCCGGCCCCATCTGGGTTGGACAGCGCGGTTGCGGGAATTGGCTCCGGACTTGCGGCTCGATGCCCGCATCCACATCGCCTCGGCGTTGCTGCATGCCGGCGACCCGCGCGCCGCGACGGCGCTCCTGAAGACCGTGCCGCTGGAGGCCGCGGCCGGCGCGCTGTTGCGCGACGGCGGCGGCATTCCGTCCAGCCGCATCCGCGACGCCGCGCTGCTGCTCGGCGCCTGGGTGGATGTGGATCCCAAAAATCCCGCGGTGCCGCGGCTGGTGGCGAGTTTGGAAAAGTTTCAGAACCAGGGACATTGGTACACCACGCAGGATGACGCGATGGTCCTGCTGGCGTTGGGGAAACTGGCGCGGGCCGTGCCCGCTGACCGCAATCCGTTCAACGGTTTTTTGGAAGCCGGCGGCGTCACGACGCGCTTCAACCGCGAACAACCGTTGCGCTGGGATTCCGGCCGGCCGGGCGGCGCGGGTGCCCTTCGGTTGCGCAACGACGGCCCCGGGGTCTGCCATTACTTGGTTCTGGCTGAAGGCGTTCCTGCCGGTGGTGCGCAGGAGGAGGGGGATTTCAGCGGTCTGAAAGTGCGCCGGGAATTCCTGGACGAACAGGGAAATGCGCTGAAAGAACCGGGCTGCGTTGCGGGCGACCGGTTGACCGTGCGCCTGACCGTCGACACCGGCGGCGCGGAACTGGACAATGTGGTGGTCTGCGACCTGCTCCCCGCCGGGCTCGAGGTCGAGAACCCCGCCGCCCCGCCGGCGGAACTGAAGAACGCGCATGACTGGGTGGCGAGCCGCGATGTCCGCGACGACCGGGTTCTGCTTTTCAGCCGCGGCATGAGCGGAGTCCGTCAGTATTTCTATACCGTCCGTGCGGTGACGCCGGGGCGTTTCGTCCTGCCGGCTCTCACCGCCGAGGCGATGTATGATCCTGATGTCCGCAGTTGCCGCGGCCGTGGAGAATTTGAAGTCCGGAACCGTCCGAAGTCGAAATGATGAAGAGCAAATTTATCCAAACTCGAACTGGCTGGCTCCGACCGGGCACCAAGGAATTCTGGCGCCGGTTCCGGCGCGGCGGCCTCCGTGGTCTGGTCGCGGCGGGCGTCCTGTTGGCGGCGGCGTGGTTCCTGTTCCCGTTTCCCATGGAGGAAGTTGCGTTCTATCCCTCGTCCACGGTTCTGGTTGACCGCACCGGCGCGCCGTTGCGGGTGACGCTCGGGCCGGGGGATGTGGATTGCCGGCCGGTGCGGGAACTTTCCAACGCCGCCTGGCTGGCCAGGGCGATGGTCGCGGCGGAGGACCGGCGCTTCTGGCAGCATCCGGGGGTGGATCCGCTTTCCATCCTGCGCGCGGCCTGGCAGAACCTCACGCATCTGCGCCGCTGCTCCGGGGCCTCGACGCTGACGACCCAACTTGTGCGCCAGGTCGAACCGCGTCCGCGAACCTGGTGCACCAAAGTGATCGAGTCCTTCCGCGCCCTGCAACTCGAGCGCCGTCTCGACAAGACGGAGATTCTGGAGCAGTACCTGAACCGCGTCCCTTTCGGTTCGAACCTGATCGGCGCCGGCGCCGCTAGTCGCCGCTATTTCGGCAAGGATCCGGGACAGCTTTCGCTGGCCGAGGCGGCGCTGCTGGCAGGGTTGCCGCAGTCGCCGTCGCGGCTGCGGCCGGACCGGCATTTCGCCCGGGCCAAAGCGCGGCAGCAGTATGTGCTGGACCGGATGCGGGCCTGCGGCATGATCACGGCGGCGCAGTGTGCCGCGGCCTGGACCGAACCGCTGGCGGTGCGCGCCGGAGGCGACCCGTTCCGCGCGCCGCACTTTACCGACCTTGTGTTGCAACAAACTGCGGGAAAGGATAAAACGCATGAGCTGATTTTCCGCACCACCCTGGACCCACGGCTTCAGGCCATGCTTGAAGCGCAGGTGACGGGACGCCGTCCGGAGTGGCGCGCCGACGGGATCACGGGCGGCGCGGCGGTGATCCTGGATGTCCGCACTGGCGCGGTGCGCGCCCTGGTCGGTTCACCGGATTATTGGGACCGCGAACGCCGCGGCCGGGTCAATGGCGCCATGGCGCCGCGTTCGCCGGGGTCGGCGTTGAAACCGTTTGCTTATGCGCTCGCCATGGACCAGGGGCGGCTCACCCCGGGAACGGTTCTGGCGGATGTGCCGCGGCGTTTCCGTGATTACCAGCCGGAAAATTTCGACGGCGGTTATTGCGGGCTGGTGTCGGCCCGCGACGCCCTGGTGCTCTCCCTCAACCTGCCGGCGCTGGCCGTGGTCGAGGAAGTCGGGCAGCCGGTTTTTTACCAGACTTTGCGCCGGCTCGGCCTGGGCACGCTGGATCGGCCGGCCGAACAGTACGGCCTGGGTTTGGCCGTGGGCGGTTGTGAAGTGCGCCTGTTGGATTTGGCCAACGCCTATGCCTGTCTGGCCCGCGGCGGTATTTGGAACCGTTTGCGCCTGAATGAAAACGAAAATAGTGAAGAGGCGGCCCGTGAAGCCGTTCGCGTTTTTTCTCCGGAGGCCTGCTGGCTCGTGGCGGACATGCTCGGCGGGGACGAACGCGCTTTGGCCGCCACTGGACAACGGGTCGAGACCAGGGCGCCGCGATTTGCTTGGAAGACCGGCACCTCAGCCGGATTCCGCGACGCCTGGACCGTGGCGTGGAACCCGGACTATGTCGTGGGCGTCTGGTTGGGCAATCCCGACGGACACCCGGCGGCGGCATTGGTGGGAACCAAGACCGCGGCGCCGTTTGTCTGGGATCTGATTTACGACTTGTACCGCGGTCGCGACGCGCCGTGGTTTGTGCGTCCCGCCGGCGTGGCCCGGCGCATGGTTTGCGCCGTCAGCGGCCTCCCGCCGGGGCCGTATTGTCCGCAGACGGTGGAGGAGGATTGTCTGGCCGGAGTCTCTCGTCCCCAGCCCTGCGCGGTGCATCGGCGGGTGGCTGCAACCGGGGATGCGGCGGCGGCTGTCCGTGAAGTGTGGCCGCCGGAGGTGATGGCGTTCCTGGCCCGAACCGGATGCGCATCTTCTTTGGTGGCAAATAATAAGGTTTTGCAACGGGTGGAGTCGGCGGCCGGCGGCGGGCCGCGTATTCTGTCCCCGGCGCGCGGACAGATCTTCCGCGTCATGGAAAATCTGAGCGGGGTTCCGCAACGGCTTTCCCTCCGCGGCGCGGCCGTGGACGGCGACGGGGACGGGCGGCTGCATTGGCTGATGGATGACCTGCCGGTGGGCAACACCACGCCGGCGGAAACTCTCTCCTGGCCGTTGGCGCGCGGCCGCCATATCCTGGTCTGTGTGGATGACCGCGGCCGCGCCGATCGGGTCGAAATTAGGGTCGAGTGATACGACGGAAAAGAGAGGCGGACGCAGAGGAGGCGCGGAGAATTTTGGATTGGTGATTTTTGATTTTAGATTTGCGACCGGGATTTTGACGCCTATGCCTACACAACCCCAAATGGTTCGTTCCTACAGGCATGCGCGTAAACTTAAGAACCATAATCTTCTAGAAAACAACTAAATGCGAACGTCGAACATCGAACATTGAACGTCCAACGTCGAATTGGAAGTCATGCGATAAATCTAATCTCAAACCGACCGGATTTTCCTTCGACGTTCAACGTTCAATGTTGAATGTTCGACGTTCGATTTTTTCCTTAAGTTGACGCGCATGCACTACAGGGCTCCATTCTCTTTGTCGTTTTCACCTGGGGCGTTGCCCCAGGCTATGATGAAGCCGCGCCTTCAGCGCTCCGACCAGCCAAACCCTTAAGCGACCCAGAGGGTCGGGGTATTGACCCTCAGTGGGAATAAAAAAAGAGGCGGCAGGATGCCGCCTCTTCTCGTGTCAGAACAGTTTCTGACGTCAGAACTTACTTCTTGCCACCCTTTTTCGGGGCGGCTTTTTTGGCCGGAGCGGCCTTCACAACCTTCTTCGCCGGAGCGGCCTTCTTGGCCGGGGCAGCCTTCTTCGCCGGAGCGGCCTTTTTCACGGCCTTCTTGGCGACGGGGGCAGCCTTCTTCACGGCTTTTTTCGCGGGGGCCTTCTTCACGGGCATGTGTGTTTCTCCTAGTCCTGACGCAGGATGGGTTCCTGTTCCGGCTATGTCAACCGGTGGCGTGAATGCCGCCGGGCATGCCCTGGGTCGGGCGGTTGGGATGTTCTTCGCAAAACAAGGCTCCAAGGAGAACACCGAACTTTACCGGACTATATCGTGCCCAAATGGATATGACAAATCTTTTCGCGGAAAAAAATGTGGAGTCATTCTCGCCGCGGCCGGGGAATTTCAAATCATGAAGGTGCAAGAACTTGCAGCGAAACGCTTTCTACAAATTCGCGCGTCGCCTGTTTGTAGGCCAACATGTGGGGCAGGCCGCTGAGGTGTAATCGCAACGCCGCCAAACTTTTCCAGGCTTCGACCAGAATGACGGCGTCGGCGCGGAGGGAAATTTGCGGCGGCAGGCCCGACGGAATATCGATCATGGGCTGGTACTCCAGGCAACCGGGTTCGGCCAGGACCAGGGGGACGTTGGCGGCGAGGATTTCGAGGAAGCGCGCGCGACAATCCGGTTTCAGCGAGAGGGTGGCGATGACGCGGATCATGTTCGGATTCTCCTGGATGAATTCGTCGGGTCACAGACAGAATAACATGATACGTCTTCCGTATAACGTGTTCTTAAGTTAAAACTTATTCGCGTTCATTCGCGTTCATTAGCGGTTAAAAAAGAAAGTGTTATATAATTTAGTAATAAAAACATGTTTTTAATTCCTCGGCGAAAATGAACCGCTAATAACCGCGAATGAACGCGAATCGTATCGGTGGACTCTTGCCAAATTCCTTGCCGGGTTGTATGCTGACGGGAGTAGAATGAGTTGCTTGCCGTAACGCCGTTTTCGCGAAGGTCTCATCTGTCATGCGAGGAATTCACTCATGAATATGCGCACCCGATTTCGTCTGATGTTTCTGTCTGTCACCGTCCTGCTGTTGTCCGCCGGGTTGGTCCGGGCCAAGGACAACTGGGAGGATGATTACGACAAAGCGGCGGCGGCGGCCAAGGTTTCCGGAAAACCGATTCTGCTGGATTTCACCGGGTCCGATTGGTGCGGCTGGTGCATCAAGTTAGATCGCGAAGTGTTCAGCAAGAAGGAATTCAAGGATTACGCGAAGGATAACCTGGTGTTGATGGTGGCGGATTTTCCGCGGCAGAAAAAACTCTCGGCCAAGACGGTGAAGCAGAACGAGGAGCTGGCTAAGAAGTACGGCGTCCGCGGTTATCCGACGATTCTGATTCTGAGTCCGGACGGGACGGTGGTGGGGAAGACCGGATATCAGCCGGGCGGTGCGGAGGCCTATGTGAAGCATCTCAAAGAATTGATTGGATCGCCGAAAAATCCGGGCCAGCCGAAATGACCTATCGGGTTTTATTTTTTCGCAAGGTTTTCCGTCCGGTGTCCGCCGTGTTTTTTTTACTGGTGATGGCCACGGCGCCTGTGGTTTTGGCGGCGGCGGAAAGCGGCGCGGGAAAAAGTCGGGCGTCCAGGAATGAGTCGGTTTCGAATTCCCGGCTCCGGGCGTTGCCGCCGTTTTCGGTGGGGGCTTTTTTCCTTTTGGAGGCGGTGGTCGCTGCGGGTGTCATTCTGCTGCTGGTAATTCGACAGAATCGGGCCGAGAATAAACTGCGCAAGCGGGCGGCACGCTACCGGGGCCTGGTCCAGACCATTTTGGATCCGATTGTCCTTTTTGATCCAGCGGCCCGGCCGCTGTTCGCCAATCTGGCGGCGGAGGAATGGCTGGGGTTGAGCCGGGACCGTTGTGATGGCAACCAGTCGCTTGCGGCTTTGGGGCTGCCGCGCGGCCTGCTCCGGGTTTGGGAGGAACAGGTCGGAGCCGTGGTCCGGAATGCCCGTTCCCTCCGGGTGGAGTTTGAGATGGAAACGCAGTTCGGCGCCCGGGTTTTCGACTGGCAGCTCAACCCCGAACTCAGTTCGAGCGGGGAGGTGGCCGCGGTCCTGACCGTGGCTCGTGACATCACCGACCGTAAGCGCACCGACGCCGCGATCCAAGCCGTATTCCGCAAGACCAGCACCGCCGCCGGCCTCGATTATTTGAAGCTTCTGGTGCGTGAACTGGCCAGCATCCTTCACATGCGCTACGCCTTTGCCGCACGGTTGGATCCGGCCCGGCCCGGACACTTGCAGACCCTGGCGTTCTGCGCCGCCGGCCAGATCACCGCGGACCTGGCTTTTTCCGCCGAAGGCACTCCCTGCGAGGTTATCCTCAAAGACGGATTCCAGTGTTTTTCCCAGAGTGTGCAGGCCCGTTTTCCGCGGGCCAAACTACTTGTGGAAATGCAGGCTGAAGCCTATCTGGGGGTTCCTTTGGTGGCGGCCGACGGCCGGACCCTCGGGGTGCTGGCCGCCGCGCATGACCGGCCCGTCCTCGGGAACAATTCCCTGGCGCGCCAGGTGCTGTCGCTCTTCGCCACTTTGGCCGCGGTTGAAATCGAACGGCTGGAAACCGAGGCCGGCCTGCGTAGCGCCCAGAAAATGGAAGCGGTCGGTCTCCTGGCCGGCGGCGTCGCCCATGACTTCAATAACTTGCTCGGCGGCATCTTTGGAAACCTCGAGCTGGCTCGGAACCGGGCGGCCGCCGGAGACCTGGCTCGGTGTATGGATCTTTTGGACGAAGCGTTGGAGGTTTCCCGGCGCGCCCGCGAGCTTTCCCGGCAGCTCATGGATTTTGCCAGGGGCGGGGAGCCGGTGAAGCAGGTGGTTGATCTGGCCGGACTCCTGCGGGAAACGGTCCGCTTCGCGCTCTCCGGGGCCAATGTCCGGGCGGAGTTTGAGTTGCCCGAAACGCTCTGGCCATGCGAGGTGGATGCCACCCAGATGGGCCAGGCAGTGGGCAATCTGGTGATCAATGCCAAACAGGTCATGCCCGGCGGCGGCACGCTCACCGTCCGTGCCCATAATGTCGCGGCCGGAGACACCGCGCCATTTCCGCTTTCGCCTGGGCCGGCCGTGCGCGTCATGTTTCAGGACACCGGGCCCGGCATTGCTCCGGAGTTTCTCCCGCACATTTTCGATCCGTTCTTCACCACCAAGCCGGGAAGTTGCGGATTGGGTCTGGCCACTGCGTCTTCCATCTTGCGAAAACATGGCGGTCTGATCACGGCCGACTCGGTTCCCGGCGGTGGTGCGATTTTCACCCTGCACTTGCCGGCCCGGCCCGGAGCCGTGCCGGTTGCCCGGACAACCGGGGGGGCGGTGACAGAAACGGCCCCGGCGGTAATGCCGGCCGCCGGCCCCGCACCGGCCGGAACGGTTCCCGGCGTGAAACCCAGGGCGCGCATCCTCGTCATGGATGATGAGGCCTACCTGCTTGTCATGCTCCGGAAAATGCTTGACAGCCTGGGCTGTGAAATCGAAACCGCCGAATCCGGCGAACGCGCCGTCACCGTTCTGGAGCAGGCCTTGGCCGGTGGCCGCCGGTTCGATGCCGCCATTCTTGACCTCACCATTCCCGGCGGCATGGGTGGCCGCGACACCGTTCTCGCCCTGCGCAAACTGGATCCCGGCCTGCGCGCCATCGCCACCAGCGGATATTCCGGCGATCCCGTGGTCGTGGATCCGGCCGGGCACGGATTTCAGGCCGTCCTGCTCAAGCCCTACAATCTCCAGGAACTGAACGCCGCCCTGGAAACCGTCCTGGGACCGGTCGCTTCCTGAAGAAAGAGTTCAGGGGTCAGGGTTCAGGAGGAGGAATCCGATGGATGCCATGCTTTCCCAGTCCTGACCCCTGACCCCTGAACCCTGCTCTCGCCTTGCGGCACTTCTGCAAGAGTCTCTTCTGTCAGCCGCAGGGGGGCTGTGCGCGCCACGATCCGCGCCATTTCAGGCGTGGCGGTTTCCAGGCAGGCCAGACGGCGGAACTGGGTTCGCGCCCGGTCGAGACCTAAAACACCCCCGCTTGTGGTAGCTACATAAAATTTGGGTTCTCGCTGAGATTGCATTTGCATTATCTTGTAGCTATCATATATTACTTGTTATCGGCTAAACCCGGAGGCTTCCATGAGTTTCATCCAAGTCCAGA
>CAITSE010000035.1 GCA_903894975.1 uncultured Lentisphaerota bacterium
GGCGTGCTGGACGGCAAGCGCCTGGACAAGGCCGGCATCGAAGTGTTGGCGGACCTGCCGCCGCGCGAAGTGCTCCTGTCCATGATGCTGGGCGTCCTGCAGGGTCCGGCCCGCAACCTGGTCACGGTGCTCAGCCAGAAGACGGCAAGCATCGTTTACGTGTTACAAGCCATCGCGGACAAGAAAGAAAAAGCAGCTTAACCCTCGGAGAATACGACCATGAGCGAAGAAACCCAAGTCACAGTGTCGGAAGAGATGGAAAAGTTCATCTCCTTCATCGAGAAAATGTCGGTGCTGGAACTCTCCCAGCTCGTCAAGGCCCTGGAACAGCGTCTTGGTGTGAGCGCCGCCGCTCCCGCCGCCGCCGCTGCCCCGGCCGCTTCCGCCGCCCCCAAGGCGGAAGAGAAGACCGAGTTTACGGTGGTGCTGCTTGCCGCCGGCGCCAACAAGATTTCGGTCATCAAGGAAGTCCGCGCCATCACCGGCCTGGGCCTCAAGGAAGCGAAGGACCTGGTGGACGGCGCCCCGAAGCCCGTCAAGGAAGCGGTTTCCAAGGCCGATGCCGACAAGTTCAAGGCCCAGCTCGAAGCCGCTGGCGCCAAGGTTGAGTTGAAGTAAGTTCGTGCCGGGGGCTTTGCCTCCGGCCTCTCGCGCCGTTCGGAATCGGCGGTTCGCGCCTGCGGCCGCCGGTTCCGAATGACGTCTTTTCCGCTTCGGACCAATTCTTTCACGATGTTGGCTGAACAGGGTGGATCATGGCAGCAGACCGCATCATTTTCGGCAAGATCAAGGAAGTCCTCGACATCCCTGATCTCATTGCTATTCAGACTGAATCGTACGTCGACTTCCTCCAGAAGGACATTCCCCCGGAGAAGCGCAAGACCCAGGGGCTTCAGGAAGTCTTCAAAGAGATTTTCCCCATCGAGAGTTTTGACCAGCAGTGCGTGCTGGATTTCGTCCGTTATGAACTTGGCGAATGCAAGGGCGACCTTCTGAAGTGCCTCAAGGACGGAGGCACGTTTGCGGCGCCCCTGTACGTCGTTTTCCGTTTGCAGACCCCGCGGGATACCAAAGAAGAGACGGTCTACATGGGGGATATTCCCCTGATGACCGACAATGGCGGTTTTGTCATCAATGGCGCCAGCCGCGTCATCATCAGCCAGTTGCACCGGTCCCCGGGCATCTGTTTTGAGAAGACCCGCCATCCCAGCGGCCGCATGCTCTATTCCTACCGGGTGATCCCGGATCGCGGCTCCTGGATGGAAGTCCAGTTCGACATCAACGACCTTATCTGGATCTACCTTGACCGCCGCCGCCGCCGCCGGAAGTTCCTGATCAGCACTTTCCTCCGCGCTTTGGGCACGGCCACGAACCGGGACCTGCTCCACTCCGTTTACGGAGTTCAGGACATGCCCCTGTCCAAGCTGCTCAAGGCGGAGAATCCCGCGGAACTGTTCACTGCCGAGACCGTCGTCTCTCCGGCCGATCCCGAAACGGTGCTCGTGCCCGAACTGGAGCCCTTGAACCCCAAGGTTCTGGAGTCCCTGAAAAAGGCGGAAGTCAAGACCGTGGCGGTTGTCGACACCCGCGGCCTGGGCGAGTATTTCGTCCAGTGCGTCAAGCGTGACACCACTAAGGACACCGATGACGCCCTCAAGGAAATCTACCGGCGCCTGCGCCCCGGCGATCCGCCCAACGTCAACAATGCCAAGCAGTTGCTAAAGCGCCTGTTCTTCAGCGCCCGCCGCTACGACCTGGGCTTGGTCGGCCGTTTCAAGATCAACCAGAAGCTGGGCATCAACGTGCCCACCGACGTGCGGACCCTGGACGTCCAGGATCTGGTCGGCGCGACGCAGTTCCTGATGCGCCTCAAGAACGGGGACGGTGCGGTGGATGATATCGATCATCTCGGCAGCCGCCGTGTGCGTACCGTCGGCGAACTCATGCAGAACCAGTGCCGCGTCGGCCTGCTCCGCACCGAGCGCCTGGTGCGCGAACGCATGACCCTCATCGACATGGAATCCGAGGATGTGGTCCCTGGCAAATTGGTCAACCCGAAGGCGTTCGCGGGCGTGATCCGCGACTTCTTCGCCCGTAACCAGCTCAGCCAGTACATGGATCAGACCAACGCCTTGGCAGAACTGACCAACAAGCGCCGGCTCTCGGCCCTCGGACCGGGCGGCCTTACCCGCGAACGCGCCGGGTTTGAGGTGCGCGACGTGCATGCCAGCCATTACGGTCGCGTCTGCCCGATCGAGACCCCGGAAGGCCCGAACATCGGCCTGATCTCCTCCCTGGCCCTCTACGGCCGCGTCAATGCCTTCGGCTTCATCGAGACGCCGTACCGCAAAGCCGCCAACGGCGTGGTCAGCGAGAAGATCGACTACCTGACGGCGGATGTGGAGTCGGAATTCTCCATCGCCCAGGCCAATGCGCCGCTGGACCCCAAGGGCCGGTTCCAGAACAAGACCGTCGTCTGCCGCGTCAAGGGTGGAGAGTTCGTCGAAGTCCCGGCTGATAAGGTCGATTACATGGACGTCTCGCCCAAGCAGCTGGTCAGCGCCGCCGCCGGTCTGGTTCCATTCCTGGAGCACAACGACGCCAATCGCGCGCTCATGGGTTCCAACATGCAGCGCCAGGCCGTTCCGCTGGTGCGCGCCGAGGCGCCGGTGGTCGGCACCGGCCTTGAGTCGGTCGTGGCGCGGTTCAGCCGCACCGTGGTCTGCTCAGAGTCTGACGGCACCGTTGCCAGTTCCAACGCCGAACGCATCATCATCACCAAGGACGGCAAGCTCCCCGGGCAAACCTCGCAGCCCGATTCCGTCCGCGAATACATCCTCAGCAAGTTCCTGCGCTCCAACGCCTCCACCCTGATCAATCAGAAGCCGGTGGTCAAGCGCGGGGACAAGATCAAGAAGGGCCAGGTTCTCGCCGACGGCGCCTCCACGGACCACGGCGAAATGGCCATCGGTCGTAACCTCACCGTGGCCTTCATGCCCTGGTGCGGGTACAACTTTGAGGATGCCATCATCATCAACGAGAAATTGGTGCGTGAAGACGTCTTCACTAGTATCAACATCTCCGAGTTCGACATTATCGCCCGGGACACCAAGCTCGGGCCTGAAGAGATCACCCGCGACATCCCCAACATCGGCGAGGAAGCCCTGCGCAACCTCGACTCCGAGGGCATCATCCGCATCGGCGCCGAGGTCAAGCCCGGCGATATCCTGGTGGGCAAGATCACCCCGAAGAGTGAAACCGAGCTCGCCCCCGAGGAGCGCCTGCTCCGCGCCATCTTTGGCGAGAAGGCGGCGGACGTCAAGGACAGCTCTCTCTATGTGCCCAGCGGCACCGACGGCATTGTCATGGACGTGCGCATCGAGCGCCGCTTTGACCCGACCAAGCAGAAGGCCAGCAAGGTCGAGCTCAAGCGCAAGATCCAGGAAGCCGAGGCCAGCTTCAAGAGCCAGTTCAACGAACTGGCCGAAGAGCTGACCGAAAAGCTCGCCGCCGTGCTCCTGGGCGCCAAGCTCCAGGCCGACATCACCCTGGCGGACAAGGAAGGCGAGGTTCTCATCCCCGCTAACCGCAAGATTACCAAGGTCATGTTGCGCAAGCTCTCCATCAACCGTGAAGGCTACCGCCTGGGTGCCGGTCCGGCCAAAGAGCAGATCGACGAGATTGTCAAGCCCTACCGGCCGCGCTTCCGCGATGTGGAGATCAACCACCAGGAAATCATGAAGCGCCTGCAGGAGAGCGAGGGTGGCGATCCCGGCGTGGTCAAGAGCGCCAAGGTCTACATCGCCAGCCGCCGCAAGATATCCGTCGGTGACAAGATGGCCGGACGCCACGGCAATAAGGGCATCGTTGCCCGTATCGTGCCGCAGGAAGACCTGCCCTTCATGGCCGACGGCACCCCGGTCGACATCGTGCTCAATCCGCTCGGCGTGCCGAGCCGCATGAACGTCGGCCAAGTTCTGGAAACGCATCTCGGCTGGGCCGCCAAGATCCTCGGCCTCAAGTTCGCCTCGCCGGTCTTCGATGGCATCCCCGAGGAAGAGATTCACAAGTATCTGCGCATTGCCAAGGAAAAAGTGGTCAAGGACGCCGGCTGGAAGCTTCGCGCCGATGGGCACGTTTCCGACTCCGAGGGGCGTGACCGCTCCGAAAGCGTGGTCGACGACGATGGCAAGACCCGTCTCTTCGACGGCCGCAATGGCGACTCCTTCGCCCAGCGCGTCGTGGTCGGCCAGATCTACATGATCAAGCTTGACCATATGGTGGTGGACAAGATCCATGCCCGCGCCGTCGGCCCCTACTCCCTGGTCACCCAGCAACCGCTGGGCGGCAAAGCGCAGCACGGCGGCCAGCGGTTCGGCGAAATGGAAGTGTGGGCGCTGGAGGCCTATGGCGCCGCGCACACTCTCCAGGAAATGCTCACCGTCAAGTCCGATGACGTCACCGGCCGCACCAAGATCTACGAGTCAATCCTGCGCGGGCAGAATTTCCTCGAAGCCGGCGTGCCGGAATCGTTCAACGTGTTAATGAAGGAAATGCAGAGCCTCTGCCTGGACATCCGGGTCCGGCGCGGCCGCGCCGCCGAGGCGGTGTGATGCCGCCCCGGGCGGCGGACGGACGAAAACAGGCATACGAAGGTTTCTTTTTTCTACTTTGACAACTGGAGGGCTCTCCCTTGGATAGCAGCGCTCTGAAACAAGTTCTGGGCATCGAGGACACCGAGTCCGCGTGCTACGTCACCATTGGCATTGCCGCGCCGGAAACCATCCGGTCGTGGAGCCGCGGTGAGGTCAAGAACCCCGAGACCATCAATTACCGCACCTTCAAACCTGAGAAGGGCGGTCTCTTCTGCGAACGCATCTTTGGCCCCACCAGGGACTGGGAATGCAATTGCGGTAAGTACAAGCGGATCAAGCACAAAGGCATCGTCTGCGACCGTTGCGGCGTGGAAGTCACCCACTCCCGCGTCCGCCGCGAACGCATGGGCCACATCGAGCTGGCCGTGCCCGTGTCCCATGTCTGGTTCTTCAAGTGCATGCCCAGCCGCCTGGGCCTGATGCTGGACATGACCATCCGCGCCATGGAACGCGTCATCTACTATGAAGACTGGATTGTCACCGACGCCGGCGACACCAAGCTCCAGTACAAGCAGCTCCTCACCGACGCCGAGTACAAGGAAGCCCGCGAAACCTACGGCGACGCCTTCCAGGCCTCCATGGGCGCCGAAGCCATCCAGACCCTGCTCACCCACACCGACCTGGAAAAGCTCCGCGGCGAGCTGCTCAAGGAAATGGTCGAGACCAAGTCCAAGGCTAAGCGCAAGAAGATTGCCAAGCGCCTGCGCCTGGTCGAAGGGTTCCAGCAGCACAAGATGAAGCCCGGCTGGATGGTCCTCACCGTCCTGCCCGTCATCCCGCCTGACCTGCGCCCGCTCGTTCCGCTCGAAGGCGGCCGTTTCGCCACCTCCGACCTCAACGACCTCTACCGCCGCGTCATCAACCGGAACAACCGCCTCAAGAACCTGCTGAGCATGAAGACGCCGGATGTGATCATCCGGAATGAAAAGCGCATGCTCCAGGAGTCGGTGGACGCGCTGATGGACAACGGCCGCCACGGCCGTCCCGTCACCGGCACCGGCAACCGCCCGCTCAAATCCCTCAGCGACATGCTCAAGGGCAAGCAGGGGCGTTTCCGCCAGAACCTGCTCGGCAAGCGCGTCGACTATTCCGGCCGTTCCGTCATCGTCGTCGGCCCCGAGCTCAAGCTCAACCAGTGCGGCCTGCCCAAGGAGATGGCGCTGGTGCTCTTCGAGCCCTTCATCATCCGCCGGCTCAAGGACCGTGGCTACGTCCACACCGTCCGCGCCGCCAAAAAAATGATTGAGCGCAAGGTGGCCGTGGTGTGGGATATCCTGGATGACGTCATCAAGGGGCACCCGATCCTGCTCAACCGCGCCCCGACCCTGCATCGCCTCTCTATCCAGGCGTTTGACCCCATCCTCATTGAGGGTCAGGCCATCCAGCTCCATCCGCTGGTCTGCGCCGCCTACAACGCGGACTTTGACGGCGACCAGATGGCCGTCCATGTGCCGCTGTCCTTCCAGGCTCAGCTGGAGGCGAAGCTGCTGATGTTGTCCACCAACAACATCTTCTCGCCCGCCAACGGCAAGCCGCTGACCACGCCCAGCCAGGACATTACCCTGGGCAGCTATTACCTGACCTATCATCCCAAGGCCAAAGTGGCCCTGGCCGGAGTAGTTCACCAAGCGCCGCCCGCCCACAAGCTCAAGTCATTTGGCGACTACCACGAGGTGCTCGTCGCCTTGGAGAACCAACAGGTCCGTCTCCATGACATGATCCGTTACCGCAACCCGGACTTCAATCCGGAGTGGACGGCGGGCATGCCCAAAAGGGCCTACGGCGACCCCTCCAAGCGCTTCATCGAAACCACCGCCGGCCGCTGCATCTTCCACGAGGTGTGGCCCGCGGAAATGGGCTTCATAAACCAGACTGCCGACAAGAAGGTCCTCGGCCAGCTCGTCCGCTCCTGTTATGAAACCGTCGGCCGTGAACGCACCGTCGGCGTCCTTGACCGCCTCAAGAGCCTGGGTTACACCTATGCCACCAAGGCCGGCATCTCCATCGGCATCAACGACATGATCATCCCCGCCGACAAGCCCGAGCGCATCGCCAAGGCCCAGGGCCTGGTGGACGAGGTGCGCGAGCAGCGCGAGCAGGGCGTCATCACCGAACTCGAGCGCTACAACAAGTGCATCGACATCTGGACCCAGTGCAACAACGAGCTGGCCGGCCAGCTCTTCCAGGTGCTCGAAGGCAACAACGGCAAGGAAGAGATCAATCCGATCTTCGCCATGCTCGACTCCGGCGCCCGCGGTTCCAAGGATCAGGTCCGCCAGCTCGCCGGCATGCGTGGTTGTATGGCTAAGCCCTCCGGCGAAATCATCGAGCGCCCCATTGTTTCCAACTTCCGCGAGGGGTTGACCGTTCTCGAATACTTCATCTCGGCCCACGGCGCCCGCAAAGGCTTGGCCGACACCGCCCTCAAGACCGCCGACTCCGGGTACATGACCCGTAAGCTGGTGGACGTTGCCCAGGACGTGATCACCATCGAGCGCGACTGCGGCACCGTCAACGGCATCTGGGTCAGCGCCATCGCCGAGGGTGACGAAGAACTCGTCTCCCTGCGCGACCGCATCAGCGGCCGCTTCGTCGCGGAGGACATCCGCGACCCGCTCACCGGCAACCAGATCGTGGCCGGCGGCGAGGAAGTCACTCCCGAAATCGCCAAGAAGATTGCCGATGCCGGCATCGAGCGCGTCCACCTCCGGTCGGTGCTCACCTGCGAAAGCCGTCGCGGCATCTGCGCCAAATGCTATGGCCGCAACCTGGCCACCGGCTTCCTGCCGGTGGACGGTGAGCCGCTGGGCATCATCGCCGCCCAGTCCATCGGCGAACCCGGCACGCAGCTGACCATGCGTACCTTCCATTACGGCGGCACCGCGTCCGCCACCTTCCGCCAGCCGATGATCAAGGCCCGCGAAGGCGGCGTCCTGCGCCTCGAAGAAATCAACTTCGTGCAGCAGAAGGACGGTTCCCTCGTCGTGCTCAACAAGAACGGCAACGTCGTGCTTGAGGCTGCCGACGGCACCGAACTCGAGCGCTACGAAGTCATACCCGGCGCCATCATCTACAAGACGCCCGGCCAGACGATCAAGCGCGACGAGATCTTCGTGCGCTGGGATCCCTACAACATTCCGATCATCACCCGTACCAACGGCCGCGTCGAGTACCGCGACCTCGTCGAGGGCGTCACCCTCAAGCGCGAAGTCAATCAGACCAGCGGCACCGAGGAATTCACCGTCCTGGAACATCGTGAAGATCTGCACCCGCAGCTCGTTCTCCTTGGCGGCGGCGGCGAAATCCTTGATCATTACACCCTGCCCGGCGGCGCCCACATCATGGTCGCCGAAGGAGCCTCGGTCGAAATCGGTGAAACCCTGGCCCGTACCCCGCGCCAGAGCATCCGCACCAAGGACATCACCGGCGGTCTACCGCGCGTCGCCGAACTCTTCGAGGCCCGCCGCCCGAAAGAGGCTGCCGAAATCGCCCGGATCGACGGCATCGTCGAACTCGGCAAGATCGCCCGCGGCAAGCGCAGCGTCATCATCAAGGACATCGAAAACGAGCAGGTCGAAGAGCACGTCATTCCCTCCGGCAAGCGCGTCGTCGTCTTCAACGGCGACTTCGTCAAGAAGGGCCAGCCCCTCACCGACGGCGCCATCGTGCCACAGGAAATGCTCGAAGTCTGCGGACCGCAGGACCTCCAGGAATACCTGGTCAACCAGGTTCAGGAAGTCTACCGTCTGCAGGGCGTGGAAATCAATGACAAGCACATTGAGATCATCGTCCGCCAGATGATGCGCAAGGTTCGTATCACCGAGGCCGGCACCACCCGCTTCCTCTACGGCGAATCGGTGGACCGCCAGACCTTCCTTGAGGAGAACGAGCGCGTTATCGCCGAAGGCGGCACCCCCGCCCAGGCGCAACCGATCCTCATGGGCATCACCAAGGCGTCCCTGGAGACCGAGAGCTTCATCTCCGCGGCCTCCTTCCAGGACACCACCCGCGTCCTCACCGAAGCCGCCACGCTCGGGCTCTCCGACGAACTCCGCGGCTTCAAGGAGAACGTCATCATGGGGCATCTCATCCCCGCCGGCACCGGCTGGCCGGAGATTCTCCAGGTCGAGCTCATAAAGCACGGCCAGGAAGTTGCCACCGAAGAAGCGCCGGTGGACGCGGCCGACCGAGAAGCCGCCGAGAAGCTCGCCAAGGCCAAGGATCTCCTGGGCCTCTGATCCGAACTCATTCCACTCAAGCCGGCGCCGGGACCTTCCCGCCGCCGGCTTTTTTATTCACCACAGAGTTCACAGAGTCCGCAGAGAAGGCCTTTGTGGGCGGTTCATGAATAAATTAGAGTAAGGTTTTCGGCGGCTCGGAGCGCTGAAGGCGCGGATTCATCATAGCCTGGGGCAACGCCCCAGGTTGGAACGACAAGGGAATAGAGCCCTGTAGGGGCGAACCATTTTTGGCCGTCTTTGGCCTGTCGCCAAATCTCTATGGGACGCCCCTTCAGGGCTCAATCGGTGTGGGGACAGAAACCTGGGGCGACGCTACGCTCTGCCCCAGGCTGTTATGGGGCGCCCCGTTGGGGCTGAAAACGGATTGCGCAAGTGCCTGTTAATGTTAAGGCCCCCGAGGCCTTGGTTTCCCCTTGTAGGAACGGGCGTGCCGCCCGTTTTCTTCCCGGTTTCCCTCGGCGTCCGGCTCCGCGCCATTGGGATTCATCGGCCCCGTAACGCATTCACCAGGATTGGATCCTTCAGCCAGCGTTCCGGCGTCCAGCCGGCCTGATCCGTCAGCCTGGGGTAGGCCTTGGCTTTGAGAAGCAGATGAATGGCCTCCCGCGATTGCGCGCAAAAGAGCGGGCTCCAGCCATCCACATCCTGCGCGTTGGGATAGGCGCCCCGTTCGAGCAGGATTTCCATCGCCTCGCGGGCGTCGGCCGCTACGGCGGCATGAAGGGCCGTTGCTCCCGTGGAAGTCCGGTCCACTTCGGCCCCATGATCCAGCAGCCACTTGATGCATTCCACGTCGTTGTTTTCCGCCGCGTGTTTCAAGGGCCAGTCTCCGCAACCATTGATGGCGTTGACATCCACTCTTCCGGTTTCAGCCAGCAACTGCATGATTTCCCGCGAATGGGCGGCATGAATCGGTTGGTCGCCAAACCTGTTTTCCCGGGTGGGATCAGCCCCCTTGCCAAGCAGGACGCGGGCACAGGAAAGATGATTCGATTCCGCGGCCAGGTATAACGCGGTCTCACCATCCCCGTTTCCCTCGTTTGCATCCGCCCCTAGCTCCAGCAGCCACGACAACGCCTCCCGCCGGCCGAATTCCGCCGCGAGATGCAACGCCGTATTTCCTGACCTGTCCGCTTGCGTCAAATCCGCTCCCCGCTCCGCAAGCCATTGCATGATTTCGACCTTGCCTCGCATCAGGGCCAGCAGCCACGGCGACAGTTCGAACCGGAGATTTTTGGAATTGATCGCAGTGCTGGACGGTGAGAGCCGTTCAACTTCGGCCAAGCCCTCAAGGGCCACGGCATGATGCAGTTCCGACCAGTGCAGCGGCGTCGGATCCGCGCCGAGGCGGATGAGGGCGCGCAAGGTCTTGAAATCACCAAACCCGAGGCAAACGCCGAGTGGGAACTCTCCGTAAGTTGACGCCGCATCCAGGCTTGCGTCAGCTTCACGCAACTGCTCGATGATGGCGCGCTTTGCCGGACCTGACGGCTGGCAGCAGGCAGACAGAAACACCGAATAGCCGGACGGGGTGATATGCTTGGGATTCCCACCCCGGCGCAACAGCAGATCCAGAAACTGTGGATCGGGAATTCTGGCGGCGCGGTGAATGGCGGTTTCCCCCAGGCTGTCAGCCGCCTCCAGGTCAGAGCCGGCATCCAGCAGGAACTGGACCGCCTCCAGCGTCACGGTGGGCCCCCGCCAATGGGAAAATCCCTCCGCCTGTTCAAGCGCGAACACCAGGGCGGTCCGCTCGGCAGCGTTACGCGCATTGATATCAGTACCCTGGCTCAAGGCAAGGGTCATGGCTGTAACGTCGCCGCGTGAAGCTGCCGCGTGGAGTTGCATGGGAAATGTGGGCTGTTCCGATCCGACGTTTTTCCCCGCATCTTGATGTGGACGGGGTTTTGCGGGAAAACTGCGGCGGAATGATTTTTCTGAATGCGAATACCTTACTGCGATTTTCGCGGGTTCGTGCGGATCCCGTTTTTTTCGTACTGACAAATTGTAGGAACGTGGTTGCACCACCTTTCCGCGGCATTGCCGAAAGCCGCGGCGGTGAACGTGCCGATACCCGCCGGGGCCTTGTGCCACCCATCGAACCGAATCGGCGCGTGGGAACACGGGCGGCACGCCCATGCCTACATTTGTCCTTATCCTCACATGCTCCCGGCTAAGACGGAGATTCCACCATATGCGGCGGACCGGGTTGCCTGTCCCGGTCGTTTCTGACAAGGCGGCAGTCTGCACGCGTGCTACAGTTTGCTTTCCGTACGTTCATGATGGAGTCCACGAGTTCTTTCGCGCACGATTCGCGTAATTTCGCGAACTACCGGTTGCTGATGAATCATTCAGGATCGCGCCCGGGAAACGGACTTGCCGGAGAGGATGCCTGTGAAATCCAGAGGGAAGAATCCAAAAGGCCGGCGGCTTTCGGCCGCGGCCCTGGCTTTGGCGGCGGCGCCCGCCATGTTCGCCTTTGGCGGGGAAATCGGCATTTCGGCGTGCTCACCCGTGACGCGGCCGCTGACCGACATCGGGCTCGGCGAGTTCCCGGCCGAAGGCGTGGTGGAGCGCGTACTCGCCGGCCCCACGCCGGAAGGATGGCGACCCAGCGGCGCGGACAGGCGCCTCTACCTGGATCTCATGGAACCGCTGGTGGCCATGGGCGCCACCTGGGTGGACCGCGACGGCGCGGTTATCGATCCGGTCATCCACAAGGAATGGAACCAGGCCACGCCGCGCTTCGCCTCCTCCGCGGCGGTGCTCCTGAAGTTCGGACGCCTGCCGGAGGTGAAAGAACCCGCCTTCCGCGCCATGACGCGCTGCGCCGCGCGCCTCCGTTCCCCGGAGTGCCGGGGATCTTCCCCGGATTTCTGGATGCGCGAACTGGTGACGGCCTATCTTTGCCTGGACGGCATTGTCCCGGCGGACTTACGCGAACAGTGGCGGCGCGATCTTGCCGCGGTCGAGCCCGAGGCCATCTACGCCTATACCGACCCGACGCACACCAGGCTGAAACAGTTTCACAACTGGGCGGTCTACAGCGCCTCCGGGGAATCCATGCGGCAGCGAGCCGGCATCGGCGCGTCCAGACCGTTTCTCTGGGGCGACGACTTTTTCGACCTCTACATGACCGCGCAGATGGGGCGGATCACGCCGTACGGGATGTACCGCGATCCCAATGATCCGATGACCTACGACATCACCACGCGCCTCCAGTTCGCCTCCGCGCTGGCCTTCGGGTACAACGGAAAACTGCGGCCGGTGCTTGAAGAGATTCTCCGGCGCGGCAACCTCTCCCTGCTGCTGTTCACCGCTCCGCAGGGGTTTGTGCCCTACGGTGGGCGCTCCTCGCAGTTCAATTTCCAGGAGGCCATGACCGCGGCCCTGTGCGAACTGGAAGCGCGCCGGTACAAGGAATCCAACCCGGCACTGGCCTCGGCGTTAAAGCGCCAGGCGCACCTTTGTGCGCTGGCGATCAAGCCGTGGGTGTTCGGGGCAACGCCGCCGCGCCACATCAAGAACCTCTTCCCGCCGGAAACGCTGCACGGGTGCGATTCTTACGGCCAGTATTCGGTGTACAGCCAGCTCCTGTCCTCGTTCCTCGGTCTGGCGGCGATCTATGCCGACGACTCGATCCCGGAAGGCCCGGCCCCCTCCGAGATCGGCGGCTACGTCTTCGCCACCGGCGGCGAGGCGTTCCACAAGGTCTTCGCCTCCTGCCACGGAACCTACGTGGAGATCGACACCGCGGCGGACGCCATGTACGACGCCACCGGCATCGGTCGCATCCTCCTGCCGGGGCTGCCCGGCGTGCTGCCTCTGGGCATGCCGTTCAGCGCCAAGCCCCACTACACGCTCGCCCCGGGACTGGCCGCGGTCGCCCTGCCACTGGCCATCGGCCCGGAATGGGATCGGGAGGGCAGTGCGGTGCGCCTGGCCCAGCTTTCGGAAGGGCTCGCCTGCGAGGTGACCGCATCGGAACAGACCCGGGACCGGGTGCGGGTGACCACCACCTATTCCAAAGACGCCACGAAAGTGGTCGAAACCTGTCTCCTGGAAAAGGGCGGGGTTGAGCTGGCATGCACGGTTGCGGAGGGCGGGGCGGCGGTCAAGCCGCTACGCTACCTGTTCCCGGTCATCCAGTCCGACGGCGCGAAGAATTACCAGGCCCGGCTGTCCGCCGGAAAGCTGACCGTTGCGCTCGACGGCCGGGAGCTCTTCGTTGTGTCCTGGCCGGAAGGCGCCAAGGCGTCGCTCGCGGCTGCGCCGCAGGCGAACCGCAACGGAGTTTTCCAGATGCTCGTCCTGGAGTTCCCCGACGGCCGCGCCATCCTCCGGATCGCCGCCGCCGGGGACAAAGAATAATTTCCCTGTCACCGTATGCCTCACTTCATGCCGTTGCCGCGCCGCCGTTCCATGGGTCCCATACGTCGCATAGGTCCCATAAGTCCCATTCCTCCGATCCGGCGGCGCGCGTTCGGGGCATGGGACCTATGGGACGAATAGGACGAATGCGACGTATGGGCCGGCGCGCCGCCGAAAACCATCGTGGTCGGCGAAATTCCGGAAACTCCGGCGCGCTCCCGCACCAAGACTTGTTTTCCCCCATGCCGCCGGGTATGGTTTTCCGGCAAAGGCTGAAACCCGTTGAATAACAAGTCGACATCAGGAACGATGATGAAACTTTTTTCAATCGCATGCAGTATGTGGTTTTCCACCACAGTATTCGCCTCAACAAACGAGAATATTAGCTTCCTTGAGAATGTCAGGGAAGAGGCGCGACGATACTCCGAAGCAGACCTGAGCAAATGGAGGTTTGGCGACGGAATCGCCGCCGTTCCTGAGTCTGCTGATGTCAAGAATCTGGAACAACTGCGACTTCTTGTGGCAGCGAATCCCGACCGCTACGAGGGCTACGTCATGTATGGATTGCATTTCTTCATACAGCATGATTACGAGGTCGCTGTTGCAGCGTACGGCATGGCCGTGGACATCGTTCGGGCAAACAAGATCGCTCAGCCCGTTGATTTCGGGAAGTACTACGAACTTTCTCTCGCGATGCTCTTCAGTAAAGAACACGACAAAGACAAGGTCATGGCACTCCGAACATTCGAGAAGATTGTGGATTACGACTTCACCTTCTTTGACAGGGAACCGAGACTGGCGAATTGCATATCATTGGCGGCATTGGATTACTACGGCAAGGGAGATCAGAAGAAGGCGATGGAGTTGATCCGGCGCGCCCGCGCACTTAAGAAGCTTCCTCCTGACATTGCGGCGCTGCTCGGTCAGATTGCGGAGAGAATCGAGAAGAACGTCGAGCCAACAAACACACCCTATTCTTCACCCGCTTTGCAGGTTCAGGAACGGTGATTTGTAATGTTGGCTCGAGGCCGGGAGCGTGGCGAGCGCATGGCAGTCCATGGCGGCGGACATGGGAATCCTGAGCGCGCGCGATGAGGGAGGAGGACGAGTGCCGGTCCTGGCGCCGCGGCAAAACGTCTGCGGCCTGCGGAAGATCCGTCAGATCGGTCAGATCCGACCGATCTGACGGATCTGACGGATCTGACGGATCGTTTTCCCCCACAGGCCACAGACCCATAGACCACAGGCCCACTCAAACGCGTTCGCAATTTCCGCGGCGCCGGGTATAGTAGGGCGTTTTAATAATCCTGCCGCGTGGCTTTCCAGGGTGACCCGGGGCCGCGGGGGCAGAATCTTAAATACGTCGTCCGGGGCCGCTGCGGAAATCGTTCCGCAAGCACCGTTGCCTGGAAGGGCAAGGCGGCGGAACCAGAAGTCTGTCTTGGGACGGACTGGAGCAGCGGTCATGCGACCCATGGCGGCGGTCGTCGCGAAAGCGGCGGGCGCGCCAGGGATACCCGGTCTCGGGGTCGCAGCAGGCGCTGGATCCGGTCTTTTTTTTGGCTGCCGTTGCAAGTGTCGCGGCGGCGGCTATGTTAAACCCTTTCGTGTGAACCGAACCGAGGATACGTTTATGCCCACGATCAACCAGCTCGTGCGCCACGGGCGCCAGCCGAAACAGCAGAAGATCAAGACCCGTGCGTTGGCGGGCTGCCCGCAGCGTCGCGGCGTGTGTCTGCTGGTGACCACCCGTACGCCGAAGAAGCCGAACTCCGCGTTGCGCAAGGTGGCCCGCGTCCGCTTGACCAACGGCCAGGAAATCACGGCCTACATCGGCGGCGAAGGACACAACCTTCAGGAACACAGCGTGGTACTTGTCCGTGGCGGCCGCGTCCGCGACCTTCCCGGCGTGCGTTACCACATTGTCCGAGGCGCGCTCGACTGCCTGGGAGTTGAAGGCCGCAAGCAGGGTCGCTCCAAGTACGGGGCGAAGGCGAATCAGGTCGCGGCGAAGAAGAAGTAAGAGCGGTCAGACGTTTTAATTTTCACCACACCGACGCAACTTGCGTGATGGACAGAGGTTGAGAGCATGAGAAGACGGCACGCAGAAAAACGGCAAGCGATTCCGGACGTGCGCTACAATAGCGACCTGGTCGCGCGGATGATTACCGCGATCATGGAGCGGGGCAAGAAAGCCACCGCCCAGGGAATCGTCTATGGGGCGTTCGACATCATCAAGGAAAAGCGCAAGGACAAAGATCCGCTCGAGATCTTCCTGCAGGCGCTGGAAAACGCCAAACCCCGGCTGGAAGTCAAGAGCCGGCGCGTCGGCGGCGCGACCTACCAGGTCCCTGTTGAAGTCTCCCCCTCCCGGCAGGTGGCCATGGCCATGCGCTGGATCCGCGACTACGCGGCGGGGCGCAAGGGGCAGGCCATGATGAATGCGCTGGCCTCCGAGTTGCTCGATTGCTATGACAACACGGGCAATACCGTCAAAAAGCGCGACGACACCCACAAGATGGCCGCGGCCAACCGCGCTTTCGCACACTACCGTTGGTAACTGACTTTTGACAAGAGGCCGCGGCCGTCCGCAGCCAGTCCGGAGATTAACTTCCGGACGCAGGACGTCTGTTTCATTACTATGACCACCACGAATTCATTTGCCGTCTACGAGAATCCGGCGCGTAAAAGCCCGCTGGCCAAGATCCGCAACATCGGGATCATGGCCCACATCGACGCGGGCAAGACCACGCTCTCCGAGCGTATTCTCTTCTACACGGGCAAGACCTACAAGATCGGCGAGGTCCATGATGGCGCGGCCACCATGGACTTCATGCCGCAGGAACAGGAACGCGGCATCACCATCCAGTCCGCGGCCACCACCTGCGAATGGAACGACATCCGCATCAACCTGATCGACACTCCCGGACACGTGGATTTCACGGCCGAGGTCGAGCGTTCCCTGCGTGTGCTGGACGGCGCCGTGGGCGTCTACTGCGCCGTGGGCGGTGTGCAGCCCCAGTCTGAAACCGTCTGGCGCCAGGCCAAAAAATACGGCGTGCCGGTCGTCGCGTTCGTCAACAAGATGGACCGCACCGGCGCCGACTTTTACAAGGTTGTGGAACAGATCCGCGACAAACTGAGCGCCACCCCGATCCCGCTGGTCATCCCGATCGGCAAGGAAGATTATTTCACCGGCGTGGTCGATGTGCTGACCGGCGAAAAGATCACCTTTGACGAAAAAGACAAGGGCGTGACCATCTATCGCGAGCCCTGTCCCGCGGAGCTTGCCGAAGAACTAAAGGCCGCCCAAGCCAAACTTTTCGAATGCATCGCCGAGAACGATGAGCATATGATGGCCATGTTCCTGGGTGAGGAAAAGCCCTCCGCCGAAGAACTTAAGGCCGCCATCCGCCGCGCCACTCTGGCCGGAACCGTCGTGCCGGTTTGTTGCGGCACCGCCTTCAAGAACAAGGGTGTTCAGGTTCTGCTGGATGCCGTTGTGGCCTATCTTCCGACCCCTTTGGACCGCCCGGTGATCAAGGGTCGCGATCCGCAGACCGAGGAACCGGCCGAACGCCATATTGGCGACGACCAGGCCTTTACCGCGCTGGCCTTCAAGATCGTCACCGATCCCTATGTGGGCAAGCTGGTCTTCATCCGTGTCTATTCCGGCCACGGCACCCGCGGCCTGACCCTGCTCAACCCGCGGACCGGCCGGCGCGAACGCATCGGCCGCCTAGTGCAGATGCACGCCAACCACCGCGCCGAAATCGACGAAGTCTTTACGGGCGACATCGCCGCCGCCATTGGCATCGGCGAACTCACCACGGGCGACACCCTCTGCGCCGCGGATGATCCGATCGTCATGGAAGCGATGAAGTTCCCGGATCCCGTGATCGCCATGTCCGTGGAGCCCCAGTCCAACGCCGACCGTGACAAACTTCTCAGCGCTCTGGCCGGCATGGCCCAGGAAGATCCCACCTTCCGCGTCAAGACCGACCACGAGACCAGCCAGACCATCATTTCCGGCATGGGCGAGTTGCACTTGGACATCATCCGCGACCGCATCCAGCGCGAACACAAGGTCGCCTGTGTGGTCGGCGCCCCCGAAGTGGCCTACCGCGAAACCATGATGCGCCCGGCCGAGTCCAACACCAAGTACGTCAAGCAGTCCGGCGGCCGCGGTCAGTACGCCCACGTGATCATCAAGGTCACCCCCGGTGAACCCGGCACCGGCGTCACCATTGAAAACAAGGTGGTTGGCGGCCGTATTCCCAAAGAATACATCAAGCCCACCGAGGAAGGTCTGCGCGAAGCCTGTGAAAAAGGCGTGCTCGCCGGCTACCCGATGGTGGCTTTGAATATTGTGCTTCTGGACGGCTCCTACCATGACGTCGACTCTTCGGAGATGGCGTTCAAAATCTGCGCGTCCATGGCGCTCAAGGACGCCGGCAAGAAGGCGGGCTTGCAGTTGCTGGAACCGATCATGAAGCTGGAGGCGACGACGCCGGACGACCACATGGGCGATGTCATCGGCGACATCTCCAGCCGCCGCGGCAAGGTTGTCGAGGTCGAGACCAAACAGAACACGACCCGGGTTCTGGCCCATGTGCCGCTGGCCGAGCTCTTCGGCTATGCCACGGCGCTGCGGTCGCTCACCAAGGGGCGCGCCAGCTTTGTGGCCGAGCCTTCGCACTTCGATCCGGTGCCGGGCAACGTCCAGGAAGAAGTTGTCAAGAAGAAATTGGAAAAGAAGGCCAAGGAATAAGCGAGAACGACCATGGCGACGAAACAGGTAATCCGAATCCGGTTGCAGTCGTATGACCACCGGATCCTCGACCAGTCTACGGCGGAAATCGCCACCACGGTGAAGCGCACCGGGGCGGTGGTGGCCGGACCGGTCCCGCTCCCGACCCGCATCGAACGCTTCTCCGTGAACCGTTCCCCGCATGTCGACAAGAAGTCGATGGAGCAGTTTGAAATCCGCACTCACAAGCGGGTTCTGGACATCGTCAACCCGACGTCCAAGACCGTGGATGAGCTCAAGAAGCTGAACCTGCCTGCCGGCGTGGACATCAGCATTAAGATCTGAGAAGTGATGGGAGTGTAGCCATGAAGGGCATTATCGGCAAGAAGCTGGGCATGACCCAGGTCTATGACAAAGAGGGGAAACTCCTTCCCGTCACCGTGATCGAAGCCGGTCCTTGTACCGTGCTCGCGCTGCGGACGATGGAAAAGGACAAGTACTCCGCCGTCCAGATCGGATTCGGGGCGCGCAAGGTTAAGAACACGACGAAAGCCGTCCTCGGCCACGTCAAAGCTGCCGGGTTGGAGGCGACTCCGCCGGCGGTGATCCGCGAAATCCGTCTGGATGAGAATCCGACGGCGAGCGTGGGCGACAAGGTTACCGCTTCCTCCTTTGCGGAGAACGAGTGGGTGGACGTCACGTCCACCAGCAAGGGCAAAGGTTTCGCGGGTGTGGTCAAGCGCCATGGGTTCAAGGGCGGTCGCGCCTCCCACGGCGGTGGCTGGATCCGCAAGGGCGGTTCCAACGGCATGAAGGCCCGCCCGGGCCGTGTGCTCCGGGGCCATCGCATGGCGGGTCACATGGGCAACGAACAGGTGACCGTCCAGAATTTGAAAATTGTCCAGGTGCGTCCGGAAGAGAACCTCCTGCTGGTGAGCGGGTCGGTTCCCGGCCCGGTCGGCGGCACGGTTCTCGTCCGCAACGCCCGGAAGAAATAAGCAGGGAGTTTGCCGAGTATGGAAGCGACTTTAAAAACCATCAACGCGGGCGGCGAGCAGACCGGCAGCATCGCACTGAATCCCGCCTGGCTTGAAGCCGAAAAGGGCAACCAGGCCGTGAAGGACGCCGTCGTGGCGTTCCTCGCCGCCAATCGCGCCGGTACGGCGAAAACCAAAACCCGCGGCCAAGTCCGCGGCGGCGGCGCCAAGCCGTGGAAGCAAAAGGGCACGGGCCGCGCCCGCGCCGGCAGCATCCGCAGCCCCCTCTGGCGCAAGGGCGCCGTCATCTTCGGGCCGATTCCCCGGAGCTATGACAAGAAGCTGAACCGTTCCGTCCGCCGCCTAGCCCTCAAGCGTTCCTTTACCGACCGTTTGGCCGACGGAGACATCCTGGTGGTCGAAGAGATCGCCATGGCGGCTCCCAAGACCAAGGCCATGCTGGCGTTCCTGGACAAGATCGGCGCGGGACAGGAAGTCCTGCTGGTGGTCGAGGAATTGAACGAAGCCGTCCTCAAGTCCGCCGCCAATCTGCCCGGGGTCGAGGTGATGAAGGCCTCTTCGGTCAATCCCTACTGGCTCCTCCTGTTCAAAAAGATTGTCTTCACCAAGGCCGCGCTTGATGCGTTCGGCAAACGGCTTGTGGCCGCCCGAGAGGTGGAATCATGAATGATCCCTTCCAGACAATTAAAAACGTGCTGGTGACCGAAAAGGGCACCCGCCTTCAGGAAAGCCTGAACAAGTACTGCTTCAAGGTAGATCCGGCGGCCAACAAGATCGAGATCAAGAAGGCCATCGAGATAATCTTTAACGTCAAGGTGACGGCGGTTAACGTCATGAATCGTCTCGGCAAGCGCAAACGTATGCGTTCGCCCCAGCTCGGCCAGCGCTCCGACTGGAAGAAGGCGGTTGTCACCTTGAAAGAAGGCAGCAAGATCGATATCCTGTAACGTGCGCATCAAGGCAACGAGGTACCGTCCATGGGCCTGAAAACTTATAATCCTTTCACTCCGAGTCGCCGCCAGATGGCGGTGCAGGACTTTGCGGAACTGACCCGCAATCGCCCGGAGAAGTCCCTGACCGTTGGCAAACGCTCCACCGGCGGGCGCAACAACCAGGGCCGCATCACCACCCGCTTTCGTGGCGGTGGCGTGAAGCGCACCCTGCGCAAGATCGATTTCCGCCGCGACAAGGACGGCATCCCCGCCAAGGTCGCCCAGATCGAATACGATCCCAACCGCAGCGCCCGTATCGCCCTCCTGAACTACGCGGACGGCGAGAAGCGTTACATCCTCTGCCCCGTCAAGCTCCAGGTCGGCGACACCGTGATCAGCGGCGACAAGGCCGAGATCAAGCCGGGTAACTGCCTGAAGCTGGGTGACATTCCGGAAGGCGTTGAAGTTCACGCCATCGAAATGACCCCGGGCAAGGGCGCCGCCCTGATCCGCACCGCCGGCGGCGTCGCCGAGCTGCGCGCCCGGGAAGGCGACTATGTTCAGGTTAAGCTGTCCAGCGGCGAAATCCGCAAACTCCATATCAACTGCCGTGCCACCATCGGCCAGGTCGGCAACCTGGAGCACATGAACATCGTGCTTGGCAAGGCGGGCAAGAAACGTTACCAGGGCAAGCGCCCACACAATCGTGGCGTGGTCATGAACCCGATCGACCATCCGATGGGTGGTGGCGAAGGCCGGTCCAGCGGTGGCGGTCATCCGCGGTCACCGTGGGGTCAGCTCGCCAAGGGCTTCAAGACCCGCAAGAAGAGCAAGTCCATGAAGTTCATCGTCGAACGGAGGAAGAAATAAGTGAGCCGTTCACTGAAAAAAGGTCCCTTTGTGGACAGCCACCTTACGGAAAAGGTGGAAAAAGCCATCAAGACTGGCTCGAAACTGCCGATCAAGACGTGGTCGCGCCGTTCCATGATCCTGCCGGAATTCGTGGGTCAGACGTTCGCCGTGCATAACGGCAAGACGTTTGCCAACGTTTTCGTGACCGAGAACATGGTCGGCCACCGCCTGGGTGAATTCGCGATGACTCGCGTGTTCCGCGCCCACGGCACGGTTTCCGGCAAGAAGTAAGCCCGGATACTCCTCCTCTCACTCCGCCGCTTTCGTCGGCCGGCCGCTTTTGGCCGGCCGAAGGAATGCGAACGGATTCTCTGCAAACGCCGGAAGCTGCCCCAACGCAGCCTCCGGCGTTTTGTTTTTTGTCAGCGGAGCGGGGGCGTCCTGCCCCGCCCGGGTGGGGGGCGGGTGTCCACACCCGGCCAAACGGGCCGGCGGGCATCTTGCCCGCCGATTTCATCCGTTGCGTCGTCATACAGGTGTCGCCACCCTGCGGAGATTGCGCTCCGGCGCTTCTGCGGGGCGTGACAGGCTCGCCGTTCATTTTTTCTTTGCGTTGACGCGCATGGGGCCGGGGTTGCCCATCCGGGGCGAGACCGGCGGCGGCGCATCCGCCGGCCGGAGTTCGGGAAGGCCGGAGAAGAAGATCGTGCCCTGCAATGAGCGCACACGGATATTGCGGAAACTGGCGGAGGTGTTCCATGTGCCTACGCCGACCCGGCCGGTCGGCCCAGCCCCGGCGGAAGTGTCTTCGACGTCGCACACCGGCTTCCCGTCCAGCCAGACCTGCACATGCCGGCCTTCGCAGCGGATGCGGACGACATACCATTTGTCGGACTCGATCATGCCCGGCTGCAGCGGTCCCAGCAGGCGCTTAGCCCCGCCGGCGCGGCGCTCCAGCCCGAACTTGCGGTTGTTCCAGCCGCCGAAGTTGAAGCCGTAGAAGGTTTGATTGTCCTGCGCCCGGAAAAGAATCAGGAACCCTTCGCTGCCGCCATCCTTCCGCGCCTCCAGGGAGAACTCGTAATCCGTCCAGGCGGGATTGCCGAAGGTGCAGGCGGCTTCGGACATGGAGCTGGTCTGGGCCAAAACGCCGCCTGTCACTCTCCAGTATCCTGTGCTGGCGACGGTTATGACAGAGCCTGCGTCCGTTTTTTTTGTCACTTGCGCCGCAGGAGAATGGCGCCCGGTTTCCGACGGGCGCGATTTTTTTGGGGTGAGGTTTGACCGGCCCGACCAGACCGACCAGACGAGGAAGATCAGGCCGGCGGCGCTGGCAAAGATGATGATTCTGTGCCACGTGATCCGGCCGGCGGGACAGGCCGTGCCGGTTTCGGCGTTTCCGCCGCCGGCGGCCGGCGATCCGGGATCTGCGGCGGGCCGGACGACCGGGGAGGGCAGCGCGGGCATTCCCTCCAGTTCCAGGCGGAGGTTGGTGTCCCCGACAAGCAGCACATCGCCATGGGCGAGAAGGCCTTCATCGACTCGTCGGCCGTTGACGTCGGTCCCGTTCACGCTTTTGAGATCCTTGAGCCACCAGCCGTCGCCGCGATCCTCCAGGTGCAGATGCCACCCCGAGGTGGTCAGGTCCGGGATCACAATATCGTTGCCGGGGTTCCGGCCGATCGTCACGGTTGTGCCGCTACCCAGCGGGTACGTCCTTCCCGCATCGGCGCATTCCGGCTGTACCACCAGTCGGGCGTCCATCCTTGCTGTTCTCCACAAGACGGCGCCGGACTTTCTGGAAATCCATCGGCGCGCGTGATGTCTGGCAACGTATTCCGACTCCTCTTTGTGACAAGCCGGAAATAACGCAAAGATCGCTTATCCTATGTGTTCTTTGTGTTCTTTGTGGCAAAAAACGTCTTTCAAAGGCACGCACATGAAACGCCAGCAACTGGGTGGCACGGCTCTGGTGGTCTCGGAGATCTGTTACGGCGGCGGCGGATTCGGGTCGGCGCGCCGGGGCGCGGAGCTTGAGGCGCTGCTGAAACTGTACCGGGATGCCGGCGGTAATTTCCTTGACACCGCGCACTGCTATGCCTTCTGGCTGCCGGAGGG
Source organism: uncultured Lentisphaerota bacterium (assembly GCA_903894975.1). Classification (GTDB taxonomy): domain Bacteria; phylum Verrucomicrobiota; class Lentisphaeria; order Oligosphaerales; family CAITYL01; genus CAITSE01. Next base: position 22,918 of record CAITSE010000035.1, read on the forward strand.
CGCCGGATGCAGCGAGTGCGCCCTGGGCGACTATCTGCGGCGCAACGGCAAGGGCGATCTGGTCATCGGCACCAAAGGCGGGCACACGGGCGCGCCGGGGTATCGCACGACCGACGCCTGGCTGGCGCCGGGCCGAGTGGCAGCGGATATCGACGACAGTCTCGGCCGGCTCGGGTTCGACACGCTGGACTTCTTCTGGCTGCATCGTGATGACACGCGCCTGCCGGTCGGCGAGATTGTGGAGATGCTGAACGCCGAAGTCCGGCGCGGCCGGGTCCGGTGGTTCGGAGCGAGCAATTGGCACCGGGACCGGGTCGCCGCAGCCAATGCTTATGCCACGGCGCACGGACTCCAAGGCTTCGCCGCCAGCCAGCCGGAATGGAATCTGGCGCGGAAGAACGGCCAGTCCGCCGCGGATTCCGGCCCCGGCACAGGTACGGAAATGCGGGTTCTGACGTGCCTGGACCGTGCATGGCATGAACAGACGCAACTGCCGGTGGTTCCGTACCGTGCCACGGCGGGCGGCTATTTTGCCAGCCGCGGCGAGCGATGTCAGGCGGACTATGAGAGCCCGGTCAATCGCGCCCGCCTAAAGCGCGCCGTGATATTGGCCGCCGAGCTCGGCGTCACGCCCGGACAGGTCGCCCTGGCCTGGTTGCTGAATCAGCCGTTCCCGGTTTTTCCCATCATCGGCAGCCTTCAGGCCGCGCACTTGCAGGAAGACCTCGCCGCCGCCGACCTCCGCCTCACCCCCGCCCAGGTTCGGGCGTTGGAAGGCTGAGCGCCCGCCGGTCAGAGGACTTCCACCGGTTCCCAATGCCCGGACTTGGCGGAGGCGTAGGCGGAGGCCATAATCGCCACGGAGTCCAGGGCCGCGGCCAGGTCCAGCGCCTGTTCGGCGGGGTCGAGTTTCCCCGCGATGGCGGCCAGCAAGCGGGGGATACGATCGGGGTGCGCGTCCGCCGCCGGTACCGGCTCGGACTTCTGCCCCGGGGCGCCCCAGACCAGGCCGGCCGGGGTGTTCCACAGCGACTTTTCCGACCCGATGACCTCCAGCCCGCCCGGCGCGCCGGTGAAGACCCAGCCGGCCTCGACCCGGCCGAGCACGCCAGAGGCGAAGCGCATCAACAACAAACCATAGTCATCAACCGCGGCGTAGTGCCCGGACCAGTTGCCGGTCACGGCCCACACCTCCCGGACCGGGCCGAACAGCCAACGCAGCAGATGCACGGCGTGCGTCCCCATATCCAACAGCGCCCCGCCGCCGGAGAGTTCCGGCTGGGCGAACCAGGCCTTGTCGGGCGAATCGAACCAGCGGCCGTAGGCGGCGTTGTGGGCGTTGCGGAAGGTTGTGTGGGTAACCTTGCCCAGGGCGCAGCGGGCCAGCAGTTCCATGACGCCGCGGTTGCCGGCGTTGAACGGCTGGAAGTAGCCGTTGGTCAGGCAGGGATGGTGGCGGCGCACCAGGGCCGCCACGGCCCGGGCGTCGGCCACGGTCGTGGCCAGCGGTTTTTCGCACATCACCGGCCGGCCCGCGGCCAGCGCCTTTTCCAGCAACGGCAGGTGCCGGTTGTTCTCGGCGCAGATGACAAAGCCCGCGACCGCCGAATCCCCAAGCACGGCGGCCAAGTCCGGATTGAACGTACAGTTGAACTCCTTGGCGTGGGCTTGTCCCCGCTCCGGGATGTCATCCCAGATAACGGGAACCTCCAGGCCGCCGGGCTGCTCCTGCAGCGTCTTGAGAAACATGCGGCTGTGGACATGGGCGGTGGAGAGCACGGCGATGCGGGACATGGCGGGACCTCACGGTTTTTGCCCGGGCCTGATCTTACCGGGGGTTTAAAACTCAGGGTAAAGAATACCACACTTTCACAAATCCGCCCGCCGGCACCGCTCCGGCGCCGGATTATGGTATGCCTCCCGCGCCCCGTTCCCTTCACTCGTCCCCGTTTTCCTTGATTTATATATGTCCGACCCCCTTTCCCGCTGCCTCGCCCGCGCCGCCGCCGCCGGCCGCGACGGCATGCGCCGCAATCTCAAGCCCGGTATCCTGCTCTGGCTGCTGGGGCTCGCCCTGGTCCTGGCCTACTACCACCTGCCGGCGCTGCGCCCCGCCTATGACACGGTGCGCGACTGGAAACTCCGGGGCGGGTTCGCCTTCTCCGCCCTCAGCAGCGCCTTGTGCGGCGGTTTGATCCCGTTCGTCGTCGAACTCGCCGCCGGCCGCATCCCGCGCCGGGGCTGGCTTGCCGCGGGCGCGTTCTTGATTCTTTTCTGGGTCTACCGCGGGGTTGAGGTGGATGCCTTCTACCGGCTTCAAGGGTTCTGCTTCGGCAACGACCCCGGTGTACGCACCGTCGCCTGCAAGACCGCCGCTGACATGCTCGGGTACACCGCATTCTGGAGCATCCCCACCACCACCCTCGCCTATTTTCTGGCCCACGAATGCGGCTGGGACTTCGCCCGGTTCCGGGCCGGCCTGGACCGGGAAATGCTCCTGGTGAAAATCCCCGCCCTGATTCTGGCCGCCTGGGCGGTGTGGGCGCCGTCGGTCTGCATCATCTACAGTATGCCGGCGCCGCTGCAAGTGCCGCTGTTTTCAGTCGTGCTCTGCTTCTGGGTGCTGCTGGTCAACCTCATGAACCCCGCCGTCACCAAGACCGTCACCGCCGGGAACGCTTCTTCATGAAACGGCTTGAAGCTTGGTATTTCCGCGGCCAGTTTCTATATTGATATTCACCAACCAGACCAACACAAGCCCGACAAAAGGATGGACGATATGCGTTTAAATTGGCAAGCCTTCTGCATCGCCATCGCACTGACACTCGTCGGGATGGGCTGTACCCACGACCTCGAAGTCCGCAACCTGCGCCAATACAAGGTCGCCTACCACCAAGGCCTGCCCAAAGCCCTGGCCATCGGCGTTGACTACAAGGGCGACGACGAGGAGTGCGGCCGTCTTGTCGCCGCCGTCGCCGACGCGCTCTACAAGTACAACGCCAGCTCCCAGTACCCGTATGTCCCCAGTGCCTATCGACAGGTGGACGTCATCGCCGAGGTCAAGGTGGCCCCTGACTACAGCGGTTCCGCCTGGAATTATTTCATCACCTTCCCCGGCTGCCTGATCTTCGCCCCCGCCTGGAACGGCATGGTCTATTCGGTGGACTACGTCTTCACCGTCTCCCTGTTCAACGGCGGCGACCACGGCCAGATCGGCGAACTCCAGATTCCCGTCCGGCTCAATCTGCGCCACGCCGACGGCGGCCGCACTTGGACCACGGCCATGTGGATCCCCGGCATCGCCCTCACCCCGCTCCACGGGATCTACAACATCACTTATGACAGCGACGCCACGGAACTGGTCGTCGACAAGATCTCCGCCCAGGTCGGCGACTACATCGCCGGCAAGATCACCGAGCGCATCATCACCGTCGGTGTCGGCATGAAACCCATCAATCCCGGCAAAAAGGGCGGCCCCTCCTTCGATTCCCCGTCACAGCCCTCCCTCCTGCGCAGCAGCAACGCCGCGCCGACGGCGCCCGGAGCCGCCCCGAAAACTGCACCCACACCCGGCGGCGTCACCATCCCGGCCACCACCGGCAAGTCCGCGGTCGCCACCCTGCCCCCCGCCGAGGCCGGCGCGGAAACCTACGCCCTGGTCATCGGCATCAACGACTACACCTCCCTCACCCCGCTCTCCACCCCCCTCAACGACTCCAGGGCCGTGGCCGACGTCCTGCGCAAGCGCTACGGCTGCAAGGTGATGTCCCTTGAAAATCCCACTCGTGCCGAAATCTTCGACGCCCTCGCCACCTGCCGCACCACCCTCGCCCCCGACAGCCGGTTCATCCTCTATTACGCCGGCCATGGCTGGAACGACGAAAAAGCCAAGGAAGGCTACTGGCTCCCCGTCGATGCCGAGGAAGGCAACAAAGCCAACTGGATCCCCCATTCCTCCATCACCGCCGAACTCTGCGCCATCCCCGCCAAGCAGATCTTGGTCATCTCCGACAGTTGCTACGCCGGCATCATGACCCGCGGCTTGGCCTTCTCCGACAAACCGACCGACAAAAAGGTCCGCGTCGCCCTGCTCTCCGGCGGCAACGAACCCGTCGCCGACTCCGGCGCCAATGCCGGCCATTCCGTGTTCGCCGCCGCCCTGCTCGACACCCTCCAAAGCAGCAACGGCCAGCTCAGCGGCAACGCCTTGTGGAAGACGGTCAAAGACCGCGTCAAGAACACGTCCGACCAGACTCCCCAGTTCAGCCCCATGTTCAAGGCCGGACACGAGGACGGCGACTTCTTCTTCGACGCCGCATCTCGCCCCGTCGCCCCATAATTTCGCGCCGCGGCGGCACGAAATTATCAGTTTTCCGGCATTGAATGAATGTTCTTTCCCCCGGGAACGCCGATCTCCCGATCGGCAAGTCTCCGGTTCCCGGCCTGAACCGCCCAAGTTCGGAGTCCCGCCTTCAGGCGGCGCCGGAGTCGCCCTTATCCGCGGCGGCGCAACCGCCCGGAATGAAAAGTTCACTTGAGTGAACTTTGGTGTAATCGTTTTATTATAAACTTATTGCATCGTAAAAAAAACGAGCGAACTCCGGCCGGGATGCGTGTTACCGCGCCGCGAACCGAGACGACGCGCGGGAACACGGGCGGCACGCCCGTGCCTACAGGGTCACTCCGGATACAGCCGCGCCGGATGCGTCCGCGCCGCGAACTCCGCCAGAACGGGGCGCAACGACTCCAGGTAGGCAAGAATGTCTAGGGCGCGCAGGCGTTCCGGGGTCCAGGCGCCGTTGTCCAGCCACACGGCAAAGCCGGGCTTGAGTTCGAACTCTTGCGGGTACAGCCGCGCCAGTTCCTGAAGAATGACGAACTGGGTCCGGACCGGGTCCGGCCGCGCCGCGGCGTCGAACATCAGATGCACACCGCCGCAGACCTGGCCGGCGAACTTGTTGAAGGCCGGCGCAAAATAGATCTCGCGGAAATACACGCCCGGCAGCTTCCGGGCGTTCAACGCCGCGGCCAGCGTTTCCGGCCGAATGAAGGGCGCGCCGATGAACTCGAAGGGCCGGCAAGTGCCGCGCCCTTCCGCCACCGTAGTCGCCTGGAGAATGCCGGTGCAGGCATAGGCCAGGATGGAATCCGGCGAGGGCAGATTGGGCGACGGCGGAATCCAGGGCAGTCCCGTGGCCGCCCACGGCATGCTCCGCGTCCAGCACTGCGCCGGCAGCACATGCAGGTCCAGTTCCGGGAACTGTTCCTGTTTCAGCCACAGACCGAGTTCGCCATGGGTCAGCGCCGGCAGCATCGGAAAGGGCAAAGGGAAAAACTGCGCCGCCACCGGCCCCGCCGCGCCGAGCCAAGCCAGGGGAGACGGCCGGTCAAGCACGACCACGGCCTTGCCGCGCACCGCCGCCGTGGCCATCAGTTCGGCTAGAGCCCAGTGAAAGGTATAAGCGCGGTGGGAGGCGTCCTGGGCGCAGAACACCGCCACGTCCACCGCCTCCCAGAACGCGTCCGGCACGGTCTTGCGCTCACCGTAAAAACTGAACACCGGCAGGCCGGTGGCGCGGTCGGCGTAGGATTCCACATGCACGCCATCCTGGAGTTCGCCGCGCAGGCCGTGTTCCAGCGCCAGGAAGGCGCGCACGTCACCGGCGACGGCCGGGCACTCGGTCAGCGCCGCCTGCCGCTGCGGCAGCCACGCCGCCGGCGTCACGGCCAGCCCGACGCGCCGGGCGCCGATGCTTTTGTGCAACGCCTCCAGATCAAACGTAACCATGCCGAATCCCTTTCATTCGACTTGCCGAGCTGGGGCTCGGCGTTCCCAGGTCAGACGGTCGGACATCCGTGACGCCTACCCTACCGCCGCGCCGACGGGCCGCAACTTCGCGCTGAATCTTTCAGAACCGCGCGGACTTGGAAAAATGCGCGGTTGTGCCATTATGTTAAGCATGCGGAAGAGGCTGGAGGCCGTGATGGAAACGGCGTGAAGTATTCTTGCCCGGCTCCAGGAGAATGTGGCCATGAAAATCGGCGTGTTCGGCGATGTCCACAGCAATCTCGCCGCCCTGGAGGCCGTGCTGGCCGCCATGAAAGAGGCCGATTGCCACAAACTGATCTGCACCGGCGACGTCATCGGCTACGGCCCTTCCCCCAGGGAATGCCTCCAGCGCGTCCGCGACTCCGGCGCCGTCTGCGTACTCGGCAACCATGACGATTACGTCACCGACATGTTCGACCAGCACATCCAGAAACTGGACGCCGACACCCGGCAACTGGTCGAATGGACCCGCACCCAGCTCGCCATGGACGAACTCAAGTGGCTCGCCACCCACCCCCTGCACACCGTTGTCGACGATGCCACCGTGCTTCACGGCATGCTCGGGCCGCATCCGTGGAACTACATCATCAATCCGCAGCAGTTGGAGATCCACTTCCAGCACCAGAAAACCGCACTGGCGTTCTGCGGCCATTCCCACCTCCCCCTGTACGGGTTCCAAAAACCGGGCCAGCCAGCCGTGCTCGACTTTCTCAAGACCCATGTCATTCCGGCAGACGTCAAGGTGCTAGTCAACCCCGGCGCCGTCGGCCAGCCGCGCGACCATGATTCCCGCGCCGCATTCTGCATCTGGGACACCGCCACCCACTCCATCCATCCCAAACGCGTTCCCTACGATCTCGCCGACACCCAGGCGCGCATCCGCGCCGCCGGCCTGCCGGAACGCTTCGCGGCCCGCCTGGAACTGGGCAAGTAATTCCACTTACAAATCAAATTGATGGTATACTGTCCACGAATTCCACGAATTTCACAAATCCTGCTAAAATACAACAAATTACACCACAAATAAATGCGTCATTGGAAAAATTGTCCATACATCATTCGTGCAAATTCGTGAAATTCGTGGATAAAGCCGTTTACTTTTAAATTGGTATAACATGTTCTTTTTCGCTTCAGCGGCACGCGGCACCGAATGGGTGCTGGCGGAAGAATTGCGCGAACTCGGCTTCAACGGCGTCCGGCCCCGCTCCGGCGGCGTGCAGTTCGACGGCGCCCGTGAGGACGGCTGGCGCGTCTGCCTGGAATCCCGCATCGCCCAGGGTGTGCGCCTGCCGGTGGCGGAATTCGAGGCGGCCTCCGCCGACGACCTCTACAACGCCGCCCGCGCCGTGCCCTGGGAAACCTGGCTCACCCCCGAACTCGCCTTCGCCGTCTCCGCCCACGTCCAGGACACCGCCGTCAACCACTCCGGCTTTGCCGGACTCCGCGTCAAGGACGCCGTCGCCGACCGCCTCCGCGACCGTTTCGGATCCCGCCCGGATGTGAACCGCGCCGCCCCCGACGTCGCCATTTTTCTGCTCTGGTCCCACACCCGCGCCACGCTCTACCTGGAACTCGCCGGCGAACCGCTCTTCAAGCGCGGCTGGCGCACCGCCACCGGCGCGGCGCCCCTGAAGGAAACCCTGGCCGCCGCCATCCTGCGCTTTTCCGGCTGGGACCGGCGCCGGCCGCTGCTCGACCCCATGTGCGGCTCCGGCACCCTCGCCATCGAGGCCGCGCTCTGGGCCGCCGGCACCGCGCCCGGCATCTTCCGCGAACGGTTCGGCTTCGAACGCTGGGCCGACTTCACCGACGAGGACCGCCGCTCGCTCCGCGACCTCCGCGGCGAACTCCGCCGCCACGCCCGCGGCCAGACCCCGCGCATCACCGCCTCCGACATTGACCCCGGCGTGCTCGAAGCCGCCAAGACCAATGCCCGCGCCGCCGGCGTCCGCATCTCCATCCGCGAGGCTGATGTCCGCGAACTCCTCACCTGCGAACCCGCGCCGCTACTGGTCACCAATCCGCCCTACGGCTTCCGCATCGGCGCCGCCGACATCGACACCTTGCAACAGGAACTCGGCGCCACCCTCTCCCGCCTCCACGGCTGGCGCGCCGCCCTGCTCGCCGGCAATCCCGGCCTGGAGCGCGCCATCCCCGTCCGCCCCGTCGCCAAGTTCGACCTCTCCAACGGCGACATCCCCTGCCAGCTCCTCATCTACGACCTGCCGTGACCGGATTGGTTTCACACGGAGCCGCGGAGTTCGCGGAGGAGAATCCCCACCCGCCCCGATCGATGACGCAAAGACCGTGCGTGGGATCGGGATTCTGCCCTGAAAGGGCGATACATACCAGCCCAGGGCGCTGCCCCATACGCGTCACCGTAAGGATGATTTTCCGCCGTGACCGCGGCGTCCGCGCCGCTTTGGAGTGCCGGCGGGTTGTCGCTCCCGATGGTCGCTGCTGCTTTGCAGCCTGTCTCGCGTTGCTCGACTGACGCCGCTTTTTCCCGCCGGTGGAACCGGCCTACAGCCTGAGTTTTCCTTCTGCCGAGGCGCGGGAATCAACTGGCGCGTGGGAGAGGCGGCTCCGCCGCCGGGGTGGAAAACAATCCGTCATGCGGGAGCACGCCGGCTTTGCCGGAATTTCGATGACCCCGGCAAGGATCCGCCCCAGTGGCGCGCACTCCCATAAGTCCCATAGGTCCCATTCGTCCCATGCCCCAAGCGCGCGCCGCCGGGTCGGAAGAATGGGACGTATGGGACCTATGCGACGCATGGGACTCATGGGACGGCGGCGCGAAGGAACAACTCCTTCTTTACGTCTTTGCTCCTTCTGTTCAAAGTCCGACGGGCGAACTCCGGCCCCCAAGTCCCACCGGTGGGACTTTGATGGAATTACATGAAGTCAAGACCCTTGTATCAAAACCATACGCGAACGAACTTTTGACCGGAATTCGCGCCGGGCCGGGGCTCGGCGTTCCCTGGGAGCAGGAAGGGAGAGGAACCAGGCACGAAGTTCGCCGGGCTGGAAGCCCGCCGGCCCGTTTGGCCGGGTGTGGACACCCGCCCCCCCTTTTACGGCCGCACACAGGAGAGGCCTTGATCTTCGCGGCTCCTCCTTCATGTTTGCTTCCTTTCTCCTTCTCTACCCCCTTTGCCGCACTTTGCGGCCTTCTGTTCAACCAGCCCCCATCCATCCCATGCTTCCCATCGAACCCTCGTTCCTGACCTGGTTTGGCCGGCATCGCGCGGACTTCGACGCGCTGGTGTTCGACATCGACGGCGTGCTCATGACCAGCGGCAGGCCCATCCCCGGCAGCGTGGAGGTGCTGCAGCGGCTCCGGGCCGAAGGCGTCCCGTTTTCGCTGCTCACCAATGACGGCAGCCACTCGATCCCGCAGAAGGTCGCGTTCCTGGAACGCCTGGGCTTTGCGCTACACCCCGAGGAAATCACGTCCTGCTCCGACGGCCTGGTCGAGATCGTACGCGAACAGCAGCGAGCCGGACAGCTCATGTTCATCCTCGGCGACCTGGGCGTCCCCTGCTACGCGGAACAGGCCGGCCTGCGCACCACCCGCGACCTGCGCCTGCTGCCGGAGTGCGACGGCGTCATCGTCGGCGAGGCGCACTACGACTGGGAACCGGCGATCAACGGCGTGCTGAACCATCTCCTCCGCCACCCCAACCACCCACTTCTGGTGCCGAACCCGGACGAGTATTACCCGGGTCCGGACGGCACGATCATTATCGCCGCCGGCGGCGTGGCGCGATTCATCGCCAAAACCCTGGAAGTTTACGGCATCAAGCTTGAACCCAATTATTTGGGAAAGCCGTACCAGCCCATCTTCAATCACCAGCACGCGGAGCTGGAAAAACGGCTGGGCCGTTCTCTGCCGCGCCGGCGCATCCTCATGCTCGGCGACTCGCTCGCCTCCGATATCCGCGGGGCCAAAGAGTTCGGCTACCGCGCCGGCCTGCTCCTGACCGGTATCACCCGGGAACAACATCTCCCCTCCGCCCCCGTCCGCCCCGACCACATCTTCCGCGGCTTCTGAACCAAGCCTGTCGGGGAGGTGGCGTTCTGCCCCCTCCCCGAACCCCTCCGCAGAGGGTCTTCGACCC
>CAITSE010000036.1 GCA_903894975.1 uncultured Lentisphaerota bacterium
CGTTGAACATCGAACATTGAACGTCCAACGTCGAATTGGAAGTCATGCGATAAATCTAAGCGCCATTTTCCTTCGACGTTCAACGTTCGATGTTGAATGTTCGACGTTCGATTCATTTGCACTGGAGAGGGTCTTCGACCCGTTTCCGTTTTGCCGGGCAACCATGTAGCCACGGGCGTGCCGCTCGTGTTCCCGCGCGCCGGACAACCCCGCGCCACGGGCAGAAGATTCCTGGCAGGGCGATGGACGATATGGACGAACACGGCCGCGCCCCGTCCATTCCGTCCATTCCGTCCATTCCGTCCATTCCGTCCATCCTGTCCATCTCGCCCATTTCAGCCGCGGCCGCCGGCGACACCGCGGAAAACGTGGTGCAACCACGTTCCTGCATCGGGTGCAACCGCCCGGTCGCGCTTGTATTTCCGGCCCGCGCCGGATACACTTTTATGGTTCTGTTATTGAACCCGAAATTCTCCGTAATTCTATGAATCAAAGGAAAATACTTACAGTCTGCGCCGGCGTTGTTACGGCGTACGTTGTGGCCTACATGCTCCTCAGCGCCGCGGGCGCCTACCGATTTGATCAATCAGGATTGGTTCGCTACGGGTTTGGATCAGCGGCATCCGACCTTGAAATGTGGCACCCCAAATGGGCGTGGTACCAAAACGGATTCACTGACGTCACCGGGCGGAAAACCTCCCGGGGAAATGCCCTCGGGTATTTCTTCGGCCCGATAATCATCATAGATCGAACTTTCATTCATAAAACAAAAGGGATCAAAAAGTAACATCACCTTCGATCCAACTTCGCGTCCTTCGTGGCGAATCTTTCACTTTAAAAACACGCAACCCAACCCCGCAAGAGGAATGCCTTCCATGAAACCGCACCTGTCATCCGTCGTTCCCGCGGCCGTCCTGGCCCTGGCCCTGGCCCTGCTTGTTGGCTGCGACAGCCGGCCGGCGCCAAAAGCCGCCCCGGCCGCGACCAAGCCGACCGCGACGCCGGCCGCCGGGCCGCACGTCGATCCCGTGGTCAATGCCTTCGCACCCTCGCTCCGGCCGACCCTGAACAAGGTCAACGCCAACAGCCAGGCCACGATGAAGGAAGCCGAGGAGAAGTGAACCGCGGGGTTCGGCGGGCTGGAAACCCGCCGGCCTGCTTGGCCGGGTGTGGACACCCGCCCTCCCCCGGGTCAGCGGGCAAGATGCCCACTTTCCCAAGGTGCAACTCTTTGCGTCTTTGCGCCTTCTGTTCAACCCTTCCGGCGGTCAGGGCTTCGCCGGCTCCGCCGCTTCGTTGGGGCCGCGGCGGCGCTGGATCGACAGCTCCGGCGGCGCGATGGTGATCTTGGTGTGCGGGGGCACACCCTCGGTCAGCCAGACATTGCCGCCAATCACCGAACCATGCCCGATGGTGATGTTGCCCAGGATGGTCGCACCGGCATACACGGTGACGTCATCTTCCAGGTTGGGATGACGCTTGGCTCCCTTGATCAGCCGGCCGCAGGCGTCCTTGGGGAAACTGAGCGCGCCCAGGGTCACGCCCTGGTAGATCTTGACGTTGCGGCCGATGACCGCGGTCTCGCCGATGACCACGCCGGTGCCGTGGTCGATGAAAAAGCTCGGGCCGATGGTGGCGCCGGGATGAATGTCGATCCCGGTAACGGTGTGGGCGTACTCGCCCATGACCCGCGGAATCATCGGCACGCCCAGGCTGTAGAGGACGTGCGCCACGCGGTTGATGGCGATCGCCTTGAGGCCGGGATAGGAAATGACCACCTCGTCCGCAGTGCGCGCCGCCGGGTCGCCGTCCAGGGCGGCCTGGACGTCGTTCTTGAGCGCCTCACGGATTTCCGGAAGCTGTTCCAGCAGAGAGAGCACCGCGGCCTCGGCCTGGCGCCGGCACTGGTTGGTGCCGTGGCAGTTCAGGCGGCAATTGTAGGCCAGGGCGCGCTCGACCTGCTCCGTGAGCCGGCGGAACACCTGGTTCAGATGACTGCCGGTGATGAATTCCACGCCGGCGCGGTCGACCGGATGCCGCCCGCTGTACCCGGGGAACAGGAGTTCCAGCAGGTACCCCAGGACCGTGATCACTTCTTCACTTTGCGGCATGTTCTGGCCGTCGAGATGATTGATCCCGGCGCCGTCGCCGTAGGAGGCGCAGAGTTTTCCGGACAGGGTGCGCGCCAGCTCCGGCGTCCACCGGCTCTGAATCTGGCGGTCCGCCTGCAACTCGCACAACGCGGCGTCATCCCCGTTGCCGGCAGCGGACGCCGCGGCCGGGCTGTTCTTTTTCGGATGGTCCGTCATAAGCAACCTCCGGGAGTGTGAGGGACTGAAAAGGCGGTTTTAACAGAAGGCGCAAAGGCGCGGAGAAAACCTTATTCCTAATCTCATTTACATACCCGTTCCGGCACGGAATGCAAGCCCCGCGACCGCGGGCGCGGATGAAATGGACGGTATGGACAGGATGGACGATATGAACGAACACGGCCGCGCCCCGTTCATCCCGTCCATACCGTCCATTTCGTCCATAGTCCTGCGGGACTCTTCTGTCCGTGGCGTGGGCGGCACGACGCGCGGGAACACGAGCGGCACGCCCGTGACAACATTTCCCTTATACCCATGCCGGGACGATGCAGAGCGGCCCGGCGCGGTGTATGTTCCCCGATTGTCCGGCCGCTGACGCCGGACGGTTTTCCCAAAGGATTCCCGAGGCTGAGGAGGTTCCGCCCATGCGCAACACGATTCGCGGATTGCTGCTGTTTTCCCTGACCCTGGGCGCCGCCGGCGTCCGGGCCGCCGCCGTGGTTGAGGACGAGGCCGGCGGCACGCCGATCGCCTCGAAAATCACCGCAGTCACCGTCTATGCCGACCGCGCCCGGGTGACCCGCACTGCCGCCGCGGTCCCGCTCAACGGCCGGATCGCCTTCACCAAGCTGCCCGGGTGGCTCGACGAAGGCTCGGTGCGGGTAAACCTCAGCCCCGCCGATGCCGGCGAAGTCGTGGATGTGCAGGTCCTCAAAACCTTCCTCGCCCGCCCCGACGACGACGAGATTCGCAAGGCCGAAACCAACGTCCAGGAGATGGCCGACCAGATCGCCGCGCTCGACGACGAACGCAAGGCCCTGGACGCCCAGGACCGCCAGGTCGACGCCATCCGCGCCTTCTCCCTGGACAAGCTGCCCAAGGACACCGCCGTGCGCGAAGTCAAGCCCGAAGAATACCAAACCGTCGTCCTCTTTGTCGGCAATGCCCTGCGCGTCACCGCCAAGGCCCGCCGCACCCTGGACATGCAGCGCCGGGAATGGCAGCCCGAACTCGATGCCCGCCGCCTGAAGCTCGCCGAACTGCGCCAGCGTTCCCAGCTCGAACAACGCACCGTGGTCATCACCCTCGCCTCCGCCAAACCCGCTGCCGGGGCCGCGGCCACCGTCACCCTCACCTACATGCTGCCCGGCACCACCTGGGAACCGGTGCACGAACTGCGCACCACGCCGGAAGGCAAGACTCTCGCCCTCGCCTCCTGTGCAGTCGTGTCCCAGACCACCGGCGAAGACTGGGAAAACGCCGTTCTCTCCTTCTCGACCCAGCGCCCCAACGAGACCGTGCGTATTCCCGAACTCGAAGCCATGCTCGTCGGTGGCGCCCGCCCCCTGGCCCGCGTCATCGGCGGCGGCGACGACTCCTTCAAAGTCGCCCTGACCAACTGGGCGGGGAACAACAGCACCTGGAACACTTATGCCAACAGCGGCAACATAAACCTCCAGAACGATTTCAACCTGAATGTGAAACAGCAGCTCGTCACCCAGGGCAAAGTTGTCCGCCTCTTCCAGGAGGTGCAGCAGCAGCGCGGGACCACGGCGCAGTTCACCGCGGCCGCGCCGCAGACCGTCCGCACCGATGGCCGTTCCATCCGCGTCCCCATCGGTTCGGTCCAGCTCGCCGCCGCGCCGCGCACCGTGGCCGCGCCTGAGGTCTCCCTCAATGCCGTCCGCACCGCCGACCTGGTCAACTCCAGCGCCCAGCCGCTCCTGCCCGGCAAGATCCTGCTCTTCCGCGAAGGCGCCTTCATCGGCACCACGGAAACCGATTTCACCGCGCCCGGCGAAGCGTTCTCCGTGTTCCTCGGCATGGACGACCGCCTCAAGCTGTCCCGCAGCCTGGACCAGAAGCGCAGTTCCCTCACCTGGTCCGGCAAGCGCAAACGCATGGCCCTCTCCTATGTCATCACCGCGGAGAACCTCACCGACAAACCCGTCGCCTTTCAGTTGGCCGACCGCGTGCCGGTGTCTGAGACCGAAGAAATCCGCGTCCAGAGCGTCAAGATCCAGCCCGACGTCAAGCCCGACGTCAAGGGACTCCTGAAATGGGACGCCACCCTGGGCGCCAAAGAAAAGCGTGAGTTCCGCCTGGACTACACCCTGGAATACCCCGCGGACCTGAAGACGGCCGCCGCGAACAACGATTCCCCCTCCGCCCCGGTCGACCTGCACATGCAGATCCGCAGCCTGGAATCCAAGTTCTGAATTGTCATGGGTGTTTCCTGCGGCGTTCTCGCCGCTTTGGAGTGCGGCGGCTGGACGCCGCTTTTTCCCGCCGGTGGAACCGGCCTCCGGCTTGAGTGTCTCGTTTTCCGCCGATCCGTACAGTGGCCGAGACTCGCCGATCGGGAGATCGGCGTTCCCAGGGAGCGGCTCCGCCGCCGGGGAAAGCGGTGTCGAGCCACCGCACTCCAAAGATGCTGCGCATCGGCAAGGGGTGCAACCACGTTACAAATCAGAAACCGCCAAGCAAAAATCCCCAACCCCGCCCCGCCTTGCCGCGCCCTGCGGATGCGGTACATTTCCAACCATGCGCGGCCGCGGCACTCCGGCGCCGGGGGATGAACATTCCCGGCGGGGTGGGCGGCGCGCACGGCGGAGCCCATGAGCAAACGACCGGACAATGCGGGTGAGGCGCGAGCCCCCATCCAGTTGAAAATGAATTTCAGCGGTGAAAACCCGCTGGCCGACGCCCTGCGCACCGGCACCTTCACCATTCTCATCGAACAGTCCTCGCCGCCGCGCGAGCAGCCCTTCGAGTCCGCCACCGCCACCGCCGTAGCCATCGCCAAACGGCTGGCCGCCATCCCCGAGGTCGCCGGCCTGGCCGTCACCGACCGGCAGCGGATCGAGGACACCCACGACCCGGTCGACACCGCCTCGCTCCTGGCCGACACCGCTGGCAAGCCCAGCCTCATGATCCTTTCCGGCAAGGCCTCCAGCCGCGACCGCGTCCGCGACGTCCTGGCCCGCGCCGCCTCCCGCGGCATCCGCAACATTCTCCCCGTCTCCGGCGACAAGTCCGACCGGCATGACCTGAAAAAGACCCCCACCGGCCGCATCCTGCCCTATCCCGCCGGCTATTTCGACAGCGTCGCCGCCCTCAACCTCATCCGCACCACCACCACCGGCCTCTACGCCGGCGCCGGGGTCAACCCCTTCAAGTACAACGCCGCCGACCAATATCTGCAATACTTCAAGATGCTGCGCAAGATCGCCTCCGGCGCCAATTTTCTGGTCACCCATGTCGGCTGGGACATGAAGAAACTCCAGGAGCTGCAGTGGTTCCTGCAGATGCGCGAGATCACCTGGCCGGTCATTGCCCGGTTGCCGCTGCTCTCGGCCCAGGACATCGCGGTGATCCACGACGGCTTCCACCCCGGCGTCCATGCCGCGCGCCTGTTCTACGCCATGCTTCAGCGCGAATCCACCGTGAACCCCGCCCAGTGCCTGGCCGCCCAGCTCACCCGCCTCGGCCTCCAGGCCGCCGGCTGCCGCCTCCTCGGCTACAGCGGCATCCAACTCACCGGCATCCGCGACGTCAAGACCCTGGACATGGCCCTGGCCAAGATCCGCGAAGCCCTGGACACCCACACCACCTACAACGGCTGGCTCGCGGCCTGGAACGAATTCCATAATTTCATCGACTTCGCCCCGCACTCGCACGCCTTCTACGCCTTCGAAAACCTGCTCAAGCCCGACTTCCAGAGTTACCGCGCCGACCAGTGCCTGCCCGTCGCCCGCGCCTGGCCCAAAACGCGCCTGGGCGACCTGTGCCGCTCCCTCGGCCTGCGCCTGGGCCTGGCCGCCTATGCTCCCGAATGGGTTCACTCCACCGCGCGCGTCCTCGGCTGCGGCCGCTGTAAAAGCCCCGCCTGCGGACTCCGCGCCTGCCACTACCTCTGCCCGGAAATCTGCCCCAAAGGGCTGGCCTTCGGCGCCTGCGGCGGCAGTTTCCCCGACGGCACCTGCGAGTTCGGCCACGCCCCCTGCTTCTACCATCGCGTCCTCGCCCTCGCCGCCAGCCGCGGCGAACTCGAACGCCTTGAAGAAGGCGTCCAGGAAAGCTGAGTCGGACCCGCCGGCCAGCCATCACTCCTTTGGAATGAAGGCCACAGCGTTTTTTGCCACAAAGATCACAAAAAGTGGGAGACGATTCTTTTTGCGTTCTTTCGCGGAATTTCGCGGGCAAACAGGCTGTTGGTGGATGATTCAGCTTACTTTGCAGGACGAATTCCGTTCGACGTTGGACGTTCCATGTTGAATGTTCGACGTTCGCGTTACCCTCTCCGGAGCTCCCATTCGACCATGACCGAAGACCGCTTCCTCCACCAGCTTTTCCCGCGCCTCGGCGCCATGCCGGCCGAGGTCGTGGTCGGGCCCGGCGACGACTGCGCCGCCGTCCGCGCCAGGCCCGGGCGGCTGCTGCTGCTGGCCGTGGACCAAGTCGTCGGCGACCGCCATTACCGCCTCGCCGGCCCCGACGCCGACCCGCCCGCCCTGGCTGGACGCAAACTGCTGGCCCGCAATCTCTCCGACATCGCCGCCATGGGCGGTGTCCCGCTCCACGCCCTGGTCGCCGCCACCCTCGGCCCCGGCCAGGATGAAGCCTGGCTCAATGCGTTCTTCGACGGCATGCTCGAACTCGCCCGCGCCACCGGCGTCACCCTGATCGGCGGCGACCTGGCCCGCGCCCCGCACGACACCGTCGCCAGCCTGACCATCACCGGCGAAGTCGCCGACGCCGAGATCAAGCTCCGCTCCGGCGCGCGCCCCGGCGACATCTTCCTCGCCACCGGCGGGTTCGGCAATTCTTTTCCGACCAGGCACCACCTCACTTTCACCCCGCGCCTCCGCGAGGGCCGGCTCCTGGCGCGGCACCCCGGGGTCCACGCCATGATGGACGTCAGCGACGGCCTGTTCCTGGACGCCTCCCGGATCTGCCGTGCCTCCAATGTCACCCTCCGCCTGGACCCCGCCCGCATCCCGCTGCGGACGCCGCAGACCACCATCGCCCAGGCCCTCGGCGACGGCGAGGACTACGAACTGATCCTGGCCGCCGACCCCGTCACCGCCGCCGCTCTGGAACAGACCTGGCCCTTCCCCGACGTCCCCCTCACGCGCCTCGGCGAATTCCGCGCCCCCGACGCCGCCGGCCCCCAGGTCACCGGCCCCCGCGGCGAACCGCTCCAACCCGGCCACGCCGGGTTCGACCATTTCCAAGAGTGAAGCCCAGGCAGGGTTTAACAGAAGGCGCAAAGGCACAGAGAAGACCCCTTGTAGCAACGTGGTTGCACCACGTTTTCCGCGGCATTGCCGGAGCCCAGCGCGAAAGGCCTGTGGCCCGTGTGCCTGTGGTCTGTGGGGCAGATGCCCGATCAGTCCGATCCGACAGATCGGTCCGATCCGACAGATCCGACCAATCTGACGGATCTGACGGATCTTTTTTGCCACCACTGTGATGCGAAGATCGTTCCCCTGTCTCTATTTCCTTCCGGAAAACGCCTTCCCGTTTTCTGGCGGCGCGCGATCCCATAGGTCCCATTCGTCCCCTACGTCCCCTACGTCCCATGCCCCGAACGCGCGCCGCCGGATGGGAATCATGAGACTTATGGGACCTATGCGACGTACTGGCTCAGTTACAAAAGGTCTGTGGTCTGTAGGCCTGTGGCTGGTGGCAAAGAGGAAGCTGGAAAATCAAAGGTTTCGTTCTTGTCCACGTTTTCCCCACAGACCCACAGACCACAAGCCACAGACCATTCTAACTCTGGCCCCTCTCGTAACTGAGGGGTTACCTATGCGACGTATGGGACGGATGGGGCGGCGGCGGGCAGAAAGACCGGACCGCCGTTTTCGAACCGAAGAGGGCCGCGTGAAACACGGGCGGCACGCCCGTGGCTACATTTTTCGGCCTTGCAGACTTGCCGAGCTGGGGCTCGGCGTTCCCAGGGAAGCGCGGGTTCCAAGCCGGACCCGTGGCCCCCCTCAATTTCTAATTTCTCAATTTCTTTTTTCTTCCCCCCCTCAAATTTCCAATTTCTTTTCCGATGATACCTTTGTGTTCTTCGCGACCTTCTGTTCAAAAACGGTTTCCCCATGTCCCCCTCGTCCTCCCATTCCGACATCACCACCGCCTCCGCGGCGGAGACCGAGGCGTTCGCCCGCGGCCTGGCCGCGCGGCTGCCGGACGGGTGCGTGGTCACCCTCAACGGCGATCTCGGCGCCGGCAAGACCGTGTTCGCCCGCGGCCTGGCCCGCGGCCTGGGCATCACTGAGCCGGTCACCAGCCCCACCTTCACCATCGTCCAGGAATACCCCCGGCCCGGCGGCGGCTGGTTCTACCATCTCGACCTCTACCGCATCCGCGGCGCCGACGACGCCCTGGCCTTCGGCCTGGAGGAATTCCTTTTCCAGCCGCACACCCTGACCGTCATCGAATGGCCCGAGCGCCTGGGCGACCTGCTGGAGACCGAACTCCCCGCCGGCGCCCGGCACGTGCCGGTCCAGATCACGGCGTTGGACGACACCCGCCGCACGATCCGCCTGCCGGCGGATCTGGCCGGAATGTAAGGTCTATGGTCTGTAGGCCTGTGGTCTGTGGGGGGAAGAGTGGACAAAAGGAGCCGGCCGACTGCGTTTCGTTCCCGCCATCCACCGCCCCTCTTCCAAACCCACAACCCACAACGCCCCCCCACAGACCCTACAAGCCACAAGCCACAGACCTTTTGAACTGGCCTTGAATCGCTGGCGGCGATTGACGAACGGTCAACTGGTGGTATGGTTCAAAGGTTTTTACCATTTGACGACATTCCCTGTGCAGACTGTACCGCCCGGTTTTTCGGAGCGGCTGTCCGGGGTGTGGACAATTCAGATTATGCGGGCGGATGGGCCGTCTGCAAATCCAGGAGCCGAGGCAAAAGCTGGTATGGAGATCTTCGTCAGTAACCTGGCATACCAGGTGCAGGACACTGAACTCCGCGATCTCTTCACCCCTTTCGGTGAAGTTCGTCGCGCCTCCGTCGTCAAGGACCGGGAAACCGGCCAATCCCGCGGATTCGGTTTCGTGGACATGCCCGATGCCGATTCCGGTCGTCGCGCCATTGCCGAACTGAACGGCTTGGCTTTCCAAAGTCGACCCTTAATGGTTTCTGAAGCACGCGCCCGTGAAGCCGGCGCCCGCCCAGCCGGTCCCGGCGGTGGAGCCGGCGGTGGTGGCGGCTATGCCCCGCGCCCCTATTCGCCCCGGCCCCCCTCCGCCGGCGGCGGCTATGCCCCGCGCCCCTACTCGACCCGGCCCCCGGCCTCCGGCGGTTACGGCTCCGGCTCGTCCGGCGCACCGCCGCCGCCCGAAGCGCAGTTCGTCGAACCGCTCGCCAATGAACGTTTCGGTCCCGACGCCCGCGAAATTGCCCGCCGCACCCAGCGCAACAACGCCGGTGTGACCAGCAAGGACAAGCGCAAGGCCGATCCCGACGAAGCCAGACGCCGCAATGCCCTAAAAAATGCGGAAAAAGGCCGGCGCCTGAACCCGCGCCTGAACCCGGATGACGACGAAGAGGCCGACGTCCTCCCCGTCCGCATCCGCTGACCTGACCGATTCATCACGCTCCAACCGGTTGGATTTTACTTCGACGTTCAACGTTCGATGCACGACCGCCCCGCCGGGGCTCCAATCCAAGTCCAAGCGGATTCCGAGCCCACGCCCTGCGGTTTCATGAATAATCCAGGTTAGGGCTTATCCATGGCCCGGATGATAAACTTCGCTGCCCGCTGGCTGGGCCGGAGCCTGGGCGCCCTGCTTCTCGCTTGGACGATTGTCGCCGGCGCCGCCCCCGCGACGACGGAACCCGGACCGGCCCTGTTCTCCGCCTGGACCACGCCCGTCGCCGGAGTGGTGCCACTGCCAGAACCGCCCCAACCGCTCCGGGAAACCATTGACCTCATCCGCGCCCTGCAGCCGGCGGCGCCGGACTTCCGCCAGGCCATGTCCGCCGACCCGGACACCGCCCATCCCACCGAACTGCGGCTGGCCTGGGATTCGCGCCGGCTCTATCTCCTGTTCACCTGTCGCGGCGGCACGCCGGCCGGAGCCGTCGGAACCGGCCGCGAATCCATCGGACCGCTCCCGGACGACCCGGACCTCGGCCGTCAGGAATGCCTCGAAATTTTCTTGGAACCGGCGCCCGGAGAACCGTATTTTCACCTGATGCTTTCCCGGACCGGCGCCCGGCTCGACGAGCGCGGCCGGCTGCCCGGCGCCTGGAACGGGACCTGGATCGCGCAAATTGCCGAGGAACCCGACGGCTGGATCGCACTCATCCAGATCCCCTTCGCCGAACTAGGCGTGCCCCCGCCCCGGCCGGGAACCGTCTGGCGCGGCAATGCCGGCCGCTGTTTCCCCCACCCGACTCTGGATATCAGTAGCTGGGCGCCTGTCCCCGACCTCTCGTTCCACCGCACCGAATGCTTCGGCTCGCTCCTGTTCGGCGGGCCGGGCGCGCCCGTGGCCACCCTGTCCCCCCTGGCCATCGACCGCCCCGGCGAACATCGCGCCACCGTGCATTTGCGCAACCCCGGCGCCGCCCCGGTCTGGCTCCGCGCCGAACTCCGCGCCGACGGCGAAAGCGCCGCCCGTTACCACCGCGAACTCGCCCCGGGCGAATCCGACTGGCTTCTGACCATGCCGTTCTGGGAGCCAGGCCGGCACCGGCTCGAACTCGCCATCAGCACCACCGACGGCCGCGTGCTCTGCCGGCCGCCGCCGCTCACCGTCGAGATCCCCCCCTACCTCGCCCGGCTCGCCGAATACAGCCGCCTCCTGGAACCCCTCACCACCGCCAACCGGCCACCGGCAGGCATCACCCTTGAATCCGTGCGCCGGGCACCGCCCGCCACGCCTGAAAGCCTCGCGGCCCTCAGCCGCCGCCTGGATGCCCTTTCCGGCCCGGCCGAACAGGCTCGCCACCGGACCGACGACGCCGCGGGCACCGGGTACGTGCTCCGCCCGGAGTCCGCCCTGCGCAAAATCCTGCGCCGCAACCCCGCCACCGCGCCGGACCCGGACGCCGCCGGGGTGCGCATCAGTCTCTGCCGCAATGAATATGAATCCGCCCAAGTGCTGATCCATCCGTATCGCACGGCCCTGACCGCGGTGGCCGTCACCTGCCGCATGTCGCCACCGGAGGAGAAAAAAACGCCGCCCGTACTCATCCCCTTCACGCAAACCCGGATGCCCATGCCCTCGGACCTGCCGAATCCCTTCGCTGATGTGGAACTGCCGTTCACCCTGCCGCCACTGCCTTCACTGCCCACCCTGCCGACACTGCCGTTCCTTCCGCCCGCCCCGGTCCGGCCCCAGGTGACCCTGAACCTGGTTGAACTCGTCAAAACCCGCCCGCCCCCCTATCCCGCACCGCCGCCGGACTGGGTTCCCGATCCCCTGGTCGAGATCCGCCCCTTCGACGCGGCCATGGAGGAAACCCGCGCCGTCTGGGTCACCGCCTACGCCCCGCCCGGCTGCCCCGCCGGCCGCTACCGCGGCGAAATCCGCGTCCACCCCGCCAACGCCCCCGCCCAGGTCATCCCCCTGGAAATTGAGGTCTGGGACTTCGAACTGCCCCGCGAACTCCACCTCAAAACCGCGTTCGCCTTGGACGAAGAGGAACTTGCCGCCTGGTACGGCGAAGTCACCCCCGAACTGCGCCGGACCTGGTACGAAGCCATGCTCCGCTTCCGCCTCAACCCCGGCTCGATCTACGCCCACGTCCTCTCCCCGCCCAGGGCCGACCTCGACTGGAGCCTGGACCGCGGCCTCAACGCCATCCACGCCGGCTACCTCGGCCCCATGCCCCCGGAACGCATGCTCGAATTCCTCCGGCGCCTGGAAAAAACCCGCGACCTGCTCCGTAGCCGCAACGCCTGGGACAAAGCCTACATCTTCGGCTTCGACGAAGCCTCCCCCGCCGAGTACCCGCGCCTCCGCGAGACCTTCAGCCAGATCAAGACCGCCTTCCCCGACATCCCCATCATGTGCACCGTCGCCCCCAACGACGAACTCCGCGGGTACGTTGACATCTGGGTCCCCCTCACCGCCTTCTACAACCCCGACACCGCCGCCCGCGCCACCGCCGCCGGCAACCAGGTCTGGTGGTATGTCTGCTGCTACCCCTGGGCGCCCTACGCCAACTGGTTCATCGACTATCCCATCCTCCCCGCCCGCCTCCTCTTCTGGATGAACTGGAAATACCGCGTCCCCGGCGTCCTCTACTACTCCGTCAACATGTGGCGCAGCAACCGCGAAGTCGAAACCCTCCCCGGCTGGCTCCATCCCTCCGACGACGCCGCCGACCGCGACGCCCTCCGCGCCGGCAAGCGCTGGCCCGAAGTCCCCTGGAACAGCTGGAGCTGCCTCACTTTCAACGGCGACGGCCAGCTCTTCTACCCCGGCCCCGGCGGCGCCCCCGTCCCCTCCATCCGCCTCGCCGCCATCCGCGACGGCATCGAGGACTACGAATACTTCTGGCAACTCCGCCAGCGCCTGACCGACGCCCGCAACCGCCACCTCGTCATCCCCGCCGGCCTGGAACAGACCGCCGAAGAACTCCTGGCTGTGCCTCGCACCATCGTCGCCTCCCTCACCGAATACACCGACGACCCCGACGCCGTCCTCGCCACCCGCCGCCAAACCGCCGAGACGATTCTGGCCCTCGACCGCCTGCTGCTTCCGGCCAAGCCGTAAAAAGGCCTGTGGTCTGTGGGAAAGAATGTGGCGCAGGCATTCCTGTCTGCTCTTTCGCTTCACGCTCCGCGGCGCTTCGGGAGTTCGATCTCGATTTTTTCTCCGTGCCCCCGTGCCTCCGTGAGAGCCCTTCGATAGATCACTCTTATACCAATCAAACCGAAATACTATTCGCGTTCATTCGCGGTTCAAAAAATAGGAACATATGGTTATCGCTATAATTATATAACATTTTCTTTTTTAACCGCTAATGAACGCGAATGAACGCGAATAATTTTTGCATTAGCCTGAACATTGAACAGTCAACCTCCAACGTTGAATCCACACCGGATCGATCAGGATTCGATGTTGGATGTTCAATCAGGTTCGCGTCGGGCAGACACACCCGCCGGCCATTCTCCCGCGCAAACCCCGGCCGCCAAAGCCGGCCGGATTGCCCGCCTCCCCCGCGCCGCCTATATTGCACGCTCAGCCTTGCCGCAAAAAATTAAAGCAGGCTCTATCAGGCAGGCCGGCTGGGGGTGGTCATGTGCAAAAACGCGTTGTGGATGGCCGTGCTGCTTCTGACCACGGCCCCGGGTTGTTATTTCGATGCCATTTATTACCAGGACGGACAGGTCAGGCAAGGCACCCGGATCTGGTATCTGGCGCCGAACGGGGGGAGCTGTTTTGTCGAATCGGCATGGGCCTGAATGGCCCGGAAAACAACGCCGAGCATATTCGCATCGACGACTTCAGCCTCTACCTGACCTCGGATCGCACCGGAAGAACCTACCGGATCGACCGGGAAACCCGGTTGCTGACGGAATTGCCGAGAACTCAACCCAAACGGTGAAACCGCAGACGCCCGGTCCCATAAGCGCTAACTTGTTTTCCCGTTGCTTACTTTTTGGCTAGACTTGCCGTCAAAGCCGGCTCACATCCGCGTCGACACGCCGGCCTCGATGGCCAGTTCCCGGTAATGCCGCAGGCAGCGGAATTCGAAGAGCTGGGCCATGGCCGTGTTCTCCGCCGCGATCCCCGCCTCCTGGAAGGCGGCGCACGGGTTCAACCCCCCGGCCACAATCAGGCCGGTGCGCCCGTCCGGCACCGGAAAGCCCAGCAGCGGCTGGTTCGGCTTCCCCATCAGCAACAGCCCGCCGACCCCGCCCGCCTTCATCCGCAGCAGAATCTTCTCCGCCTCCCCCAGCGCGCAGGTCGGAATCTCCCGGAAACTGGCGCCGATCCGCCCCCGCGCCGTGCGCACCGCCTCCCGCACCCGGGTCAGCCCGCTCTTGATGAAAATCTCCAGCGGATCCAGCGAGGTGCCGTCGTAGGTGATGAGATCGGTGAAACGCGCCGGCTGCCCGTCGTGCATCTCCAGCACCCCGGCAAACCGCGACGTGGTCGGGATCCGCTCGTTCAGCAGCACCCCGTTCACCGTGACGCTGCAGATCGTGCCGATGCCAATCCGGCCGGACGGCACCTGGAACGTGCCCACGCTCTCACCCGAACGGAACAGCCCCACATATTCACCCATGCCCAGCCCCGCCTCGAACACCGGCACCATCTCCGCCACGGCGTCCTGGAAGTCCGCCTCCCGGATCGTGGTCATGTTCAGCACCAGCAGTCCGGCGGGCACCTTGGGGTCGAAGGCCATGCGGCAGGCCAGCGAATCCATGCGCGTGGCCGTCAGCCCCACCCGGTCCATCACCAGCGCGTCATTGATCTCGCGCAAGCCCTTGGGCGTGATGGTGCGGCCGCCGCTGCGTCCGCGCCGGGCCGGCTGCACCAGCCCCGCCGTCTCCAAGTCCTGCAGGTGCAGGCGGATGGCGCGCGGACTCAGTTCCACCCCCAGCGCCTGGATCTGCCGGGAAATCTCCGCGCTGCCCGCCGCGCCCCCGGCCTCGCGCAAGCTCCGCAGAATCGCAACCCGCTGTTTGGGAGTGAGCATGTGAAACCTCTCCGTGACGCCGGCGCCGGCTGATTCCGTCCGCCTGCCAATATTATACCCATATTATGGTAATTTTACCATTTTATGTCAATAAAATATCCTTCAAGTATTTTTTTAACCGCATAACTCATTTATTTGCATGGAGCCCGGATTCATCCGGACTCAAAGGGCGAATCCGCCTTGCCTTATCCTTCCCTTCCGGAATTTTCCAGACTGCCGTAATAAGGCATTTAATATGGCAATAATGTTATTTTATATTGATTTGCATCGTCTTATGTTTTTCGTATATTGGTTATAGGTACCATTTCAACGGCGGAGGCGATCCGCCCCCAGAACCCACAGCGAACCCAGGAGAACGAACCATGTCCGCGTACATCAACCAGGTGTTCGACATCGTCAACCGCCGCGACCCGGGCCAGCCCGAGTTCCAGCAAGCCGTCAAGGAAGTGCTGGAGTCCCTGGCGCCCGTCGTCGAACGCAACCCGAAGTACAAGGCCGGACGCATCCTGGAGCGCGTGGTCGAACCCGAGCGCACCATCATCTTCCGCGTGCCGTGGACGGATGACAAGGGCGACATCCAGGTCAACCGCGGCTACCGCGTCGAATTCAACAGCGCCATCGGCCCGTACAAGGGCGGCCTGCGCTTCCACCCGAGCGTGAACCTGAGCATCCTCAAGTTCCTCGGCTTCGAGCAGACCTTCAAGAACTCCCTGACCACCCTGCCCATGGGCGGCGGCAAGGGCGGCGCCGACTTTGACCCCAAGGGCAAGTCCGACGCCGAAGTCATGCGTTTCTGCCAGAGCTTCATGACCGAACTGCAGCGCCACATCGGCCCGGACACCGACGTGCCGGCCGGCGACATCGGCGTGGGCGCCCGTGAAATCGGCTTCATGTTCGGCCAGTACAAACGCCTGCGGAACGAGTTCACCGGCGTGCTCACCGGCAAAGGGCTGAAGTGGGGCGGCTCCCTGATCCGCTCCGAAGCCACCGGCTACGGCTGCACCTATTTCGCCCAGAACATGCTCGCCACCAAGGGCGACTCCATCAAGGGCAAGATCTGCGTGGTCTCCGGCTCCGGCAACGTGGCCCAGTACACCGTCGAGAAGGTCAACCAGCTCGGCGGCAAGTGCGTCACCCTCTCCGACTCCAGCGGCTACATCTTTGACAAGGACGGCATCAATCCCGAGAAGCTCGCCTGGGTCATGGAACTGAAGAACATCAAGCGTGGCCGCATCTCCGAGTACACCAAGAAATTCAAGGGCGCCCAGTACGTTGAAGGCAAGACCCCGTGGGGCGTGAAGTGCGACTGCGCCTTCCCCTCCGCCACCCAGAACGAGATCAACGGCAAGGACGCCAAGACGCTGGTCAAGAACGGCTGCATCGTGGTCGCCGAAGGCGCCAACATGCCGTCCGATCCGGATGCCGTCGGTGTCTTCCTGAAGCACAAGATCCTCTACGGCCCGGGCAAGGCCGCCAACGCCGGCGGCGTCGCCACCTCCGGTCTGGAAATGAGCCAGAATTCCATGCGCCTGAGCTGGACCCGCGCCGAAGTCGACAGCCGCCTCCAAGGCATCATGAAGGCCATCCACGACAATGCCTACGCCGCCTCCGTTGAATACGGCGACGCCGGCAACTACGTCATGGGCGCCAACATCGCCGGCTTCGTCAAGGTCGCCGACTCCATGCTCGACCAGGGCGTGGTCTAAGCCCACTCCCGCCGCCGGCCTCTCCGGCTGCGACACGACGGCCGCCCCAACCCCGGGGCGGCCGCCTTTTTTTGTGCCTTCGGCGCTCACCGGTAATACCGTTAAAATCACACGAGGATTGGAGCCCCGACGGGGCGGTAGTGAATCGCCTGGGGCGTGAGCCCCAGGACAGGGAAAAGAAAAAGGATTGAAGCCCCCGAAGGGGGCGACAGTGGTGTGGGAATTGGCGCGCTTGTCGATTATACCGCCCCCTCCGGGGGCTGAAAACCGTCATTTACTTCCTGACCGGGGGCTCACGCCCCCGGCTACTCACGGCCGCCCCGCCGGGGCTTCCGAGGGGACGACGATTCCGGTTTTTCTTTCGCGGGCAAAAGGATGTTCCGCCTGGCGTCAGCGTGCGCAGACTCATTCACATGCCCGTTCCTTCCCGGGAATGATGCGTCTGATCCCCCACTCATAACTGAAGGATTCCGGGCCGCGCCGATTTGAACTTCGGCGTTTCGACGTCATACTTTCACGTTTCCTTTTTCACGCCCGTTCAGACACGGAGTTGGCAACGGATCATGACGCGCGATCAGATCGGCAAAGCCATCATCGACATCATCCAGGACATCCTCCCGGATGAGGATTTCTCCGCCCTGAAACCGGAAGTCAAACTCCGGGATCAGATCGGCCTGGATTCCATGGATTTCCTGGACATCGTCATGGAGCTGCGCAAGCGCTATGGCGTCGAGGTGCCCGAGGGGGATTATCCCAAACTCGCGACCCTCAACAGTTGCGTCGAATATCTCGAGCCGAAACTGGCCGGGAAATGACCGCGGAGGCCCCACGCAGCCTAACCGCCGGCCCCGCCCCGGACCGCGCCCGGAGGAGTTGACCGCCATGCCGGAAGCCGCCGCCCCCAAAAAGTTGCAGACCGCCAACATCCCGCCGCCCCGACACGTCATGGTGCTGGACGGCCAGGGCTGGGTCGGGCTCTTGGACCACATGGGCACGGAAACCACTGCGGTCAATGCCGCCCGCGTCTCTTTCGGCAAAATCCGCGAGACCATGAACGAGCGGGACCTGGTGCTTCTGGAATACCTCATCCAGAACCGCCACACCAGCCCCCTTGAGCACATCGTCTTCACCTTCAGCGTCCACTGCCCCCTCTTCGTCCGCTCCCAGTGGCACCGCCACCGCACCTGGTCCTACAACGAAATCTCCCGCCGCTACACCGAAGAAGAGATCGAGTGCTTCATCCCCGGCCACCTCCGCGCCCAGTCCGCGGACAACCGCCAGGCCTCCGTGGACAGCGCCGACCTGGACCAGGCGGGCTGCCGCTCCCTGATCGAACAGCAAAACCGGACTGCGGTCGAACTCTATGAAAAACTACTCGCCCAGGGCGTCTGCCGCGAACAGGCCCGCGGCGTCCTGCCCCAGAACCTGATGACCACCTTCTGGGCCACGGTCGACCTCGGCAACCTCATCCACTTCCTTGACCTCCGCGACTCCGCCCACGCCCAGGCCGAGATCCGCGAGTACGCCGCCGGCATCAAACAGCTCGTCCAGCCCCTGGTGCCCAACATCGCCCGCATCATGAAGTGGTAAGACCCGCGCGGCGCCCCTGCTCTTTCCCCCTCCGTGCCCCTGTGCCTCCGTGAGAGAACACACTCCCGGCCGGACAGACCGCCGCCCGTTCCGGAGCCGGTTTTTTTTGGACAAATCCGGAAACGGCAATACATTCCATGACTCTTTTGTTCACCCGGACCGGGCCAGGAACTTATGTGCCAATCCCCGCATCTTGATCTTTCCGCCGTCATTCCCGTCTACAACGAACAGGACAATCTCGAACCCTTGCTGCTGGAGCTGGAGGAAGTCCTCAAGCCGCTCGGCAAATCCTTCGAGGTTCTGCTGGTGGACGATTGCAGCAAGGACGACAGCGTCGCCGAGGCCCGGCGCCTGCAAGGCACCCGCCCCTGGCTGCGCCTGATCCGGCACAAGGTCAATTCCGGCGAGAGCGCCGCCGGCGCCACCGGCATCCGCTTCGCCCGCGGCGAGTTCGTGGTCACCCTCGACGCCGACATGCAGAACGACCCGCACGATATTCCGGCCATGCTCGCCGCCATGAGGCCGGGCGTCGCCGCGGTCTGCGGCGACCGCCGCGCCCGGCGCAAGGAAGGCGACGACTGGGTGCGCCAAATCTCCTCCAAGCTCGCCAACGGCTACCGCAACTGGATCACGGGCGACAGCGTCGCCGACGCCGGCTGCACCTTCCGCCTGCTCCGCCGGGAATGCCTGCACGACCTGCCGGTGTTCAACGGTCTGCACCGGTTCATCCCCACCGTGCTCCGCTACCAGGGCTTTGCCGTGGCCGAAGTGCCGGTGAACAACCGCCCCCGCACCCGCGGCCTCTCCAAGTACGGCATCGGCAACCGCCTGTGGCGCGGCCTGCGCGACTGCATGGCCATGCG
The DNA here is from genome assembly GCA_903894975.1 of uncultured Lentisphaerota bacterium. GTDB lineage: Bacteria > Verrucomicrobiota > Lentisphaeria > Oligosphaerales > CAITYL01 > CAITSE01. The sequence continues at coordinate 19,154 of CAITSE010000036.1, forward strand.
CTGGTACCGGGCCCGGGTCGTCTGCGCCGACCGCGTGCTGCTGGACGACCGCGGGAACCCGGCCTGATGACGGCAGCCGGCACCAATCCCCCAGCCACGGAGTCCGACGCGGAGGAAATGCGCCAGCTCAAGACCCAGGCGATCCGCAAGGCGACCCTGCTCCTGATCGCGCTGCTGGCGCTGGTCGCGCTCACCGCGCTGCCACCGGTGCGCCACTTCCTTAACGCCAACCTGCCGCGGCTCAAGCAGTTCATCCAGGACTGCGGGTTCTGGGCGCCGGCGGTGTTCGCCCTGGCCGTCGCCGTGCTGGTCGGCGCCGGAATTCCGCGGCTGGTCTTTCATTTCCTGGGCGGCGCGCTGTTCGCCTTCTGGGGCGGTCTGGCGTGGAGCTACCTCGGCGCCATGCTCGGCTATTCCGCGGTGTTCTTCGCCGTGCGCCAGCTCGGCCTGCGCGAACTCGTCCTGCGCCGGCACCCGGCCTGGCAGAAACTCGCCGCCACGCTCAAGCACAACACCGTGCCGGCCGTGATCCTGTTCCGGCAACTGCCACTGCCCGGGATCGTCACCAACACCGTCCTCGGACTCTCGCCCATCCGCCGCCGCGAATTCTTTCTCGGCACCACCATCGGCCTGATTCCCGAGGCGATCCCCGCCGCCCTGCTCGGTTCCGGCTTCCGCCGCGAACAGGTCGGACACACCATGGTCTACCTATTCGGCGCCGTCGCCCTGTTCATCGTCGTGTGGATTTTCTGGGGGATCTACACCCGCCGCGCCGCCGCCAGAGAAGCCGCGCTGGACGCAAAAACCTCCCTTCCGCAAGAGGGGCGGGACGCCCAAAATCGGTAAAGCAAGAGGGCTCATGCGCCGGAAAGACATTGAAAACGAACGTTGAACATTCAACATTGAACGTCCAACGTCGAATTGGAATTCATGCGATAGATCTACGTTTTCACTGGTCAGGTTTTACTTCGACGTTCAACGTTCGATGTTGAATGTTCGACGTTCGTTTTCCTTGTGGCAGGCCATCCCCCTTCCCAAGGACAAGCCAACCGGCGTCAACCCTTTATAGTACGCGTTTCCTGAAGTGTCTTCGCACAAAACGTTGGAGTAGACATGTCGGATAAGATGAAAGTCGCCGTGATCGGCTGCGGCCGCGTGGCTGAAAACCATTTGAAGGCCCTGACCTCGGACAAGGTCCCGGGCGTGCTCACCGCCGTCTGCGACATCGACGCCGCCAAGGCCAAGGACAAGGGCGAGAAATACAAAGTCCCGTTCTACACCGACTACCATGAGATGCTCAAAAAGCACCCAGAAGTCGAGATGATCAACGTCGCCACCCCCTCGGGCTGGCACTGCCGCCACGTCTGCGACCTGGCCCAGTACCAGCGCCACATCCTCTGCGAAAAGCCCATGGCCCTGACCGTGGACGACTGCTCGCGCATGATCGAGGCCACGGACAAGGCCGGCGTCCGCCTCTTCATCGTCAAGCAGAACCGGTTCAACTCCGCGGTGGTCGCGGCGCGCCAGGCGCTGGACGCCGGGCGCTTCGGCAAGCTCGTGCTCGTCAGCGTCCGCGTCCGCTGGCACCGCGACGCCAAGTACTACCAGACCGACAACTGGCACGGCACCTGGGCCCTGGACGGCGGCGTCATGTCCCAGCAGGCCAGCCATCACCTGGACCTGCTCCAGTGGTTCGGCGGCCCCATCGAAAACGTCCACTGCCAGCATGCCACCCGGCTCATGCCAATCGAGTGCGAAGACACCTCCGTCGCCTTCATGAAGTTCAAATCCGGCGCCCTCGGCGCCTATGAATCCACCGTCTGCGCCAATCCCGACAACCTCGAAGGCTCCCTCAGCATCCTTGGCGAGAAAGGCTCGGTCGTCATCGGCGGCTTTGCGGTCAACTTCATCCAGACCTGGAAGTTCAACCAACCGCTGCCCGAGGACGAGGAGATCAAGGCCAAGTTCTCGCAGGACGTCCCCAACGTCTACGGCCACGGGCACAACCCCTACATCGCCCATGTCATCGACTGCATCCGCGGCAACAAACCGGCCATGGTCGACGGACACGAGGGACGCAAGGACATCCAGATCATGACGGCCCTGTACGAGTCCAGCGCCATCGGCGGCAACGCCGTCGTCCCCGGCGCCCCGACCCCGCACGTCAAGCTCGGTCAGGGCGTGGCCCACAAGCCCGGCTTCGAAGCCATCCCCGCCCGGTAACGGTGATAGGGGTAGGGATAAGGCTTTCGCCCTACCCCTCCCTCCGAACCGGACTGGCGGATTTCCCGCATCCGGCTCTCCAGTTGATGGTTACCTTCGATTCAAGGACTGGCATTCGACGGCATGGGCCATGGTTAATGAGA
>CAITSE010000037.1 GCA_903894975.1 uncultured Lentisphaerota bacterium
GAACAGGGGAAGAAAATCCGAAGAAGATGGAAGAAAATCCTTTTTTCCGGGAAGCGGGAAGAAAAGGCAAAAGAAGACAAGCTCAGGGTGGTACACTTTTCACCGGCGTTTTTGGTACACTTTCATTCCGGCGTTGTCACGAGGTGCGCACGTTCCAGGTCATGGCGCCGGACGTCCCGCAGGCGGTCCTGATCGACGCCGACAACCAGCGGGAGCTGCTGCGTGTCCGTGAAGAAGCCGCGATCAAGGCCCGGCAGGAGATTGAAAGTTCCTGCCGCGAGTTCATCGGCGAATGTGTGGCGTCCCTGCGCGAGCAGACCGTCAAGCTCTGCGAAGAGATGCTGGCCACGATCCGCAGTTCTGGCAGCGTGCATCAGAAGACGCTGAACCGGTTGCTGCGCTTCATCGAGCAGTTCCGTGCCCTGAACTTCACCAATGACAAGGAGATGGAGCAGCAGCTCGAACAGGTGAAGCAGGAGTTCCTGGGCCGGCCGGCGGAGCAGTACCGGGACAGCCGGTACTTCCGCGGCAAGCTCGTGGAAGGCCTGACCGCCCTGCGGGAGACCGCCCGTGACCTGAGCCGGCAGGATGCCACGCCCCTGGTGGAGAGCTTCGGCCAGCTCGGCCAGCGGCGATTTCACCTGGCGGCGTAAGCCGTAGACCCAACCTGAACAGAAGGCGCAAAGGCGCGGAGCGATCCCGTCTCTGCGCCTTTTTTGTCTTCATCACCCCCAACCAAGGAACCCCGACCCATGTCGCACTTCACCGACATCAAGACCCAGATCAAGGACCTCGCCGCGCTCAAGGCCGCCTGCGCCGAGCTCGGCCTGACCGTCGAAGAGAACGCGGAAGCCCGCGGCTTTGCCGACAACCGCATCCGTGCCGAACACGTGATTCGGCTCCACGGTCCGTATGACGTCGCCCTCAACCGGCAGCCGGACGGCACCTATGCCGTCACCGCGGATCTCTGGAACGGCTATGTCGAGCAGGAGCTCGGCAAGGACTTCGGCAAGCTCAAGCAACTCTACGGCGTCCACAAGACCGTGTTGGAAGCGCGCCGCAAAGGCCTGACCGTCCGCCGCACCACCGCCCCGAACGGCAGCATCTGCTTGGCCCTGGTCCAGGTGTAAAGGAGATCGCCCGCATGAAGACCATCCACGTTGACATCGCCCCCGACGGCGGCATCAAGATCGAAGCCGTCGGATTCACCGGCGCCGACTGCGACCAGGCCACCCGGTTCCTGGAAGACGCTCTGGGCACGGTGACCGGCAAGGCGCGGAAGCCGGAGTACCATCAGGCCCAGCAGACCCGGCCCCGGCAGCAGCTCGGGCGGAAGAACTGAGCGCCCATGCACAACTGCGCCGTTCTTTGCTTCACCCCGGACGGTGACGGGCATGGCCTGTATACCGAGGTGATCGACCTCCAGACCCTCGGCAGCCTCGCCATCCGCCGCGCCACCGTCATTGAGTTCAACATCGGCACCCAGCTCTGGGAGGTCCGTCACCCTGACGACCCCCGGGCCGTGCTCTTCACCCACCGCTCCCGCCAGGCCTGCCTGGACTGGGAGCGGCTCTGTTTTGATCCCGATCCCACAGGAGATGCCCCATGAAAGAAACCATCATCCGCCACATCCGCGCCGGGTTCGCCGGCCTGTACCTGGTCACGCCGGAGGAGATCCGGGCCGAGGCCGTGTTGCAGGCGGTCGCCGGTGAACTGAACGCGCCGCTCTACTGGTGGAGCGTCACCGCCGGCCTGATCGACACCCGGGACGGCAGCGCCCGCGACTGTCCCGACCCCGTGGAGGCGGTCAACGCCATCCAGGAGCTGCCCGAACAGGCGCTGCTGATCCTGAAGGATTATCACCAGTTCCTCGGCGACAGCGGCCAGCCGGCCAGCCCGCTGGTCACGCGCACCCTCAAGGAACGGTTGCGCGAGTGCCGCAAGGCCGGCAAGGTCATCCTGATCCTGGCCGGAGTGCTGCGCCTGCCCCCGGAACTGGACAAGGAGTTTGCGGTCCTGGAGTTCCCCCTCCCGGACATGCCCGTGCTCCTGAAGGTGGTCGAAGGCATTGCGGAGTCCGCCAAGATCCCGCGGGAGACGACGGTCCTGACCAAGGCCGCGGAAGCTGCACGCGGCCTGACCGTGTTCGAGGCAGAGAACATCCTGGCCCTCTCCGTCGCCACCGGCGTGCCGTTGCAGCCGGCGTTCATTGCGGCGGAGAAAGCCGCGACCCTCAGCCGGAACGGCATCCTCCAGGTCGTGCCGGCGGACGCCACCGGGGATGACATCGGCGGACTGGACGTACTCAAAAACTGGCTGGGGCGCCGGCGCAACGCGTTCACCCCGGAGGCCGAGGCGTTCGGGCTGCCCCGGCCTCGGGGCGTGCTGATCACCGGCATACCCGGCACCGGCAAGAGCCTGACCGCCAAGGCCGCGGCCAATGTCCTGCAGCAGCCGCTCCTCCGGCTTGATGCCGGCCGGCTGTTCGCAGGGTTGGTCGGGGAAAGCGAAGCCAACCTCCGCCGCGCCCTCCAGACGGCGGAGGCCATCTCGCCGTGCATCCTCTGGATCGACGAGATCGAGAAAGGGTTCAGCGGCTCCCGCAGCAGCGGCAGCAGTGACGGCGGCACCAGCGCCCGGGTGTTCGGTACGTTCCTGACCTGGATGCAGGATCGGGCCAGCCCCGTGTTTGTCGTTGCCACCGCCAATGACATCGCCCAGCTCCCGCCGGAGTTCCTGCGCAAGGGCCGGTTCGACGAACTGTTCTTTGTGGACCTGCCCGACGAGGCCGCCCGGCGCGAAATCTGGCAGATCCATGTTAGGAAGCGCGGCCGTGACCCGGCCAAGCTCGACCTGAACGCGTTGGTCCGGCACAGCGACGCCTACACCGGCAGCGAGATCGAACAGGCCGTCATCGAAGCGCTGTTCGACGCCTTCGACGATGCCCATGATCTTGACACCGCGACGCTCCGGCGGACGCTGGAACGCTCCGTGCCCCTCAGCACAACCATGGCCGAGCAGGTCACCGCGCTGCGCCTCTGGGCCAAGACCCGCGCCCGGCCGGCGGCAGGCAGTACCGGCCAGACAACCAGCCGCAGAAAGGCCGCATGAAAAGTCAGTGATTCAGTCCCATTCCCCCAATGTTCAAACCCTCAATCGTTTCACCGTCAAGGAATCCCTCCCATGATTACCTCGTTGTTAGCCGCCGCCGGCACCATGATCCTGTTCATCATCATGCTGAAGTTGCTCCTCTGCGTTCTTCCCTTCCTGATGGGCATGGCTGTGCTGTTCGTGGCGCTGTGGCTGGTCGTGAAGCTCATCCGGAACAAGCGCACCACATGAACGCCGCAAGCCGACAACCCTCCCCCTGCCAGGACCTCCAGGGGGAGGAATCCTCCCGGACGGTGATGCAACGGCTCCTGGAATTGCTGGAGTCGCCGCCGGCGTCCAGCGAACCCGTGTCAATGGATCCGCCGGGGCGCAGTTGGGAAATCGCCAGAGCCGCCGCCTGGAAAGCCGCGGCGGTCTCCGGTACCCTGGCCATCCCGCCCGGTCCTTTGGGCATGCTCACCGTCATCCCCGACCTGATAGCGATCTGGCGCATCCAGGCCCGGATGGTCGCGGACATCGCCGCCGCCCACGGGAAGCAGGCCAGCCTGACCCGCGAGCATATGGCCTACTGCCTGTTCAAGCACGCCGCGGCCCACGCCGTTGGCGAGATGGCGGTGCGGACCGGACCCAGAGTCGTCGTGAAGGCGCTGACCGGTCCCGGCCTGAAACGACTCCTGCAACGGATCGGCGTCAGTGTCACGGAACGGATCCTGACCAGAGGCGCGGCGCGCTGGGTCCCGGTAGTCGGCATGCTCGCCATGGGCGCCTACGCCTACCACGACACACTCCAAGTCGCCAAGACCGCGGTCCGACTGTTCAGCGATGGGCCGGACGCCCACACCAAACAAGGAGGAGAACCATGAACCTCACCGAAGCCGCCACGATCCTTGGCAAATTCTTCCGGGAGTCGGCCGGCGGCCATGTTCTGTCGTCGGACCAGGCGACTGAACTGCGGGCCGCGTGGGAAGTGCTCGAGCCGGAACTGCCCGACGCGAACCGCATCACGAGCAGCTGGCACATTGATGACGTCGGCCAGGCGCTGGAGGATAACTTCAACGTGCCGGCCGACACGCTGACCGATGACGAAAAACGGCAGGTGCTGAAAGACGTTCAGGATGGCGTTGACGCCAGCACCGGCATCAACTGGAGCACCATCAACGCCTCCATCGAGCACCTGTTCAGCGACGTGGTGGAGGAGGCACAGGCCAGGCGGGAGGACGACCAACCGTAATCGAGCCGAAGCAGAGGCGTCAGGTATACCAGGCATGGGCGTCCTTGTAAAGGGCCGTCCTGCCTTTTTTTAGCTGTGTCTCGCACGATGATGCCGCGGCAGGCAGGGACAGGAAATGTCCGTGCTCCCGGGTTATGCTTCTTCGTTGTCAGCCCGTTCTGACCTGACCACAACGCTGCCGGCCATGGGCGGTACATAGTAGGCAAGTTGACGGGTCACGGTTGCGGAACATCCGGCGGCCCGTTAGATTCCACATGACAGTGTTCCGCGTGCCAAGCTTGGCGCGGCGCAAAAGGGACAGAATCCGGCGGATACACCCCGCAAGCTGGAGACCGGCGAATAAGCTGAACCTGTAAAAACATGCCATCGGCACCGTAGCCGGCGGCATCATCGATTTGCGTTCATCGCAGTCATCGTTTCTGCCGAAAACTACCACATTTTCAGTAACGGAATCGGCGACCTGCGAGGGGACGCGTCCACCTGGGCGCGTTCTCCTCGTTTGTTGCTTCCGTTACGGGGCGTGGTAGCCCTTCGGCAGAGGCACGGACTTGGAGTTCGCGCCCTCTTTTTTTGTATTGCCTACTTTTTGCCTGAAGATTTACTGGCTGAATTATGCTTGCTCCCACCACCCGCAAAACGCTCTTGGCCAAGGTCGCCGTTGGCGATGCCCCCGGCTGGCGGGAGTTTTACGACACCTATAAGGGCATGGTCATTGCCGTGGCTCGCCGTCGCCATTCCTTCAGTGAACCCGACTTGGCGGGGATCATACAAAACGTGATGTGCGCCGTCTACCATGAGGGGCGGTTCGCTTACGATTTGGCGCGTGGCATCAAGTTTCGCACCTGGTTCTGCCGGATTGTGCAGAACAAAATCAATGACTTTTGGCGCGAGCACTACAGCCGCATCAAGGTGTTGCAAGAACCCACGCCCCGCAGTTCCGGCGACGCTGTCGGCGGAGTTGCCGAAGAACCCGAGTTCCCCGACGATCCGTTTGCCGCAGCCTGGGACACGGAATGGTGCCGCCACCTGCTGGTCACGGCACTGGCGCAACTTCGCTTGGAAGTGGAAGCTTCCACCTACCATGCCTTTGAACTGGTGGCACTTCAGGAGAAAAACGTCGAGGATGCCGCCGTCACCACCGGCATGACCGTCCCCAACGTCTACGTCTGCAAGTCACGATGTATGAAAAAGCTGACGGGTATCGTCCGGAGTCTTGAGAAGCAAGAGGGGCGGAGCGATTCGCCAGCGTGCAAGATTCTACCTTCCCCTGCGAATAAGAAGATGATGGCTTCTGCGGTGTACGCTGTGCCAAAACCGGTTTCTTGTTTGGAATAGTCCTTTATGCAACATCCCACCGCCGCCGAAGTGAAGGCTTTTTTGGCCGAAGCGCTGACGCCTGGCCGTCAGGTGGCAGTTGGAAAACATGTTGCCATTTGCGCGGCCTGCCAAAGCAAGCTTGATCGGCTAACCCAGATCGGCCCACGCGACCGTGTGCTGTTGCACGATCTCCGCGATGCGCTGACCGGCGTGGAGGCCTCCATTCCACCGGAAATCGATAAGCAGGTGTTGTCCGCACTGGCAGAGCGTCTGGGAACCAGCGGCACCGGCGTCCCAACGCCCCAAGCCCTGCCACCACCAACGGAATCCCAGCACCCAGACGCGCCGTTCGTTCCCGATTACACGTTGGTCGCCAAGCTTGGCGAAGGCGCATTTGGGATCGTCTGGCGGGCAACGGACCTGCTGGGGAACCCGTGCGCAATCAAGGTATTGCCGAAACGGCATAAGAGCCAAGCCGGAGAACGCGAACTGGCCGGCATCCGCCAAGCAATGCCGTTGCGCCACCAGAATCTAGTGGAAATCCGGCACGTGGGAGAACTTGAGAAACACTGGTATTACGTCATGGAATTGGTCGCGGAAACCTTGGCGCAGCGCTTGGAGCGAGAACCACGCTTACCCCCCGCAGCAGCACAGACCGTCGTCATCTCCTTGTTGGAAGCTCTGAAGGCCTGTCACGACCGCGGCATTGCCCATCGCGACATCAAACCCGCCAACATTGGCTTCATGGCGGATGGGACCATGAAGCTGCTTGATCTCGGCTTGGTCACGTCCGCCAAGCGCAAGGATCGCACGCTGATTGGTACTCCGGACTACATGCCCCCCAAGCCGTCCTCAACCCCCGAGTTGGACGACCTCTATGCCGCCGGCCTCGTGCTCTACCACCTGCTCACGGGCAACGAGCCCGATCAATTCCCGGTTGGCGCCGCCAGTCAAACCAACGACTCAATGGCCGATCAACTGCTCACAGTGGTGCGCACTGCCTGCGATCCCGATCCTTCCAAGCGCTTTTCCTGCGCCGCAGATTTTCTTGAAGCCTGTGCAAGAACCGGCGGGAAACGCCGAATACCACCATCAGTTACGGAAGAAGTGAATTCCCGCAAACCGCAACCCCAAGAAGGAAAAACACCCATGTCGCCCAACGTCCAAAATCTTCGCGCCGCCGTGGAGTTCCTCAAGGCCAGCAACCTGCCTGTGTCCGACCGGTTACAGCAGGATGTGGCAGCCCTGGAAAACCCGGCCTACAAGATTGCCGTGGTTGGCAAGTACCAGGTCGGCAAGTCCACCCTCATCAACCGCGTCTTCATCCGCGAAGAC
>CAITSE010000038.1 GCA_903894975.1 uncultured Lentisphaerota bacterium
CGGAGCGCCGGGCATCCGCGCCCGGCGAACCGGCGGCGGGGCGGCCGGAGCGCCCGGGGCGGCTTCGCCCCCGGCCTCTTCGTCGCCAAACCCGCGGCTGCCCGGTGAACTGAGGAACTGAACACGGTCGGCGCGGACGACGAGCTTGCTGCGCTTTTCGCCGGTGTTCTTGTCCTGCCAGCTGTCGGTGCGCAACATGCCTTCGACCAGGACAGGGGAGCCCTTGTGGAGGTAGTTGCGGCAGCTGTCGGCCTGCTTGCCGAAGACGTCAACGTCCACAAAGCAGGTTTCCTCACGGGCCTCGCCGGTGCTGGTGGTGAACCGGTGGTTCATGGCCAGGCCGAGCTTGACGATGGTCATGCCGCCGGTGGTGGCGCGCACGTCCGGATCCCGCGTGAGGTTCCCCATCAGGATGACTTTGTTGAAGGATGCCATGAGGCGTTCCTTTCCCCGCGGTTATCCCGCGGCAACGGATTCCCGGCCGGTTAACCGCGGCCGGAGACGGCGGCGATGGTGGCTTCTTTGCCCGCGGGCTGCGGCGCGGCGTAGATGACGACCATCAGGCGCAGCGCGCTGGGGTTGAGCCGGTATTTTTCCTTGAGGGCGTCAACCGTGCCGGGGTCGAGCTCGGTGACGAACTCCCAGTAGAGTCCGGCCGTGTGCTTGCCGATGGAGCGCACAAACTGGCGGCGGCCCATGTTGATGGTTTCGGTGACATTGCCGCCAATGCTCTTCACATAGGCAGCCACTTCTTTGGCGAACGAATCGCCGCCGTCCTCGACCCGCTTTTCGTCGAGGATGAAAACCACGTCGTAGGTCTTCACGTTTCTGGTTCTCCTGCTGGTTTGGGGTTGCTTGAAGTTTCGGCGCTCTTGGCGCGCCATCCGTTGAACCGGTTCATGGCGGTGTCCACCCCGGCTTTCAGGGCCAGGATGACGGCGTCGGCCGCCGCGTTCACCGCCTCGTCAATGATGGGCCGCTCGTCCTCGGACCAGCCGCCCAGCACAAATTTCACCACTGCCGTGTCTTCGCTGCGGCCGATCCCCACGCGGAGGCGGGGAAAGGTGTCGGCGCCCAGGGTTTGAATGATGGATTCCACGCCCCGGTGGCCGCCGCTGCCGCCGCCCGTCCGCATCCGGAGTCGTCCGAGAGGCAGGTCCAGGCAGTCGCAGACCACCAGGATTTCCGCCGGCTCGACCGCTTCCGCGGCGCGGATCCGGGCCACCGCATCCCCTGAGAGATTCATGAAGGTCAGGGGTTTGGCGAAGAGGAGGGCGCGTCCGCCCGCGGTGACGCGGGCCAGGTCGCAGTCCCAGCGGCGGGCGGTTTCGGCGGGTTTGCGCAGCTTGGTCAGAATCCGGTCGATCACGAGGAATCCGGCGTTGTGCCGAGTTCCGGCGTATTCGCCCCCGGGATTGCCGAGTCCGACAATCACCCGGGGCCGGATGTCTGTTGCCACGCTGCTCATGCCGCCTGGTGCGCCCACCGCCCGGCCTCCTCCGCCGGTTGCGGCGGCAGGATCACGGGAAGGGGATCACTTCTTCTCCTTCTTTTCGCCTTTGTCCGCGCCGGCTTTGGCGGCGCCGCCCTTGGCGGCAGCCTCGCCTTCAGCGCCTTCTTCATCCTTCTTGCCCTTGGCAATGACTTCGGGTTCGGTGCCGGCAGCGGCGGCGGCGCCTTCGACGGGCTCGGCGACTTCCTCGGCCTTCGGCAGGCGAACCTGGAACACGGCCTGATCCCGGGCGGTCAGAATCTTGACGCCCTCGGGGAGCGGCAGTTCCTTGACGTGCATGGTCTGGTCAAGCTGCATGGCGCTGATGTCGACCGTCAGGGTCTCAAACAAGTCCTTGGCCTGGATCCGGATCTCAATCTGGCGCATGACCTGTTCCAACTGGCCGCCGGCAATGGCGCCGGCCGGGACGCCCTTGGACTCGATCTGGACGGTCACCGTGATGAGTTCGTCCGGGCGCACTTCCTGGATGTCGGCGTGCAGGAGCTTGCCGCTGATCGGGTTGCGCTGGACTTCCTTGATGATGCCCGAAACCGCCTTGCCGGCCACATCGATGGTGATCAGGCCGGGATGGTGGATCAGGCCGAGAATGGCCTTTTCATCGACCGAGACGCTCGCGCTCTGGCCGTGGCCGTAGATGACGGCGGGAACGCGGCCCGATCGGCGCATGCGGCGCGAGGGTCCGTTGCCGCGTCCGTCGCGCGGTTCGGCTTTCAACGATAATGCTTGGCTGCTCATGATGCCTTTCCTTGTTTCTGTCCGGGTTGGTGGTGGTGGAGACGTTGTCCGTCCGGGCGCGGGATCCGGCAGAAAGCCGTTCCCGCGGCGGACGCGCGGTTCAGATCCGTGCCTGGCCGGATTCCTCCAGGTGCAGATGGAACAGCGAGGAAACCGATTGTCCGCCATGGATGCGGCGGATGGCTTCACCCAGCAGTTCGGCCACGGTCATGATCGTGAGCTTGCCCGAAGCCGCCCAGCCGGCCGGGACCGGGATGCTGTCGGTGGTGATGATTTCGTGCAGGTCGCCGTTCGTGAGGCGCTCATGCCCCTCGCGGGTCACGGCATAATGGCTGATGGCCGCGAGCACCCGCCGGGCACCGTGCTCCTTGAGGATGCGCGCGGCCTCGGTCAGGGTGGAGCCGGTGGTGGTCAGGTCGTCCACCAGCACACAGTCGCGCCCTTCGACGTCGCCCACGAGATGCGAGGAGGCGACCTTTTCCGCGCTGATCCGGCGCTTGGCGACGACAGCGAAGCCCAGCCCCAGCATGTCGGCATAGGAATGGGCCATCTTGACGCTGCCGGAATCGGGCGCCACGACCACGGCCTCGCGGTCCAGCACCTTGCGCAGGTGGTCGACGAAGACCGGGGCCGCGTACAGGTGGTCTACCGGAATGTCGAAGAACCCCTGGATCTGCTGGGAATGAAAGTCCATGGCCAGGATGCGGTTGGCGCCGGCCGTGACCAGGAGGTTCGCCACGAGCTTGGCGGAGATGGGGACGCGCGGCTGGTCCTTGCGGTCCTGGCGGGCGTAGCCGTAGAAGGGGAGGACCGCGGTGATGCGCTGGGCCGAGGCGCGGCGGGCCGCGTCCAGCATGATCAGCAGTTCCATCAGGTTCTCGTTCGGCGGGGAACAGGTCGGCTGGATGATGTAGATGTCGCCGCCGCGGATGTTCTGCACGTACTTGACGAAGATCTCGCCTTCGGGGAAGCGTCGGATCTCGACGTTGCCCAGCGGCATTTCCAGAACGTCCGCAATCTTGCGGGACAATTCAGGATTGGCGCTACCCGAAAACAGGTGTAGATCGAACATGATGACACTGGGGCTGATGTTTATGGGCCGGGACCGGCCGGAGCCGGACCAAACGGGACGCTTAAGGCGTCAAACACAGGAACGCATACCATACCGCCCGGAGGCCGGATGTCAATGGGGGGAAGGTCTGTGGTCCGTGGCCCGTGGTCTGTGGGGGAGTTGGTTGAGGGTTGTGGGTTATGGGTTGCGGGTTTCAAAACGGACGCGAAGGGGCCGGAAGATGGAACGGGGAAGAGTCGGACTGGTCGCCGAAGTCGGAGAAGTCGAACAGCTTGGCCCGGGCCTGGTCCGAAGCCCCGGACGGGGCGGCAGTAAGTAGCCGGGGGTGCAAACCCCCGGGAAAGCGTTCCCCAAAACAGAATCAAGCCCCCGGAGGCGGGCGACATCGTCTTTGTTCTCCCCGATTTCCCCGATCGCAAATGGTTGCCCGCGAAATACGCGAAAGGGCGCGAAAAAATGACTGGGAGTAATGCCGGCAAGCGCGATCCCGCTCTCACGCGGACGTTTGGCTTTGTCTGCGGCCGAAAAAACGGATCTGGCCGCCGGCCGGGAAATTGAAGCTCAAATCGCGGAACTGAACAAGTTGATTATTCCGCCGGAGGGGGCGGCAAAAGCCGATATCGACAAGATCTACGGGGAACCACAGAAGCCCGCAGGATCCGGCGGGACGGGTTGGAACGGCAACGGAAACCTGAGCTATGATCTCCTTCCCCCGTTGGCAACCGGCAGGTTCGCGCGTTCTTTCTTCGCCGGGAACCCGGCTTCATCATCTATGTTATCGGGCACTTCCGAACTGGACAGGAACCATGCTGAATCCCCAACAACAGGCCGTGGTCGAGCATCCCGGCAACCGGCCGCTGCTGGTCATTGCCGGCGCCGGGACCGGCAAGACCACGGTCATGGTACATCGGGTCGCCGAGTTGGTCGCCCGCGGCGCCGATCCGCACCGGCTGCTGCTGCTGACCTTCACCCGACGCGCCGCCGAGGAACTCCGCTGCCGTGTCGCCGCCAAGCTCAAACTCGACGTGCCGTTGCCCTGGTGCGGCACCTTTCACAGCGTGGCCGCCAAGCTCCTGCGCCGCTTCGCCACGCGCCTCGGCCGCAGCCCGGGCTTTTCCATTCTCGACGAGTCGGACTCCCGCGACCTGCTCCTGCACGGGCTCAAGGAAATCATCTCCAAGCCGGCGCAGGAGGATCTCCCCGGCAAGGCCCTGTTGATCAGCATCCATTCCTACATGGCCAACACCCAGCAGTCGCTGGAGGACGTCCTGGATCAGCTCGCCCCGCGCTTCGCCGGCGTCGCCGAGTCCCTGCGTGCCGTGTTCGAGCGCTACCGCACGCTCAAGATCGAGGCCAATGCCTATGACTACGACGACCTTCTCCTCGGCTGGCTCGACCTCCTGCGCCGCCCCGAGTTGAAAAGCGATGCGTTTTTCGACTGCATCATGGTCGATGAGTACCAGGATACCAACATTATCCAGAGTAATATTTTGCTCGAGCTCTGCAAGACTCACCGCAACATTACCGTGGTCGGCGACGACGCCCAGGCCATCTACGCTTTCCGCGGCGCCTCTGTCGAGAACATCCTCAACTTCGAGCGGCAGTTTCCCGAGGTCATCCGTCTCAAGCTCGAGGAGAACTACCGCAGCACCCAGGAGATTCTGGATGCCGCCAACGCGCTCTGGGGCGAGGCCGCCCGCGGCTTCCAGAAAGAGCTCACGGCCGCCAAGGGCGCCGGCGTCCGCCCCCGGCTCGACGTCTGCCGCGACGAGTGGGACCAGGCCGAGAAAATCGTTGCCGCCATCAGTGAAGCCTGGGTTCGCGACCATGTGCCGCTGCGCGAACAAGCCGTGCTCTTCCGCGCCTCCAACCATTCGTTCCGCCTGGAAATGAAGCTTAACGAATGCCGTATTCCTTTCAAAAAATACGGCGGCCAGCGGCTGGCGGACATGGCGCACGCCAAGGACCTGCTCGCCTTCCTGCGCGTCCACGAAAATCCCAAGGACCTGCCCGCCTGGCAGCGCATTCTGGCCATGCTCCCCGGGGTCGGTCCCGCCTCCGCCGGCAAGCTCGCCACCCTGGCCGCCAACGCGCTCCTGCCGCACGAGGCCCTGGCCGCCGCCAGTCTGCCGAAAAAGGCCGCCGCATGCCGCGGCCCCTTCCTGGATCTGCTCCGGACCCAGTTCGGCGACAGCAACAACACCCTCGAACTCAAGGATGAGCTCGACGCTATCTTGGCCTACTACGAGCCGCTTTTGCCCGAACTCTACGACTTTCCCGAGATCCGGCGCGAGGGCGTCCGCGAAATCGCCACCGCCGCCCTCAAGTTTAAAAGCCGCCGCGAACTCCTGGACGAACTTATGACCGGCGACGATTCCGCCGTGCGCAATCCCGCCCGGGAGTCCGACGAATTCCTGACCCTCAGCACCATCCATTCCGCCAAGGGCTGCGAGTGGCGGCGGGTGCATGTCATGCAGCTCACCGAAGGCGGCCTGCCCAACGGCGCCGCGGCAAAGGAAGACCGTAAGATCGAGGAGGAGCGTCGCCTGCTCTACGTCGCCATGACCCGCGCCAAGGAGTGGCTGACCCTGTACCAGCCGTTGCAGCGCGAGGTCAAGGACCAGCAGGGCAGCCACCACGAGCGCGCTCTCCCCAGCCGTTTCCTCACCCCCGCCGTGCTCGCCGTGCTGGGTGGCGGCGGTCGGGACGGCCGCTTCAGCAATCCCGACGCGCGCCAGGCTGCCCGGGCCAAACTCGCCGCCGCCGCGGCGGATCCAGACGAGCTCATCTACGACTACGACGAAGCCCCGCGCCGGCCGCCGCCGCCGGCCCGCCCGTTCCGGCGCTACTGAAACGCCGATCACCGGCGTGCTTTGGGATGCCGAGGTTGATCGTCGTTTAGGCTGTAGACGGGTAGATTTTGGGGTGTGCCGCGGACGGATCGTTCGTGTCACGGGGTGCGGTAGAATTCACCGTAGAGGACGGTTCCCCGCGGTTTCGCTTCGACATGGCCGTCGGCGTACAGCGCGCTGCTCTTGCTGAGGTGACGGTAACGGATATACGTCACGCTGATGGCCGTATCGTTGAAACCGCTGTCAAAATCATTGATTGGCGGAATGACGTTTTTAACCGGTTGGCCAGAGGCCGGAGCGTACACCATGGAGTCCTGGTTGCGCATGTTGGTTTCGATGACCGACACTTTGGCGGCGGGTTGTTCAACCTGATTGATTTTTACCCGGGGCGGGGTCGGAGTTCCGGAAGCGCCGGTGAAAAAATTGCCATTGCCGGTATAATGCGACCTGGCCGGTGCGTTAGTCGGACCAAACTGGTTGTGGCCGTCAAGGCTCGGGCAAAGCCAGACCCCGGTTGGCGGCTTGCTCTTGTTGGCGTTGACCAAACCGCCGGGGGTGTAGGTGCCAAGCGCAGTCGGCCAGTCCATGTTGGGATCCTCGGACACACATCCAAAAGTGGTCGAATACGGGATCTGCCCGTCACTGTCTCCCAGATATAGTTCAAACGCCGTCCCGATCTGTTTCAGATTGGACAGGCACTTGGCGACCCGGGCGCTCTCCCTGGCCTTGCCCAACGCCGGCAGCAGCATCGACGCGAGAATGGCGATGATCGCGATCACCACCAAAAGCTCAATAAGGGTGAACGGACGCCCGGATTTTCGCCTGTGCATTTTCATTGCTTTGACTTTCTCTTGAACCGCGTCCCCTGACTTCGCCGATCCGGTCCGGTTCACCTTGCTCCGACGGTGGTGATTAACGTCAAGGAATACCCTGGCAGTTCCAGCGGTTTCTCCGCGGGCGCCAGCACCGTCATACCCTCGGCATTTATTTGCAAAATCTGTGCCGGAACCCTGCCGCCCAACAGAGCCGCGGCTTCCGTCACCGTGATCGTGCGGTTGGCTTTGTTGCCGATCAGCATGGACCGGTTTCCGTCCGCCAGCAGCACCGGCAACACCTCAAGCGCGCCGTCGTCCGATACGGTGGCCGTGGCCAGAGTTCCTGCCAGGTACCTGGGGCCCCACTTGAAGAGCGGGGCCGTCAACCGTTCCCGGTTGGCGCCGTCGAGAATGCCATAGGCGTTGCCTTTCAGATGCCAGACGTTGGCGCCGTTGATTCCGGCCAGCGCCGCCCGCCGCAGGACTCCGGCCTGGAAAACCGCGCCAACGCTGTTGCCATGGCGGCGTTCCATGGGGGTCCAAGTCCATTTCACATTGTATTCATCCAAATATATCGGGATGGCGCGTCCGCCGCCGGCCTGATCCACGGTTTCGCGGATGAATCGGGCGTTTTTTTCAATCGTTGGCAGCGTGCCGAACAGTTTTTCATTGGCGTCGAAGACTTCGCCCACGCCATACTGATGATAAGTGACGAAGTCGCTCCGGTCAAGGCAGTTCTTGACAAAGCCTTCGACCCAGGCCGGCTTGGCCCAGGTAAAGGCGGGGCCGCCGAACTTCGCCGCCGGATCCGCCTTGCGCATGGCATCCACAACCTTGTTGTACAACCGCCAGAGATCGGGCAGGCGATTGAGCTTTTCATACTGCCCGTCTTTCTCATTGGTGATCTCCCAGGCGTCCACCCTGCGGCCGACCTGATCGCGCATGACGGTTAGCAGTTCGACACAGAGTGCCGCATAGTCGTCCTCACGTTCGACGGCCAGGGCGCCATCCTTGTCCTTCATCCAGTCGGGCCAGGTGGAGATGGAAAACAGGAGCCGGGTGTTTCCATACCCCGTGGCGCCCGCCCAGCAGGCTTTGATCTTGGCTACATCGACATGCTTCTGTTCCGCGTCCAGCCATGGCTTGGGAAAAGAGCCTTGATGGATGCGGATGACAGGAGGGGCGAGTTCCGTCAAAAACCGGTTGAAACCTATGTCCGCGGCGTTTTTGGGGACCAAAATCTCGTAATCGGCGACGCCCCACATGGCGAGGGGCATTTCTCCGGCCTTCTGCTCCCAGGCAACGGTCACGGTGACCGGTAGCGGTGGCAAGCTGGCATCAGGGTGTTCCGGCGGTAGTTCGCGTTTCCCTCCGGAGTGTGCCGTCACTTCCGGCGGCAGCGCCGGCCCGGCCTCCATACCCGGGGGAACATAGGCGGCATCGGCGGTCAGCACCACGGCATCGATCATCACCTCTCCCTGCCCCCGGAGCACAAGAACCTGTTCCCCCAGTTCGGCCCGGTTGAAGCGACCGGCCAACGTCCATGTCCAATCTTCAGGCCGAGCCCAAATCCCCTTGATTTCCCGTTGCTTCCCAGCCGTGACGGCCTTGCACAACACCGGTCCGCCCCGGTGGCGGATCCAGAAGGAAAAGGTCTCGCCTTGTTCAGGCACGGGCACGGACACCAACGGCTGCCAGGCGCGGCCGTTGGTGACCGCCTTGCCCCCGGAGGCCGCCGGAGCCTCGACGATACGGCTGTCGCTGGCGACCAGGCATTCCGCCTCCAGCACGGGGGACCCGGGCGCGGCGGCCGCCAACGCCGGCCATTCCAACCACAACAGCATCAGGCATAAAATCGTCTTTATCATGGGGATTTCCGGATCTCCCGGACGGAGTTTCGGGACACCAGTTCTGGATCAAGCAACACGGTTTGCCGCGGCGCCTGCGGCTCTCGGATCCGGCGCAGCAACAGCTCGACGGCGGCATTCATCAGATTCTCGACATGGTTGTCGCAGGAGGTCAGCGCCGGAATGGTGTAGGCGCTTTCGGGAAGATTGTCAAAGCCCACCAAGGAAATATCCCCGGGCACTTGGACACCCTCGGCGTGGAACGCGGCAAGGGCGGTCATGGCCACCTGATCGTTCGCGCACAGCATGGCGGTCGGCCGGCTCCCGCCCGGCTGCGTTTTCCATTCCTTCACAAAGGCGAGTGCGGCTTGATAATAATCTTCAAACCGGCCGGTGTCTTCGTGCCAGACGATGACCGGCTTTTCAGCTCCCGCCCGGATCATGATTTTCGACAGTGTCGCGGAAAGCCCCTGCCCGGTTCTCGGCGGCGGTGCGCACAGGTACCCAATCTTGCGATGTCCGTAAGCCACTAGGTGGCGGGTGGCTTTTTCCCAGGCGGCCGGATGGTTGATCACCGCTTCGTCAAACGGGCTGTTGACCGGACCGCCGAAGAGCACCAGCGGCAACCGTGTCGCAAACAACGGAGCGTGCAGGGTGATGTCCAGCTCTTCGTACATGGGTCCGATCACGACCCCTTCGACATCATCCCGTTGCATTTGGTTCATGCAATCTGCCTGAGTCTTGGTGGTGCCGTCCACCACGACAAACTGCAAGAGATACCCCGCTCGCCGCGCGGCCCGTTCGGCGGTGTTGGCGGCGCGGGCGAAAAATGGATTCGAAAAGTCACGGGTGAAGATGATCCCAATGGTATTGGAACGGCCGCGGGCCAGTTGCTGGGCGGCGCGCGCCGGACTGTAGCCCAGTTTTCCCACCGCAGCTTTAACCCTCTCGCGGGTTTCTTCGCTGTAGCGTCCGCTCTCATTACGGTTGAGGATGTCCGAAACCGTCGTCAACCCGAGTCCGGTGGCGGCAGCCACCTGCGCCAGCGTGACCCGGCGGCGCGGGATTGGAGATGCGGATTTTCCAGTCGTCATGAAGGAGATCTCTTTTCGCCTGAATTATTCATGAGAAGCGGGTTCGCTTCCTGACGTACGCGGTTCTGACAAGGCGTTTTTTCTTCATCAGTATAGGTGGAACGTTCCGAATCGTCAAGGGGTATCCTGCCACAGCGCCTCACCCTGAGCCCGCAAATGTGCGGCAAGAGCCTCGGCCATCGCGGCCGCCTCGCGAGTGTTCGGATGCGCCCTGCGGCCGAGGAACGGGAAGAAAAACGTCCCGACCCGCTTGTCCCCGGTCGCGATCCTATGCCGTTCCACCGCCTGCCGGACATAATCCGGCCAGGCACTCCCCGGGGCCACGGCGTCCATGCTGCCCAGGGCGGCCACCAACGTGGCGCGGGGATAATGGCCGCGCAGGGTGCCGAGGAACTTGGAGTAAGCCGCGATAAACTCTTCGGCCGGCACCTGGCCCTGCGTCCACTTGTCATTCTGGAAGATGTTGAGCACCACCACTTGCGGCGTCCAGGACTGAAAATCCCACTTGGCATCCCCACGCATGGGTACGGCACGGTCATAAATGCCTGGAAGCGTTTGGGGAAGCGCATATCCCCGGACCATGCCCAGGCCGCCTTTGGCGAGCAGGTGGGCTTCCGCCTCCAGCAACCGCGCGGTGGTCATGGCATAGGCGCGGTAGGCGTTGCACACCTCCTGATCTTCCATGTAACTGCCTTCCGTGATGGAATCACCGTAAAATTCAATGCGCCGGGCCGGCCGGGGCGGCGGCGGCAGCAACGCGCCGCCGGCGTCAAGCACCAGCCCGCGGAATTCAATCGCCCCCTGCCATCCCCCACCCAACCGCACCAACTCCAGCGCATGCTCCCCCGGCGCCAGCTTGTCGGCGATCAGGTAATCGGTCCGGTTGTCGACGTAAATCAGGGCCGCCGTATCCGCTTTCCCGTCGAGGATGGCCAGCGCTTTCGGCGGCGGCCCCCAACCCTGATTCATGCGGATGCGCAGCGACGTTCCGGAAAAGCGCGCCTTCATCGTCACTCCCGGCCAGCCGAGCTCCACCATGCCCGCCGCGGGCCGCCAAGTCCGGCCCGTAAACTGCAGGTGCGGATCATCGGCCGTAATCTGGATACCGGGGGGCGGCGCGGGACGCACCTCCACGGTGGTTTCGGCAAACGCATTCATTTCTGCTGGATCCGTGGCCGTAAGCCGGAAGGTATAACACCCTTGAACCAATCTGCGGACTGGCGTCCGGAGATCCCCGGCTTTGACGATCTCCGCCGGCCCGGGCCCGGCCACCTGTGTCCACATGCAGCGCAGTGGATGCCGCTTCGCGTCACCGTCCGGATCGGAGGCCTCGCCTTCCAGCAACACTTCGGCGCCGCCAAGCACGAGCTTTTCCGGGCAGACCTTGACGACCGGCGGCCGGGCCGGGGGCGTGGCCGCGGCGCCCGCCGCCAATGTCGCCGCCGACCAACCCATGGCCGTCAGGAAAAGCAGGGGAAGGGAAATCCGTTGCAACTCGACAGGCATTTTTTTCTCCGCGTTCTTGACAAGGCTGATTTTTCGTAATATAGTCGGAGCGTTCCGATAAATCTATGCGAACGGCCTTTTTTCAAGATTTTTAAGTCAAAACGAGCATCCCTTCCCCACATGCAAACAAAGGAGACCCGACCATGACCCGGACACCTGCAACACGCCAGAGACTCGCCATTCCGCTTGGCCTCGCCATGGCCGGGGCTTTGGTTTCCAGCGCCGGAGCCGCAGTCATTTCCTGGACAAACAGTAACGGGAACTGGAATTCCGCGGGCAATTGGAGTCCGGCCTCCGTGCCCAACGCCACCACCGCCACGGTCGCCCAATTTGCCGCCGACCTGACCACGACACTGGATATGAGCGCCACGATCAACCAACTCAGTGCCAACGCGATCAATAATTGGACGATCGAAAAAACGGGCGCCAACACCCTGACCTTTGGCGGCACTAATCCATCGATCATCGCCAACAACGCCGGACTCGCGACGCTGACCATCAATCCGGATATGGTTCTCGGCGCCACCTTGGCGGTGAGCAATACCACCGTCGGAATGAACATCCGCCTCAACGGCAACATCTCCGGCGCGGGATCGCTGAAAGTGATGAATACGGGCGTTGTCGTTCTTTCCGGCAGCAACAGCTTCAACGGGTTGACTGCCACCGGAGGCGGAACCGTTCAAGTCAGCACGGCAAACAACCTTGGCGCAGGTCCCGTCACTCTGCAAAACGGATACTTGGACCTGCGCAATGACGCCGGCACGGACTTCGGCCATGCCATCGCCATGAACAGCGGCGGCAATGCCTGGATCAATGTCGACCGCGCCACCGACGCCGGCACCGGCGGTACCCACATCCTGAGTTCCCTGACCGCCGCCGACAAAATACTCTATGTCACCGGCAGCAACGGCTACAATCTGACCATCAGCACAGTCACCACATCCAACGGTCTGGCCATTACCAACAGCTCACTGACCTCGTTGTTGACCCTGGGCAATTATGTGACCACGGCCACCGCGGCCAGAACCGCAACCCTCGGCGGCAATGGCAACTACTCCGTGGGCAGTTTCCTGGAAGGCACCAGCACCTCACTCTTGAGTGTGACCAAAAGCGGCGCCGGCAAACTGACACTTTCCGGCAGTAGCAATTACACCGGCAACCTCGCCGTTTCCGGCGGCACGTTAGAAGTTCTCGCCGGCGGCGTGCTTGGCACCGGCACCAACACGGTGAGCAGCACGGCGCAACTGATCCTGAACGCAGCCGCCAACCTGCCTTCCGGCAAGACCGTGACTCTGGCGGGCGGCACCAGCTTGGCGCCGACGGCTTCGCTGCTGTTGAAGTATGACGTTGACCCGAACAGCATCCTTTCCGGCACCTCGTCCACCGGAGGCACCGTACTGCTCGGCGTCACGAACCCGACTAACGTCACCGGCTTCAACAACAGCAAGGCGTTTATCGGCAGCAACGCCGCGTCCGTTATCACCAACGTCGGCATTATCGCGGGCGGGACGGAAGTGCTGAACAAAGGCACGAATCCCCTTACGACCAGCACCTTGGCGGCCTATCGTTTCGGTGGCGGGACGGGCTCCGTCAAACTCACCGGCGTGAATGCGCTGACCGGCTCCAGCCAATTGCTCACTAACGGCAATGTTGAACTGGCGGCGGCCAATGACTTCGCCGGCAGCATCAGCATTCTTTCCGGCACGCTCCGCGCCAGCGCGGCCAATGCTCTAGGCACCACGTTCACCGACAGCTCCCGCTCCATTAAATTTTATGCGGGCAACGCCACCACCGCGGCGGCCGTGCTGGCCATCAGCAACAACGATCCCTCGCTCACCACCATCACTGCCGACAACGGCGGCGGCGGTGGCATCATCTCTCTGGAAGGAAATTTCACCTCCTTTAAGGTGGGATACAACGGGGCCACGCAACAAAGTACATTCATCGGCTCGGCCGCCACCGGCACGGTTACGCTGGCCTCGGGTGCGAACTTTAGCTCGGGCAACGGTTCCACCACTCGCCTGGGCGGCGCTGGCGGTACCCTGACCCTGCTCGGTTCCAATATCTTCACCGCCGGCAATGTCCTGACCATCGGTCAGGATAAGCCCAACGGCGGCGGCACTGTGGTCATCGCGAACAATCAGAACTACACCGGCGCCACCACGATTACCGGAGTCGCCGGCGCGAATGTCGGCAGCATGCTCATCATTGAATCCAACAGCGCACTGGGCACCACTGCGGCGGCAACCACGGTCGGCAACGGCTCGACCCTGGCCCTGCGCGGCGGCTTCAGCTACCTGGCCACGGAAACGGTGAGCCTGACCGGCGCCGGCCTCGGCGGCAACGGCGTTCTGCGCAGCCTCAACGGGGACAACAGCTTCGCCGGCCGGGTAATCCTGACGGGCAACAGCACCGTCGGCGTGGATGCCGCGTCCCTGACCCTGAACGGGACGGTCACCGGCGCGTTTGCCATCACCAAGATCGGCGGCGGCTCGCTGATTTTTGGCGCCAGCAACAGCTACAGCGGCGGCACCACCCTCGGCGCTGGCACGCTGAAAGCCGGAAACGCCAATGCCTTCGGCCTTGGCGCCATCTCCATCACCGGTGGCACGCTCGACCTGAGCGGGGTCAACGTCACCAACACCATTACCAACAACGGCGGCGCCATCCTGCTGCCGACCTCGACCGCGGCGTTGGCGACGAACTTCGCCAATGGCAGCCAGTACGGCGGCTGGGAGCGCATCAGCACCGGCGCCCTCGGCATCGGCACCAGCACGGCGCGCCTGCTGGCCGGAACCTCCGGCGCCATCCGCAGCGTCACCACCACCTGGACCACGAACAGTCATAATTTCGCAGTCAAGAGTGATGTGCTGAGTCTCGACGGCACCGTCACCGACCTGTTTGTCCTCCAAATGAGCAGCACCACGGTGCTTCCCAGCAGCTCGTATCTGGCGTGGTACAACACCGGCAGCGGCCAATGGGTTAAAGCCGTGGAAGGCAACACCAGCAACAATGCCACCGATCCCATGAAGCAATATCAGGGCGGGTTTGCCATGTTCCAGGGAGTCTACGGCAGCACCCTCACGGACTACATTGGGGCGTATGGTGTGGACACGTCCAACGGCGTGGTCTGGGCCGTGGTCAACCACAACAGCGAGTTCGCCGTGGTGCCCGAGCCGGCCGCTCTCTCCCTGCTCGCTCTCGGTGGCCTGGCCCTCCTGCGCCGGCGGCGCGTCAAGGACTGAAAACATGCATGTTCCCCGGCTGGGAAATGCACATCTTTTTGATTTGTCGCATGTTGTGGCAAACCTGATTCACCGTGGATCGTGCGGAGTTCACGGATTTGGACTGTGTGGTGAGTCCTTTAGAGTGTTATAGTTTCATGAACAACCCCGGGTAAGGGCCATGAAAACCCATGAGATTCAAATCCGCGACCCCTTTGTCGTCCCCGTCCCGGGCGAGGGCGTCTACTATCTGTTCGGTACGACCGACAAGAACTGCTGGGGCGGGCCCGGGACGGGGTTCGATTGTTTTAAAAGCCGGGACCTGAACGACTGGGAAGGCCCGATCCCCGCGTTCCGGCCGCCGCCGTCGTTCTGGGGCACGCAGAATTTCTGGGCTCCCGAAGTCCATGGCTTCCGCGACCGGTATTATATGTTCGCCTCGTTCAAGGCGCCCGGCCGCTACCGCGGCACCCAGATCCTCTGCGCCGACCGGCCGGCCGGGCCCTATCTCCCGCTGACGGACGGCCCGGTCACGCCGGCCGACTGGGAATGTCTGGACGGAACGCTGCATGTGGATGCCGACGGCAATCCGTGGATCGTGTTCTGTCATGAATGGGTCCAGGTCCACAACGGCGCGATGGTTGCGATGCGGCTGTCGCCGGACCTCAAGACCGCGGCGGGGCGGCCAGTGTTTCTCTTCAACGCCTCCGAGGCGGCCTGGGTGAACCATCCCGCCTGGCCGGAAGACGCGGGGAAAATGCGCTTCCCCACCTATGTCACGGACGGTCCGTTTCTTTTCCGCACCCGCGGCGGCGTCCTGCTCATGCTCTGGTCCAGTTCGGGGTATAAAGGGTACGCCATGGGCATGGCCCGGTCGGAGTCCGGCACGGTCACGGGCCCGTGGCGGCAGGAACCCGAGCCGTTGTGGGCGGAAGACGGCGGCCACGGCATGATCTTCCGCGGGTTCGACGGCCGCCTGTTCGTGACCTTCCACACCCCCAACGACACCCCCCGGGAACGGCCCGTGTTCATCGAAATCGAAGACATGGGCGACGGGATCCGGTTGAAGGCTTGACCTCGCGGAAAATCTGCGACAATCTGCGTAATCTGCGGAGAAGGAATTCTCCTGATTTTTCAGGATTGCGCAGATTTCACGGGTTGGGTAACCGGATCCTCCCGGCGTCATTTCTTGGGGATTGTCAGTTTCTGGCCGGCGCGGAGGTTGTCGCTTTTCAGGTTGTTGGCTTTGCGCAGGCTGTCGGCGGAGACGTTGAACGCCCGGCCGATGAGCGCTAAGGAGTCGCCCTTCTGCACCGTGTAGTCACCCTGGGAGGCCGTGGAAGAAGCGGAGGCGTTGAGGTTTTTCTGAATCCCTTTCAGCAACTCCTGCAATTTTTTGTTGTTGGCGTCCATCTCGGCACCCATTTTCGTGACCACGTCGGTGATGGCGGTCTGCCGTAACTTGGATTCGGAGTCGATGACTTTCTGGAGTTCCTGGAGCTTGGCGCGATAGGCGACGTCCGTGTTGGAGTATTGTTTTTCCAGCAGGGCCAGCCGTTGGGCGAGTTGGATGGTATCGCCACGCAGGGCCTCCGCGAGGCGGGCGTTGTCTTTCTGGAGCGCATCGATCTGATTTTTGAGCGCCTCATTGTCATCGTGGAGCGTGCGCTGGTCGTTGGCAAGCTGGCTGATCTGGGTGTCGCGGGTTTGCAGGTCGTCCAGGGTGGCGCAGCCGCTGCCGGCGAAAGCGAGCAGGGCGGCGGTCAGGGCGGCCAGGCCAAGGCGTAGGGGGTTCATGAGCGGTTCCATCGTCGTTGAGAGAATGGTGGTGTACGTTTTCCGCACACCGGCCGCGGAGCGCGGGCCGGGGGAAATCTTGCGGATAACCTAGCCGAAAACCCCAAAAAACCCAGCCTGAATTACCCACGAGCGGATTTGAGTAGCCACAAAAGATCACAAGGATACACAAAAAACGCCCACCTTTGTGTTCCTTTGTGCTCTTTTGTGGCAAAAACGGGTTTTATCTCATGAATAGGTCGGGGTAGAAGATTCTCATGGCGAAGACGGACAAGCCCAATCCGGAACAGGCCGTGCGGCTGGCCGCCGAAATCCTTCGTGTCTGGGAGGAAGGGGCGGACTGGACGGAGCGCGTCCCCGCTTGTCCGGAACAGGATATTCTGCGGAACGGTCTGTTCACGCTGTTCCGCCGCCGTGGCCAGCTCGACTGGCTGCTGGAACGGCTGGCGCCGCGCCCGCCCCGGCCGCGGCTGCGCCGGATCCTGTGGTGGACGCTGACGGAGATGCTCTGGGGCCGGGTCCTGCCGCCGGAAGTGGCCGCGGACGCCGCGGTGTCCCACGTCCGCCGCCGCTGTGGCGCCGCGGAGGCCGGTTTTGTCAACGCCGTGTTCCGGCGCGCCCTGGCGGCAGGCGGCACCCCGCTGGTGGAGAGTCTGCGGAGTTCGCCGGCGCCGCTGCACGTTCGCTCCGGGCTCGGCCCGGAATTGACGGCGGCTTGGAGCGCGCGGATGCCGGAGGCGGAACTGTTGCGGTTGGGCGAAGTCTTGCAGGAACCGGCGCCGTTGACGGTCCGTATTCGGAAGGTCTGTGGTCTGTGGCCTGTGGTCTGTGGGGAAAATCGGATCGAAGAGGCCGGAGTTGCGAACTCCGCGTCGCCGGTCATTCCATCTTCGTCTTCCGCCCACAGACCCACAGACCACAGGCCACAGGCACTTTTCCCTCTAACTGGATTGGACTGGGTTTCTGATGGAGCGATGTTCGAGTGCGCGGATCCGGCGGCATTCTTCGCTTCGCCGGAGTTCCGCGCGGGTCACTTTTATGTTCAGGATCCTTCGACGTTGCTGGCGCCGTGGCTGCTGGCCGTGCGCCCCGGCGAAAGCGTGGCCGACCTCTGCGCCGCGCCCGGTGGGAAATCCTTGCTGTTGGCCGAAGCATTGGCGGGAACAGGGCGGCTGGTCTGCGCCGACCGTTCGCCGGCGCGGCTGCAGCGCTTGCGGGAGAATGTCTTGGGTGCTTGGCCGGGCACCGTCGTTCTGGCCATGGACGCCGCGGCTCCGGCGCTGCGCCCCGGCGGGTTCGATGCGGTGTTGCTAGACGTGCCGTGCTCGAACAGCGGCGTGGTCCGGCGCCGGCCGGACGTGCGCTGGCGCTTCACCCGGGAGAAGGTCCGCGACCTGGTCTGTCTGCAACGCGCCATCCTGGAGGGTGCGGCGCCGCTGCTCCGGCCCGGCGGTCGGCTGGCCTACAGTACGTGCAGCATTGAGCCGGAGGAGGATGGGGATCAGGTTCGCCGGTTCCTGGAACGGCACCCGGAATTCCGCCTGGAGTCGGAACGGCTGCTGTTGCCGGAAACCCGGCATGACGGCGCCTACGCCGCCGTGCTGCGCCGGGCGGGCGTATCCTGCCCATAGCGATCAGGCTAAGCCACACAGCCACGCAGGGGCATGAGGACAAATGTAGGCACGGGCGTGTCGCCCGTGTTCCCGCGCTCAGATCAAACTCGCGGCGGCGGCAAATCATCCCCGGCGGGCATGGGAGCGTTCACCGCTACGGCGTTCGACGACGCCGCGGAAACGTGGTACAACCACGTTCCTACAAGTCGCGGCAAGGGAACCGATCCAGAAACGCCAGCCTGGCCGCAATAAAATCCCATCCTTCACAATACCGTTGGATGGATATCATCCGGGAAAAACGTACATTTAAAAACACGGACTCAGTCCGGAAAGCTTTTAAAACGGTGTGGAGCGCAACGCACAGTCAGGGAGACAAGTTATGAGCCGGAAGCGGATTTGTGATGCGGTCAAGAGCGGCAAGGTGCTGGTGTCCGACGGCGCCTGGGGGACGTTCCTGCAGAAGAAGGGGCTGAAACCGGGGGAGTGTCCCGAGCTTTGGTGCGTGGAACGGCCGGCTGATGTGCTGGACGTGGCCGTAAACTATGTGGCGGCCGGCGCGGACATGATCGAGTCCGACAGTTTCGGCGGCACCTCGTTCAAGCTGGAGCACTACGGGTTGCAGGCGCGCACCGCCGAGATCAACGAGGCCGCGGCCCGCATCTCGAAACAGGCCGCCGGCGACCAGGCGTGGGTGATCGCCTCCATCGGCCCGACCGGTAAGCTGCTGGTCATGGAAGACGTCACCGAACAGGAACTGTATGATGCTTTCAAAGTCCAGGCCATGGCCCTGGAAAAGGGCGGCGCCGATGCCGTGTGCATCGAGACCATGAGCGCCATTGACGAGGCCGTGCTGGCGATCAAGGCGACGAAAGAGAACACCAAACTCGAAATCATCTGCACGTTCTCGTTCGAGCTCACGCAGTCCGGCGAGTACCGGACCATGATGGGCGTCTCCCCGGCCGCCGCAGCCACGGCCTGTGTCGCCGCCGGCGCCGACATCGTGGGAACAAATTGCGGCAACGGCATCGAACGGATGATCGAGATCGTCCGGGAAATGCGCGCCGCCTGCCCGGTCACGCCGATCCTGGTGCATGCCAATGCCGGACTGCCGAAGAGCGTCAATGGCGTGGATGTCTTCCCGGAAACGCCGGAAGACATGGCGTGTCAGGTGCCCGCGCTGGTCAAGGCCGGCGCCAATATCGTCGGTGGCTGCTGCGGCAGCACCCCGGCCCATATCAAAGCCATGGCGCAAGTCGCCAAAACCCTTTAATTTAAGAATCGGTGAGAGGGCTTCTCCCCTCTCCCCGAACCCCTCTGGAGAGGGTCGGTTGACCCGTTTCCCTTTTGAAAAAGCAGGCGTGGCGAAATTCGCTGGCGGAGAGAACGCCGGTGAGATGACCACGCTTCAGCCGCCAGCGAATTTCGCCACGCCCGGCTGTTGCCCAAAGGAACCGTGGCCACTGCCACCCTCCAGAGGTTTCAGGAGATGGGAGGAAGCCATCCACCGACAAACGAAACGCGAAAAACAACGGAGGAAACCATGTCGTTCAAACCGAAATTCATGCCGACGGGCATCGGCAGCATGCCGTTCAAGGATGTGGAGCACGCACTGGACGTGTCGCTGACGCGCATGGCCGCCGGCGCGCCGATCTGGCCGCAGCTCCCGGCGTTCGGCCTCAGGGAGCAGATGGAGATCCAGTATTCCGAAGGCATGCCCAACGCGGTGATCGACGCGGAAAAGCGCCGCATGTATTTCGACACCGCCTCGGATTATTCCGAAGGTTTTGCCACCTTCTACGAAGCGTACATGGCCGCCATGGACCCCGATGCCGGCACCGGCGACTGCTCCGCCATGGCCATCAGCCCGGAATTCTCCCGCGGCCTGCACGCCCTGGAGAAACGGCTCCAGGCCAGGGGTGGACCGAAACTGCCCTTCCTCAAGGTCCAGACCACCGGTCCGTGCAGCTTCGCCTTGACGTTGGTGGACGAGAACAAGCGCGCCATCTATTACAATGACGAATTCCGCGATGTGATCGTCAAGGCGCTGGCCATGAAATGCCGCTGGCAGATCCAGAAGTTCAAGGCCTACGCGGAGAACATCATCTGCTTCATCGACGAACCGATCCTCTCCGCGTTCGGCAGCTCGACCTATGTCTCGGTCAAGCGCGAAGACGTGGTCGCCATTCTCCAGGAAGTCATTGCCGCGGTCCATGCCGACGGCGGGTATGCCGGCATCCATTGCTGCGGCAATACCGAGTGGAGCATTCTCATGGACGCCGGGGTGGACATCGTCAATTTCGACGCGTTCGAGTTCGGCGAGACCATCTCGATGTATGCCGA
Organism: uncultured Lentisphaerota bacterium; assembly: GCA_903894975.1. GTDB lineage: Bacteria > Verrucomicrobiota > Lentisphaeria > Oligosphaerales > CAITYL01 > CAITSE01. Next base: position 20,409 of record CAITSE010000038.1, read on the forward strand.
TCACGTCAAGGCGCACCTGGCCCGGGGCGGCATGCTCGCCTGGGGCGTGGTCCCGACCTCCGCCGCGATCTGCGAACAGACGGTCGAAAGCCTCGAAGCCAAACTCGAAGCGGGCATGGATCTGCTTGCCTCCAAGGGTGTTGACAAGAAGCTCATCGCCGAGCAGGCCCTGATTACGCCGTCCTGCGGCACCGGCTCCCTGCCGCCCGAAGCCGCCGAACAGGTCTTCGAAAAACTCCAACTCCTCAGCGCCCGCATGAAACAAAAATACGGATTCTAAGAGTCGGTGAGAGGGCTTCTCCCCTCTCCCCGAACCCCTCTGGAGAGGGTCTTCGACCCGTTTCCTTTTTGAAAAAACAGGCGTGGCGAAATTCGCTGGCGGAGAAAACGTCGGCGAGATGACCACGCTTCAGCCGCCAGCGGATTTCGCCGCGCCCGGCTGTTTTCCCAAAGGAACCGTGGCCACTGCCACCCTCCAGAGGTTTCAGGAGATGGGAGGACTCCATCTCCTGACCCTTGAACGGAAACGGAACACCAAAAATGCCGGAACTTAAACCCATGAAGATTGCGGTGTCGGGCAAGGGCGGGGTGGGCAAGACCACCGTCGCCGCCGCGTTGCTGCTGCTCATGGCGCGGCAGGGCCGGCGTGTCCTGGCCGTGGACGCCGATCCCGATGCGAACCTGGCCACGGCGCTGGGGCTCGACGCCGCTGCGCAGGCCGTCATCGTGCCCATCGCGAAACAGGCCGCGCTGATTGAGGAACGCACCGGCGCCAAGCCCAGCCAGTCCGGCCAGATCTTCAAACTCAATCCGGAAGTTGCGGACATCGCGGGTAAGTTTGCTGTCCGCCATAACGGCGTGGACCTGCTCGTGCTCGGAGCCGTGCCCAGGGGCGGCGGCGGCTGCGCCTGCGCCGAGAACGTCCTGATCCGCTCGCTGGTGACCGATCTCGTGCTCTACAAGAACGAGGCCTTGGTCATGGACATGGAGGCCGGCATCGAACACCTCGGCCGCGCCACCGCCAGCGGCGTGGATCTCATGCTCCTGGTGGTCGAGCCCGGCCAGCGCTCCGTGGATTCCGCCCGGCGCATCCTCCGCCTCTGCCGGGACATCAACCTGAAAAACGTCCGGCTCGTCGCCAACAAGGTCAACGGCCCGAAGGACCGCGAGTTCCTCGCCGGCGCGCTGCCGGACGCGGAATTCCTGGCGTTCATCCCCTACACCGACGACCTTCGCACCATCGACCGCAACGGCCTCTCCGTCCTCGACAACGCCGGCCCCGAACTGCAAACCATCTTCAACGACCTCTTAACCAAAATCTCAGCCGTACAATGAAATATCGGTGAGAGGGCTTCTCCCCTCTCCCCGAACCCCTCTGGAGAGGGTCAGCGACCCGTTTCCCTTTTGAGAAAGCAGGCGTGGCGAAATTCGCTGGCGGAGAGAACGTCGGCGAGATGACCACGCTTCAGCCGCCAGCGGATTTCGCCACGCCCGGCTGTTGCCAAAAGGAACCGTGGCCACTGCCACCCTCCAGAGGTTTCAGGAGATGGGAGGAAGCCATCTCCTGACATTCCGAGTAACAAGGTTATCTCTCCATGAGTTTTTTGATTGCCATTAGCGGGAAGGGCGGGGTGGGCAAGACCACCCTGGCCAGTCTTCTCATTTCCAGGCTGATCGCGCGCGGCTGCCGGCCGGTGCTGGCGGTGGACGCCGACCCGAACAGTTGCCTGGACAGCGCGCTCGGCGTGAAGGTCGAGAAGAGCATCGGCCGCGTCCGTGAGGAGGCCCGGGAGGAATCGAAGAAGGGGCTGGCCGCCGGCGTCTCCAAGCAGGAGATGTTGGAACTGAAAATTTCCGAGAGCCTGGTGGAGGCCGAAGATTTCGACCTGATCGCCATGGGCCGGCCCGAGGGCCCCGGCTGCTACTGCTACGCCAACAACGTGTTGAAGTCCGCCATTGCCAAGATTTCCGCCCATTATCCTTATGTGGTTCTGGACAACGAGGCGGGGCTGGAAAACCTCTCGCGCCGCATCGTGCAGAAGGTCAACCTGCTGATCATGGTCGCCGACGCCTCCAGGAGCGGCCTCCACACCCTGTCCCGGCTGCATGCCCTGGCCGGGGAGATGGAAGTCACCTACGACAAACTGGCCATCATCGTCAACCGCATCCGCCGTCCGGAAATGGCGCAGGAACTGGAGCATTTGCGGGCGAAGTTCGGCGCCGACGTCCTGGTCTGTATCCCCGATGACGACGAGCTGGCGTTCCAGGCCGAACAGGGGTTGCCGCTGTCGCAGCTTTCTTCAAAGAATCAAGTTGTCGCCAAGGTGGACGAACTTTTGGCGGCCGTTTTAACAGATAAGTAGCCCGGGCAAGCCGGACACAAAGATTGCATAGCACCACAAACGTAAGTCCGGCTTGGCCGGGCTAGGGTTCAGGAGAATTCCATGGACAAAGCTCCGAAAAAACCGGAAGACCGGGCGGAAGACTCCGCTTCCGTCGAACTTATTCAAAAGGCGCAGACGGAAGGCCTTTGCACCTGTTTTTCGCGTTATGACACCCAGGAAAACCAGTGCGGTTTCGGCAAAAAAGGCGTGTGCTGCAAGATCTGTCACATGGGCCCGTGCCGGATCACGCCGAAATCGCCGCGGGGCGTGTGCGGCGCGGATGCCGACACCATCGTGGCGCGCAATTTCCTGCGCGAGGTCAGCGGCGGCACGGCGGCGCACTCCGACCATGCCCGGCACCTGGTGTTGCTGTTGAAGAACGTCGCCGAGGGTCATGGCGGCGGTTATGGCATCAAGGACGAGAGAGCCCTGCGCTATTCGGCGCGCCTGTACAAGATCGAAGAGGCCGGCCGTACCAACGAGGCCGTGGCCTTGGATCTGGCGAACCTGTTCCTGGGCGAGTTCACCTCGCAGGAAGAGCCGCTCAAGACGCTGCACCTGGCTCCGGTCAAGCGCATGGCGATCTGGGAAAAGCAAAACGTCATGCCGCTGGGCGTGGACCGCATGGTAGTCGAATCCATGCACCGCACGACCATGGGCGTGGACCATGATTACAAGAACATCCTGATGCACGCCTACCGCACGGCGTTGGCCGACGGCTGGGGCGGCGCGCGGGTCGGTTCGATCGTGTCCGACATTCTGTTCGGCACCCCGACGCCGGTGCGCAGCGCGGCCAATCTGGGTGTGCTCGGGGAAAAGACGGTCAATATCATTGTCCACGGGCATGAGCCGGCGCTGTCCGACATGCTGGCGGTGGCGATCAACGATCCGGAAATCAAGGCGTATGCGGCCGCGGCCGGCGCCGAGGGCGTCACCCTGGCCGGGCTGTGCTGCACGGCCAACGAAATCCTGATGCGTCACGGCATCCCGGTCGCCGGCAACTTCCTCCAGCAGGAACTGGCGATCATCACCGGCGCGGTGGAAATGATGGTGGTGGACGTCCAGTGCGTGATGCCGAGCCTGCCGGACGTGGCGGCGGCCTATCACACCGAGATCGTCTCCACCTCCGACATCGCCAAGACCATCGGCGCCAATCACATGAGCTTTGACGAGCACGACGGGTTCGGTTCCGCCAAGGCCATCATCAAGCGCGCCATCAACAACTTCAAGAACCGCGATCCGAACAAGGTTTATATCCCCAAGGCCAAGGAGCAGATGGTCGCCGGGTTTAGCGTGGACGCCATCAAGTACATGCTGGGCGGCACCTTCCGCGGTTCCTTCCGGCCTTTGAACGACGCCATCATTCAGGGGCGCATCCGCGGCGTGGTCGGCATTGTCGGCTGCAACAATCCCAAGTCCAAGACCGACGAATACACCAACGCCCTGACCACGGAACTGATCAAGAACAACGTGCTGGTCCTCAAGACCGGCTGTTCCGCCATCGCCTCGGGCAAGCGCGGCTGGATGACGCCGGAGACGGCGATCCAGTTCGCCGGGCCCGGCCTGAAAGAGGTCTGCGAAACCGTCGGCATCCCGCCGATCCTGCACATGGGCAGCTGCGTGGACAACTCCCGCCTGCTCGAGGCCGCCACGGAGATCGTCCTGGAAGGCGGCCTCGGCGACGACCTGGCCGCAGTCCCGGTCGTCGGCGTGGCCCCGGAATGGATGAGCGAGAAGGCCATCGCCATCGGCTGCTACTTCGTCGCCTCCGGCGTGGACGTCATTCTGGGCCATCCCTTCTACATCGAGGGTTCGGCGAAGGTGACAGGCTTCCTGAACGAAGATTCCAAGGGCCTGTTCGGCGCCTCGTTCCATGTGTGCGACAACGCGGGAAAAGCCGCCGCCAAATGCCTGGCGCTGCTGGACGAACGGCGCGAAAAGCTCGGCATCAACAAAAAAGCCGAACGCAAACTTCTGGACATGAAAGACCGCCGGGCGCATTGACCGTGCGTGTGACGTTGGAGACGAGAATGCCATCAACGAGTCGAGGAGATTCTTTCGCCATGCATTGAACGGCCAAACCCCCGGGATCATGGTTGAGCAAGGCCTTCAGCCTTGGTTCCGTTTCCCGTTTCACCTGGGGCAACGCCTCAGGTAAAGAAAACGAAACCATTCAAGGCTGAAAGCCTTGTTCAACCATCCTTGGTAATCACCTCAGTCAGAGAACCGCGACATGCCGCAATCATTCTGCCAAATCTATGTTCATCTCATCTTCAGCACGAAGGATCGTCTTCACACGATCACATCCGACATCCGCCTGCGTTTGCACGCCTATCTGGCGGAGCTTGTTCGTGGTACGGGCTCTGCGTTCGTGGTAGTCGGTGGTCCTGCGGATCATGTTCATGTTCTGTTTAGCCTCGACAAGAAAACCGCCTTTGTGGATGTCGTGGAACAGATCAAAAAGGAATCGTCTAAGTTCGTGAAAACATGCGGTGTTGAGCCCCATGACTTCTACTGGCAACGCGGATACGGTGCGTTCTCTGTTGGCCCGACGCACAAGGACGGGGTTGTTCAGTACATTGCCGCGCAAGAGGAGCATCACCAGCGCATGACTTTCCAGGATGAATACCGCGCGTTTTTGGTCAAATACGGCATTTCGTTTGAAGAGAAGTACGTCTGGGATTGAGGCGGTGCAGGAGCAATATGGATCGAGTGCAGGCAAAATTCGGATCGTGGTTGAGCAAGGCCTTCAGCCTTAATTTCGTTTTCCCGTTTCACCTGGGGCGTTGCCCCAGGCTAAGTTGGAATGCCCCCTTGGGCATGCGCGTCAACTTAAGAAAAAACGAACGTCGAACATTCAACATCGAACGTCGAACGTTGAAGTAAAATGGAGCTTAAACGCACCGCATGAATCCCAATTCGACGTTGGACGTTCAACGTTCGATGTTCGACGTTCGCATCCAGGATGTTATGGTTCTTAAATTGACGCGCATGCCCCTTGGGGCGGTCGGACAACAACCCGGGGCGTTGCCCCAGGCTATCGAACCAAAACCATTTAAGGCTGAAAGCCTTGTTCAACCATCATTCGCGATCACGTCAGGAGAATCCTTCATGTCTAAGTTGATCTGCAGCAGCGCCATCGACGGCGCCGCCGGCTTTGTCGCCAGGGCGGAGGCTAAGCTCGCCGAAGCGATCGCGGCCAAGGGTGCGGACTGTCCCGTCGCCTTCCCTTCCACCGCCTACTTCCTGCCCGTGATCTATTCGTTCACCGGCCGGAAGATGGAGACGCTCAAGGATCTGACCGGCATCCTCCAGGAGGCCAAGCGCCTGCTGCCGGCGCGCCCGGCGGACAAGGTCTGGCTGCCGTACCTGGGCAACACCATGGACGCCGGCGTCGCCGCCCTCTACGCCTGCGAGGTCATTGAGGCTTGCAAGTATCTCATCGGGCCGAACCCTGTGGACGGCATCTGGCTCGGCGCCGCCAACGACATCATCATGCGCGAACGCGGCATCGAGTTTGTGGACGGTTCTGCGCCCGGTTTTGCCGCCATCACCGGCGCCGCGCCGACCAATGCGATCGCCGTAAAAATCGCCACCGAACTGCAGGAGAAAAACCTGTATGTCTTCATGGGCGGCAGCACCCACGGCAAACAGTTTGCCGAACAGCTTGCCGAGGAGGGCGTCCAGCTCGGCTGGGAAACGCGCCTGGTGCCGTTCGGCAGGGATGTGTCCTCCCTGATCTATGCCCTGGGTTTTGCCAACCGCGCCGCGCTGTCTTTCGGCGGCGTCCACCCCGGCGATTTCAAGGCCAATCTTAAGTACAACAAGAACCGCATCTTCGCCTTTGTCCTGGCCCTGGGCGAGGTGGACAACGAGAAGTACGCCGCCGCCGCCGGCGCCATCAACTACGGGTTCCCGGTCATCGCCGACACCGCCATTCCCCAGATCCTGCCCTCCGGCATCTGCACCTACGAGCATGTCGTCTCCAGCGTTCCCTACGAAACCATGGTCGAGCGCGCGCTGGAAATCCGCGGCTGCAAGATCAAGGTCACCAAGGTCCCGGTGCCGGTGCCCTACGGCCCGGCCTTCGAGGGCGAGCGCATCCGCAAGGCCGATGTGCACGCCGAATTCGGCGGCAACATCACTCCGGCCTTCGAGTTCGTGACCTCGGCGGACCTGAAGCAGATCAACGACGGCGAAATTGAACTCATCGGACCGGACATCGACACGGTCAAACCCGGCACCGCCATGCCTCTGGCCATCTGGGTCGAAGTCGCCGGGCGCAAGATGCAGAGCGATTTCGAGCCGATCCTGGAGCGCCAGATTCATCACATGGTCAACGGCGCCGAAGGCATCTGGCACATGGGCCAGCGCGACATCGTGTGGACCCGCGTGTCCAAGAACGGCTTTGCCAAGGGGCTGCGGCTCAAACACTA
>CAITSE010000039.1 GCA_903894975.1 uncultured Lentisphaerota bacterium
ACAGCGCCATCGCCGGGCCGGCACGACCTGCGACTGTCCGTCCCCGGCTCGGCTCACCGGGCGATCGAGATTCAGGCGGATTCCACCCTCCAGGAACCGCGCCTGTTACTTGCCCGCCAGCGGATTTCGCCACGCCTGCCTTCCCAAACGGAAATGGGTCGAAGACCCTCTCCAGGGGGTTCGGGGGAGGGGAGAATGTCATCCCCCGACTCTGCGATCCGGACGACCGGCGTTTCTGGCCGTGGGTGGAGATTTGTTTGGTTTTGGCGGTGTTGCAGGTGTTGTGGGCCGGGTACGGGTTTGGCGTTGGCAACCAGTCGGTGCAGATTCCGTTTTTGAAGCATCTCCGGGATACGTCGCTGTATCCGCGGGATGCGCTGATCTCCACGTTTGCGGACTATCCCTCCGGTTTTTTCCGGGGACTGGCGTGGTTGCTGCCGTCCGGGGTTCCCCTAGAGCCGGCGTACTTTCTTCTGCATTTGCTGACGGCCTTTGCCGTGCTGGTCGCGGCCTGGTGGCTGGCGGCGGCCGTGTTCCGGCGGCCGGCGGCCGGGTTTGTGCTGGTTCTGATGCTGGCCGCGGGGCATCATGCCGGGCTTTCGGAATCGGGGCTGTACAATCCGGGGTTCACCCATACCTGGGCCGGGTTCCCACTGGCCATCGCCGTGCTCGTCTGTCTTTTCCGGGGACGCTGGCTGACCGCCTGCGCGTTGCTTGGCCTGCTCTTCGACATCCATGCCCTGATGGGCGCCAGCCTGGCGGCCGTGGCCGGGGTCTGGAGTGTGGCGGAGGAGTGGCGTCACCGCGGCTGGCGGCGGCCGGTGCTGGGCGGCGCGATCTTCCTGCTTCTGGCCACGCCGACCTTGGCGCAGATGGTGGCCGGCAGCGGCGGGTTCGATACGGACTGGGTGCGCCTGCTGCGGGTCCGCTCGGAACACCATGTATTTCCCTCGACTTGGTGGCGGCCTGGCAGCGTACAGATCCCGCGGTTCCTGCTGCTCAGCGCCTTTGCCGTGCTGGGGCTGACGGTCTTTCCGCCGCCGCGGGAAACCCTCCGCCGTCTCGCCGTCGTGGTGGCGCCGCTGCTGCTTCTCTGTGTTGCCGGGGTAGTGTTTACGGAGGTGTGGCCATTGCCTCTGGTCATGCGCGCCCAGCTTTTCCGCGGCACCCGTTTTCTGGCCCTGCTGTTTCTGGCCGCCGCCGCCTGGGGGTTGACGGCCTGGGGCGAGGCGCTGCTCCGGGCGGAAGCGTCGCCGCCCGAAGCCGGCATCCTGCGTGCCCGGTTCTGGTCTGTTGTGGAAGGGGTTGCGCTTGCCGCGGCCTTGGTTGTGCTGGCGCTGCCGGGGCAGGGCGGTTGGGCGCCGTGGCTAGTTTTGACCCTGGCCTTGCTGGCCTTGCGGCGCGGCCGGCTGCATTGGGCGGCGGCGCTGTGGACGGGACTGGTGCTGGTGGTTTGCACACTGGCCTGGCGGCAGACGGGGTTCCCGCTGTCCGCGCCGCCGGGCGCCGGGCTCGGGCCGGCCCCGGCCGCACTGCCGGCGGCGGGCGTCGCCGCGGTGCTTGCCGTGTGCGGGCTGTATGCCTGGTTGTGCGGCCGTCTACACCCGGCCGGCTGGCGGCGGGCGTTGGCGGCCGTGCCGATGCTTGCCCTGGGCGCCGTGCTGGCCGGACGCGCCTTCGCCGCTTTTGTTCCGGGCGTGACGGCCGAACCCGACTGGCTGGCCGTGCAGGAGTTCGCCCGTCTGAACACACCGCGGGACGCCCTGATCCTGGTTCCCGCCGCGCCCGATGGGTTCCGCATCCATTCCGAACGTTCCGTCACCGGTGAATGGCGGGACGGTACCCAGCAATTTTTCAGTCCGGCCTTTGCCCGCCGCTGGTGGGAACTCATGCAACGGGTCCGGCCCGGGCTGCAGGCGGATGCCGTTGGACACTTGCTCGTCCGCGGCGGTGAACTGGACCGGCTCAGTGATGATGCCATCGCCGCCTTGTGCCGCGATCTTGGCGTCGGTTATTTCGTGCTGCCGGCCGAAGTCCCGCGGGATTTCCGGCGGTTGTACGCCAATGCCTCCTGGGCGTTCTATCGGGCCGAACGGTTGCCGCCGCCGCCGCCACCGCCCGGCGTCGTGGACGCCGCCCGTTGGCTGGCCGGGGAGACGTTCCTGCGCGAGGTTGTTCTTCCGAACATTGTGAAATACCGGCAGAACGAGATCACCCTGCGGGTGTTCGATGCCGCCGGCAATCCCGCAACCGGCGCCGCCTACGAGATCGTCCAGACCCGCAACGGGTTCGGGTTCGGCTCGGCCTTCTCCCATTTTGTCCAACCGGCGGGACGCTCCCGGGAGTTCAACCCGCCGGTGGTGGATCCCCGTGAGAAAGAGCGGTTTTTGGAACTCTTTAATTTTTCCGTCATCGGCTATTCCGGAAAATGGATCTCCATCGAACCGCAGGAGGGGAAGCCGGACTGGGCCGCTCTGGACCAGTATGTCGAGTGGTGCCAGAAGCATGACGTGGACGTTGAGTTCCATTTTGTCACAGGCTACATGCCGGCCTGGCTCGAGTCACGGCCGTCGGCGATCAAACAGGTGGCGCTCCTGGAGCATACCAAGCAGCTTTTTACCCGGTATGGCGACCGCATCCGGTATTGGCAGGTCGTCAATGAAAAGATTTTGCTGCAACAGGCGCCGGAGGCGATCCGCTGGATTCGCCAGAATTATCCCAAGGCCATTCTCGGCATCGCCGACTGCGCCCGCTTCTGGTCTGCCGAAATCGAGCCGAAACGACGGGAAAACGATCTGCTGCGCGGCCTGAACGAAGTCCGGTGGCTTGAAGCCCAGGGGGCTAAAGTGGACTTCTTCGGGTTCCATGGGCATCGGCCGTTCGGGTTTTGGGCGGATGCGCCGGGGATGTACGAGGCGTTGGACCGCTTCGCCGCGGCCGGCGTACGCGTTCACATCACCGAAGTCGGCATTCCGGACGCCGGCCCGGTCCTGGGCGATGTCCGGCGCGGCCAGTGGACGCCAGAGCTGCAGGCCGAATACTGCCGCCGGTTTTACACGGTCTGTTTCAGCCATCCCGCGGTGGATGCTGTCAATCTCTGGGGAATGGGGCCGCAGACCTGGATTCAGCATGCTGGGTTGCTGGACGCCGCGTTCGCGCCGAAACCGGCTTTCACCACCCTGAAAAAACTGTTGACGGAAGACTGGCGGACACGCCGTGACGGCCGGCTCCCGCTGGACGGCACACTGCGTTTTCGCGGGTTCCAGGGCCGCTACGAACTGCGCCTCGCCGCCGCAACCCCGGGCGCGCCGCCGTTGACCGCCGTGTTCGAGATCCGTCCGGGCGCACCGGCCGTGCTCGAAGTGCGCCCGGATCCGGCCGGGGCCGGGCTCACGGTCAAGGAACTGGCGCCGCCCGCCGCCGCTCCCTGATACTGAGCTTTGCCGCGGAGAATGTTGCGTAGGTGCATCGCGTTGTTTGATCGCCCCCCGTTTTTTTGCGTCATTGGCGTTCATTAACTATTATTTATTCTGATCAAGATTCATCTTGCCGCAAGATTGCGGGAAGTCGTTTGCAAAATGCCGGCCGGCCGATTACCGTGTCAGGGAGTATTTTCCAGCTTGCCGGAACGAATGCCCGCGTGCCGTACAACCCGGGTGGAGTTTCATGACCGCCGATCCCGTCACCCATGCCGACGAGCTTCACATCGAATCGGCCCGCATGTTCGAGTTGCTGCTGGACTGGTTCCCGGACATGATCCAGTCCGTGGACGCCGGCGGGCACATCGTTTTCGTCAACCGCCGGGTTGAGTCACTGCTGGGTTACCGCAATGACGAATATGTGGGCATGCACCTGCGCTAGGTTTATCCTCCGGAAATCTGGAAAAAGGTGGAAGCCGGATTCCGGGAATTAAAAACCCAGGGCTCCCGGGAAGTCCACGAAAGCCTGGTGCTGGACAAGGCCGGGAACCGCATTCCCGTGGAAATTCGCTCGTTTGCCGTGTATGACGGCAGCCGCTTCCTGCGCACTTTTTCCATCGTGCGTGATATCCGCGAGGTGAAAAACCTGCAGAACCAGCTCATCCACAGCAGCCGCCTCGCCGCCATCGGGGAGATCTCCGCCTGTATCGCTCATGACATCACCAATCCTCTGGCGGTCATCAAGCTTTATCTGGACCTGCTGCAAACCCAGCTCCAGGACTTGGCTGCGCACGATCCCGCCGGCGCCGCCGGTCTGGATGATTCGGTCAACAATCTCGCCAAGTCCGCGGGCAAGATCGAAAAACTCTGTTTGCATCTGCGGGAATTCAGTCGCTCCCGGGAGACGACGATGGAAGCGGTGGACCTGCGCGGCGTCATCAACGACGCCTTGTTCATGGTCTCGAACAAGCTTGACCGCGGCGGGGTTGCGGTCACCAAGCAGTTTCCCGAGGATTTGCCGCTGGTCCGCGGCAATGCCAGCCAGCTTGAACAGGTGTTCATGAATCTTTTCAGCAACGCCTGTGATGCCATGCAGGGGCGGACGCCGTCTCTGCTTTCCATCAATCTAGTTCCGGTTTTCGGGGGAAATCGTGCCGATGGCGGCGGCGTGGAAGTGCGGGTGACCGACAACGGCAGCGGCATGCCCGCGACGGTGCGCGACCAGATGTTCCTGCCGTTTTTCACCACCAAGCCCAAAGGGGAGGGCACTGGCCTCGGGCTGACGATCAGCCGGAACATCATTCGCCGTCACGGCGGGGAAATCCGGGGTGAGTCCGAGGAGGGCAAGGGCACGGTTTTCCATGTCACCCTGCCGCCGTGGACACCGCAGGCTGGGCCTGAATAATCGTTTGGGAAATGATGGCCTTCCCTCCGGTTTGGTTTCTGCCATGCGAGAGGACTTGCCGTCAAAGTCGGCTCGTGAAAGGGAGAATATGCATAGCATTTATCTTTAATTGGCCTTATTCTACCCAATGTTTCGCGTGAAAATCAAGGAGTTGCCCGATGATTGTCACAGGATGGGAATCGGCCGTCAAGCTGTTGCAGGCGGAACTCGTGCAGGCGGAGTACGAAGGCTTCCCGGTTCCGCAGGAACTCCAGGAGGAGATCGCCTCCCTGCACGAGGTCTATGACGCCAACAACGAGCCGCAAATCCTGGCGCTGACGGAAAAGCTCAAAAACCTGCCGAAGGATCCCGGCTTCGCGTACGTCCAGCCGAATGACCTGGAGGGTATCCGCAAGGAGCGCCCGGCCGGGCCGCGGCAGCTTCCGCTGAAGCTCCGCGACGCGGAACTTCTCGACCGGTTGCACGGCGCCTGGACCGGCCGGGCCGCCGGCTGCGCCCTGGGCAAACCGGTCGAAGGCCTCGGCATGGGCGGGCGAAAAGAACTCGGGCTGAACGGCCGGAAGGCGATACGGCTTTATCTGAAGAATCGCGGGCACTGGCCGCTGGACTTCTATTTCAGCGGCGGCGAGGCGGCGGACGGGATTCAACTCGGCTGCGAAAAATCCTGGCGCGAGAACATCGCGTACATGGAGCCGGATGACGACATTCATTATTCCATTATCGGCCTCAAGGTGCTCGAGGAGAAGGGGCCGGACTTCACTTGGGATGATGTGGCCAGAACCTGGAACAGTTCCCTCCCGTACTATGCGATCTGCACGGCGGAGACCCAGGCGATCTTGAACTACAACATCCGGACTCCGCGCTGGAGCGGGAACCGGGGGCAGGTCTTTACGACCCCGGAATTCACCCGGCGTTTCAACAACCCCTATCGCGAATGGATCGGCGCCCAGATCCGGGCGGATGGCTGGGCCTATGCCTGTGCCGGCAATCCCGAACTCGCGGCGGAATTCGCCTGGCGCGACGCCCACTGGACGCATACGGCCAACGGCATCTACGGCGAGATGTTCGCGGCGGCCATGATCGCGGCGGCTTTCGTCGAAGCCGATCCCCGGAAGCTGGTGGAAATCGGTCTTTCCGAAATCCCCCGCCACTGCCGGCTCGCCGAGGCGGTTCGGGAGGCGTTGAAATGGGTGGGGGCGTGCAAAACCTTTGAAGCGTTCATGAACCGGCTGGAGGCGAAGTTTGGAACCATGAGCCCGGTCCACACCGTCAATAATGCGCTTATCGTCGTGATGTCCCTGTTTTACGGAAAGATGGATCCCGACAAGTCGATCTGTGTCTCGGTCATGGGGGCGCTCGACACCGATTGCAATGGCGCCACCACCGGCTCGATCGTCGGCGCGGCGGCGGGCCGGAAGAAATTCGGGGGCAAGCTGGCGGCTCCCCTCCACGACACCATCAAGCCGCAGGTTTTCGGGTTCCAGGAAATCACCATGCGGGAACTGGCCGAGCGCACCCTGGCAGTTCATAAAAAAGTGCAGGCCTACGCCGCGGCGCGGGTGCGGCCCGTGGTCTGATCCCGGGCGAAAATTTTTTCTCACGGAGGCACAGGGAACACGGAGGGGCCGGCTCAGACCGGTCATTCCCCGCGTCTCCGTGCCACCGTGAGAAAAAGCCTTATATTCGGCGGGATCAATGCCTTTGGAGACTGACATGGAATCCCCGTCCCCCGGCCAAGCATTTTCTTCCACCGTTCCCGTTCCGCAGGTTGTGACGCCGGCGGAATCGCTGGTCATCCTCGGCACCGGGCCGGCCGGACTCACGGCCGCGATTTATGCCGCGCGCGCCGGGCTGGCGCCGCTGGTGCTGGAGGGGGTGCAGCCGGGCGGCCAGCTCACCACCACGACCGAAATCGAAAACTTCCCCGGCTTCCCCGACGGCATCCAGGGGTTTGACCTGATGGAGAATTTTCACCGGCAGGCGGAGCGTTTCGGCGCCCGTTTCCGGACCGCCACGGTCACCGGCAGCGAACTCCGCGGGAACGGCCTGCAGAAACTGCATTTGGATGACGGTTCTTTCCTGGAAACCAAGGCCTTGATCATCGCCACCGGCGCGGCGGCGCGCTGGATCGGGCTGCCCTCGGAAGAGGCGCTCAAGAACAAGGGCGTTTCCGCCTGTGCGACCTGCGACGGCGCTTTTTTTCGCAATGTCCGCATCGCCGTAGTCGGCGGCGGCGACACGGCGCTTGAGGAGGCGCTCTTCCTGACCCGGTTTGGTTCGGAGGTTGTAATCCTGCACCGGCGCGACCAGTTCCGAGGATCGAAGATCATGCAGGAAAGGGTGTTGCAGCATAAGAAAATCCGGGTGCTGTGGAACCGGGTGGTTGCCGAAGTGCTGGATCCGGCCCAGGGTAAGGTCACCGGATTGCGGTTGCGCGACACCGTGACGGGCGCGGTCTCGACGCTGGAATGCGGCGCGCTGTTTGTCGCCATCGGCCATGAGCCGAACACCCGCGCCTTTTCCGGGCAGCTTGAATTGGATCCGGCCGGGTACATCCGGCTCGCCGGTCCCGGGGCCCGGACTGCCGTGCCCGGGGTCTTTGCCGCGGGCGATTGTGTGGACCAGGTCTACCGGCAGGCCATCACCGCGGCCGGCACAGGCTGCCAGGCCGCCATGGATGCCGAGCGCTGGCTGGCCGGATAACGTGTGAGGGAAAAACTCTGCGGCCGGGCCAACGGGAGGGCTGGGCGGCGGGCTTTTCCGTTTGCCGCGACCCCGGGGAAATTGCGTTGGCCGAAGCCGTCCTGAGCTGCCCGCGCGGCGGAATTTTGAATCGTTTAATTTATTGGTGAAATAAACTCGCAATAGTCACCAGTGCAATTGGTTGCGCATTTGCCTGTTTGCCTGTTTTGATGGGGGTGCATTTAAGATTAACTAATCGCTTGACGGATTCGCTCACGCAGGGTATTAGTGGAGTAGATACATCGATAGCCATACCGCGAAAGGGGCGCGTATGGAAACCACAGAGTTACAGAATCTCTTGGGAAAGATGCGTGACCACGGCGCATCTGATCTTATCCTGTCGGCGGGGGCCTCTCCCCGTCTTCGTGTCAGCGGGAATTTAACACCCTACGGCACAGCCCTCCTGACCCCGGACGACATTCAAACCCTCGTCCACGGCGTCCTCTCCAAAAAACAGATTGAAACTCTGGAGCAGAAGCGAAGCCTGGACTTCACCAGGGCCTTCGAGAGTCTCGCAATTTTCCGGTTCAACATCTACTACCAGCGAAATTCCCTGGCGATGGCGATCCGCATGATTCCCTATAACATTCCGTCCTTTGATGAGTTGGGCCTGCCTGGGATTGCCGCGGACTTTGCCTCCCGCGCTCAAGGACTGGTGTTGATCTCCGGTCCGGCGGGGAGCGGCAAGTCCACCACCGTGGCCTCGATGATCAACCACATCAACCACACCCGGCACGTCCACATCATCTGCATCGAAGATCCGATCGAGTATCACTATCACCACGGCAACAGCCTGGTGGATCAGCGTGAGGTGGGGGGGGATGCGTATTCTTTCGCGGAAGCTCTGCGCAGTGTGTTCCGGCAATCTCCGGATGTCGTCATGGTTGGAGAAATGCGCGACCTGGAGACGATCCGGACGGCGTTGACCCTGGCGGAAACCGGGCATCTGATTCTGGCCACCCTGCACTCCCATGATACGACCCATGTGGTGCAGCGCATTGTGGATGTTTTTCCCCCGGGGCAGCAGCGGCAGGTTTACATGCAGCTTGCGCTGGTCCTTGAGGGTGTGATTGCCCAGCGATTGGTCACCACCCGGGATGGTGCGGGCGCCGGTGAAAAGTGTACCAAAAACGCCGGTTTAATGGGCCCCGGGGCCGTTTTGACCGGCGCGGAAGCGAAAAGGCATCCGGGCCTGGCGGCTCACGGATGCCTTCGTTTTCGGTTTCCGGCGGGGCTGGGG
>CAITSE010000040.1 GCA_903894975.1 uncultured Lentisphaerota bacterium
CTGACCCCTGACCCCCGACCCCCAAACCCTTTCCCATCAGGGCAGGATTTTGTTACCCTTTTTTTTGCGGTATAGTTTCAGAGCTATGCGTCCTGGTTGTCGCATGAGGATCTGCCCGTGACCGCCACCCCTTCTGAATCTTCCGGTTCCGCCGCGGCGTTCAATCCTGGCGCGGTGTTGGGGCAATACCGTATTGTCCGCCTGCTCGGCCGCGGCGGGATGGGCGAGGTGTATGAGGTGGAGCATGCCGTGCTGCACCGGCGGTATGCGTTGAAATTGCTGCCGGCGGAGTTCGCCGCCGCGTCCGGCGCGCTGGAGCGGTTCCAACGCGAGGCCCGGGTGATGGCGGCCTTGGAGCATCCGAATATCCTCCAGGTCGATGACTTCGGCGAGACCGGCGGCCGCTACTGGCTGCGCATGGAACTGGCCAACGGCGTCAATGCCGCCGGGAAGCCATGCGTCTCCCTGGCCGATTGGGTGGAAGCAAAAGGGGGGAAATTGGATGCGGCGCGGGCGGCGGGCGTGCTTGGGCATATTCTTTCCGGCCTGGCCCACGCTCACAAACGCGGCGTGGTGCATCGCGACCTCAAGCCCGCCAACATCCTGCTCCTGACCGCTGCCGATGGGAAGACGGAGGTCAAGATCGCCGACTTCGGCCTGGTACGGCTGGTGGGTGAGGAATGGGTGCGGGGGCGCGCCGAGCAATCCATACGTTTGTCCATGAGCCTGGGCGACCAGCGGACCATGGCCCCGGACGGCGGGTCTTCCACCGGGTCGCTGATCGGCACCTATGCCTACATGAGCCCCGAACAGAAGCGCGGCGCCGAGGCCGACATGCGCAGCGACGTCTACGCCATGGGCCTCATCGCCTACCGCCTGTTCACCGGGCGCAAGCTGGGCCTCAAGAAGCCGTCCGAACTAGTGCCCGGCCTGGCCCCGGCCTGGGACACCTGGATCATGACCGCGCTGGAGGAAGCCCCCGGCGATCGCTTTGCCGATGCGGGCGAGCTCCTGGCCGCCATGCCGGACGCGGGGGATGAGGGTTCAGGGTTCGGGGTTCAGGGGTCGGGGACGAACCCGCAACCCGCAACCCACAACCCGCGGTTCAGGGTTCAGGGTTCGGGGTTCAGGAAAAAGAACCCGCAACCCACAACCCACAACCCGCAACCCATTCCGGCTGGCTGAAATGGGCGGTGGTGGGGCTGGGGCTGGCGGGCGTGGTTGCGGGGGCGTTTCTGGTGTGGCCGCGGCTGTTTCCGGCGGAGCAGGGGGTAGAGCGCAGGGTTCAGGGTTCAGGCGGTGGAGTGGAGAATCCTTCCGTTTCCAGTTCCCCGCCGCCGGGTGCAAACCCGCAGCCTATATCCCAGATCCCGGCGCCGGCGCCGCCGCCCCCGCAAGCCGTCATACCCCTGACCGCGCCGCCGGTGAAGCCGATCGTGCCGCCGGCGCCGTCGCCGGCCGTGACCACGCCGGCCGCGCCTGCGTCCACGATTCTTTTCCAAGACAATTTTGATGCCTACCCGGCCGGCACGTTTCCCGCTGGGTGGACCCTGCGGTACAATGGCCCCGGGACACAAAATCAGTATGTGGACAAGACGTACTTCGTCTCATCCCCACAGGCCTTGCATCTGGTCGGTTCGGGAAGCTGGTCTGGCAACGCCTATCATCCGATAACCTTTCCGGCCAATTCCGTCTCCAGGGTGAGGGTCACGGCAAAGGTCTTGCTTGATCGCATTGTGTCAGGCGGAGCCTCCCCGGTTTTGGCCAGGGTTTGCCTGGAGAACCCGAGTTTAAGCACCTGGGGAACAGCTTTTGCCGCTGTGGAATTCCAGGCTGACGGGAATCTCTACGCGGCGCAAAGCAATGGTGGAAATTGCGTAAAACTTATGCCCTATCAGGCCAGGACCTGGTATACCATCCGGATCTATGTGGATTTCGCAACCCGGAGCTTTCGCGTGTCCGTCAATGGCGTCACCAAGGCGTCCGGCCTGAAAATAATGGATGCCGGTTTGCCAACCGGAGTGGAGTTGACCGCGGGACACGGGGACTCTCCCACGGCCTGGTTTGACGATGTGATGATTACCATCTTCCCGTCCGGGGGCGCGCCGGGACGCGTCGCCGCCAAAGAACCACAGGGATGGGAAGCGGCATGGAAGGCCGCGACCGGGTTCGATACCGAGGTCACAAAACTGAAACTCTACAAAGGGATGGTCTGCGGCAGTCAATGGAATGTCGGCGCCTGCCTGTCACAGACGGGAGGAACGGCGTCGGTAGGCGGGTTGAGTCATCAGTTGTTTGCGCCGGGGAAGGGAACCTTCGATTTTCCCGCCGGCGGGTATGTGGGGTTTTCCTACAATGACGGAAAGAATCCGAAAAATCCGCTTACCATGACGCTCTACCATGCCAACGGCTCGGTTCTGGCCGTCATCGGTGAAAGAGGCAAATTTGTGGCGTATGGCAACGGGAAATTCATGTTTGTCGACGAGGGTGATTGGCACGGGTACTACATCACGAAAACTCCGGTCGCCGACGGTTCCAGCGCGACCTGGAAGCACACGGGGTATGTCGCTGGCAACTAGTGCGGGTTCAATGAAGACGCGTGAAAATTTGGGGCCGGCACAACGAGTTCACGGAACGGCAAGGACGGATTGATGATAAAAATAAATAGCACGGGTCGTTTGTAAATTAAAATAAAATGATATAGATTGAGCGTATGAAAAACGAGTTTGGCGATAGGAGTTGTGGAGTGTGAGGCGCAGTCAAGCATGAGGCGAGACGACCATGGTGGATGAAACCAAAAACTATCTGACTTTGGAAGAGGTCGCGGACCGGCTGGGAGTGCATTACCAGCTCATCTACCGGTTGGTGCGTGACGGCGAGCTGCCGGCGATCCGGCTGGGCCGGGTGTACCGGGTGGAGACGACGGATCTGGAGGCCTTCCTCCAGGCGTCAAAGACGGCGCGGGTGCGTTCGCCGGGGGCGGAGCCGCCGGCGGCGTGCAGCGCCTGCGGCAAGGTCTACAAGAGCCGGCAGTCGCTGACCCAGGAATGTGAAGAGTGCAGCAGCCCGATTTGCGCGGATTGCTGGAGCCGGCGGAAGGTGCGCAAGTGCAAGGAGCATGGGGGCGGCGGTGGGGGTGGGTGAAGGGTTCAGGGTTCGGGGTTCAGGAAGGGCTGGGGTTCCGAACAAATCCAAAATCGGCAATCCAAAATCCAAAATCAATAATCGGCGATCGGCAATCGAAAATCGGCTGTAAGGAGGTTGAATCATGGGTCTTTTCTCTGACAATTGCCCGGAGTGTGGCACCAACGTGCGGCGTACGGCGAAGTTCTGCGGCAAGTGCGGGAAGCCGGGGCCGAAGAGCTGGTTCAAGTGTCCGTCCTGCCGGAAATGGGTGGGCGGGGATTCGGAGTTTTGCTGGAACTGCCATGCGGCCTTGCATCCGAACCAGCGCGGGGTGATGTCCGGCGGCATCTGGCAGCGCCCGGCCGGGATGTTCGCCCAACGTTTTGACGTGGACGATCTGCGCGGCCAGCTTGGCAAGGGCGTCATGGTTCAGGCCGGCACCTCCGCGGTGCTTTTGGACCAGGGCGTGCTCAAGGACGTGCTGGAGCCCGGCCGGCACACGCTCGACAGCCTGATGCAGCGGCTGCTGCACTGGGGTGAACCGGCCCCGCGCACCGTGATCCTGGTGGATGACGGGGACGTGGTGCTGCCGTTGCGCATCGAGGGGTTGCGGACGCGTGAGGAGATGCCGGTCGAGTTTTACGGCGAGGTCGCCATCCATTTCCAGGCCGCGGGCGCGGATCGGCTGGTGGCGAACCTGCTGAAGGAAAAGCGGGAGGTGACCTGCCTGGAGATCACGGAGCATCTGGCCGGCGAGATCCGGTACGCCGTGCAGAACCTTTGCCAGCAGTCGCTGATGGAAGAATTGATCCGCGACCCGGAGCGGCGGCTGCGCTTGGAGAACACTCTCCAGCAGACCTTGTCCGCGGCGCTGGACCGGTTGGGGCTGGCGCTGGTGCGGGTGGCGTCGGCGGAGTTCGCGGGAACGGAATACGAGGCCATCCGCGAGAAAATGGGCGGGGTGGAACTGAAGCGGCGCGAGATTGAGTTTGACCAGCGGTTGCGGGAACTGCTGTCTTCGGACCAGATGCACCAGTTCAAGAACGAGCACGAGCTGGAGGAATACGTCAGCCAGCTCGCCCAGGAAAAGAATATCAGCGCTTCGCACCGGAACCAGGAGTTGGCGCTGTTGAAGCAGGTGCAGCGGCATGAGTTAGAGGGACACGAGGCGGAGTTCCAGATCCGGCGGGAACAAGAGCAGGCGGAGCACGAGATCGGCATCAAGGTCAAGTGGGACGATTACGGCCGCGACAAATCGCTTAAGGACGAGCGCACCACGGACGAGATCGAGACGATCCGCCGCAAGCGCGAGGATGAAGAAGTCAAACTGGCCCTAACCTGGCGCCAGAAGAAGCAGCAGCTTGAACGCGAGCACGAAGGGGAGCTGAAACGCTTGGAGCGCGACGACCTGGCCGAGCGCGGCCGGATCTTCTCCGGGATGAATCTGGAGACGATGCTGGCCACGATCGAGGATCCGGCCCGGCGGGCGCACCTGCTGGAAATGCAGCAGCAACTGCAAGCGGCCGGGAAGACGCCGGCGGAGATCCTGGCGATGCAGGCGGGCCGCTCCCCGGCCGCGGCCGCGGCGTTGCAGGAAATGCTGAGGTCGAACCGGGAATTGCTCGAGTCCGAATTCAAGGAGCGGCAGCGGATCTCGGACGATGGCGCCAAGCGCCTGGAAGAAGTGATGAAAAAAGCGTTGGAAGCCGTGGCCGAGGCCGCCAAGCGCAGCGGCGGCGGCGGTCCCGTGAACATTGTGACGTGAGCGGGAACATGCCGTCATGAAACTGTCGTCCTGTCCAACCTGCGGCCGCGAAACCAGTTCGGGAGCTTATTATTGCCCGGGCTGCGGCGAGAAACTGCGCGGCGGCGCCGGGGCTGACGCGCCGGCGATGCCGGTCGCGGCGGCGGCGCGGGCGTTTGCGGCCGGCGGTCTGGAGCACCCGGCGCTGGGACTGCGGGGCATGGCGCTGATGGACGGAGGCCCAGTGCTGAAGCGGCTGGACGCGTGGGTGCTGGACCGGCTCAGGCTGACGCGGTACGGCGCGAAAACGGAAGTGCCGACGGTGCTCTGCGAGACCGGCGAGGAATTCTACGGCGCGCTGTTCGCAGACGAACCGCTCTCCCAGGCGCAGATGCGGGAGCTGCTGGCGGCCCAGCTCGCCGCGGCCCAGGCGCAGGCCGAAGACGGCGGCGGCATGTTCGGCCTGTTCCTGGGGGCGCACGGTTGCCTGGTCAACGGCTGGCTGTTCCGGGAGTTGGCGGGGCTGGACTCGGTGGCGGCGTGCCTGAAGCGGCCGGAGGTGGCCGCCCGGATCTTCACCACGGCGGCCCATGAAAAATGGGGGCATGGTTTCATCAGCACCTGCACGGAGCTGGGGCGCGAGGCGGCGGCGCTGGACCTGGACCGGTTTCATTATGCCCGGCGCTTTCCCGCCCAGACCGTGACCACGCCGCGCGGCGTGCTGCTGCGGGAAAAATCCCAGGCGGTGTTCCAGGCCTCCCGGTTTGTCGAGGAAGGCTGGGCCTCCTGGGTGGATCAGCTTGCGGGGCGGAACCTGGCGGCCATTCTGCCGGAATGTCCGGAAGGCGGCGGCGGACACACTCTGCCGGAGCCGGAAACCCTGCTGGCGGCGCTGGCCGATGTCCTGCCGCCCGCCGGTATGAAGGCGATGACGGTGTTGCTGCGACCCGGCGCGGGCACGCCGGAGCAGGCGACGGCGGCCATGGCGTGGCTGGAGGAGGCCGAAGAAAAGCTGAACGCATTTTTCACGGCGCGCTTTCATCGGCCGGCCCGGTATGTCGTCGGCCAGGCCATGTGCGCGGCGCTGGCGGCGCGGCTGGGGGAACGGGCGGTCCCGGCGGCGGTGGCGCTCGCGGGAAACGTCCGGTATGAACTTGAAAAGACCAGTGTGTCAGACCTGGTTTCGGTGGTGGCGGGCAATTCCGGGCTGAACATGAATCGGCGTCTGGCGGCGCTGCTGGCGCTGGCGGCCGCGGTGCCGCCCGGCGGGGATGCCGCCGTGGCGTTGGCGCGGGCGGCGCACGACCGGCTGAGCTGGACTGTGCCGGAGTGGGCAAGATAAACAGTAGTGAGAGCTGGGAACGATCCTCATGGCGGATGACGCGACCATTCAATGCGGGAAGTGCGGGCGTCTGGTGCCGGCGGCAATGTTCTGCGACAACTGCGGGGCGCCGCTGGCTCCGGCTTCCCCGGACACCCCGGCGGCCCGGAGAGAGGCGGCGGCGGAGCGGGACGAGCGGAACGGCTCCGTTGCGGGAGGGGAAGAACGGGAGACGACGATGGAACCGATCGCGGCGCCCCGGCCGCGGGAGATGCGGATGCCGCCGTCGCCGGTCCGGCCCACGGACATGCAATCGGACTGTGACGCCCTGGAGTTTTCGGTGGATGTGAGCCGGGTGTTCGTGGCAGGCGCTACTTTCCCGCTCAAGGTACGCCTGCAGTCCTCCGGGTTGGAACTGAGACGGGTCAAGGTGGAGGTGGCGACGGATCTGCCGGGCGGCGGCGCGCTACGGTCGGGCCAGACCCTGGACCGGTTACGCGCCGGTGGCGTCCGGGAACTGTCGCTGGATCTGAGCTTGCCGGAAGGGATGCAGGGGGAAAAGACCTTCCGCTGGAGCGTTTGCCTGGAGCGCGACGGCCAGCCCTGCCGGTTTGAGGCGGACCCGGTGCGGTACACGATCTATCCCGGCGATGCCAGCGCGCGGAAGGTCGTGGAGCAGGTGGTGTTCAACATCCACACCGGCCACGCCTCGGACGTGAACATCGGCGGCAAGGGCGCAGCCGAGGACTTTTTCCGCAGCCTGCGGGGCGGCGACGGCTCGGTCCGGGAACTCCTGGACCGGATGCGGAACGCCCCGGAAGTCTGGCAGGCACTGCCTTTGCACGAATGCGAGCTTACCCTCCTGGACACGGCCCCGCCTGACGCCGCCGTGACGGGCCGGCTGACGCTGCGCGCCGGGCAGACACTGTTCCATTTGATCGCCGGGCCCGCGGTGCAGCTCGGTCGGAACCGGCAGTGCGAACTGGTGACGCGGCTGTTCTCGGCCGCGGGCGCCGCGGAGCCGGATCTGAACGCGCTCCTGAGCCGGGTGCATGCCCGGATCGAATGCGGCACGTCCGGGTGGACCGTCGAGGACGGCGGGATCAACCCGGAGGATGGCCGCTTCAAGGCGAGTTCCGGCGGGGTGTTCGTCAACGGCCAGCGCGTGGCTCCCGGAGTGAAGAGTCCTCTCCCGTTGAACCGCCCTTTTGGGCTGACCCTGGGCGCGCCGGCCGTGACGGAACCGCGGGTGATGGGCTTTGATGCGGAACTGCTGACCTGCGAGCGCTGGAACGGGGCGGACTGCCCGGTGGCGGCCCGGTGCGACCGGAAGCGGCCCGCCTGCCTGCTGCTGCGCCGGCGCGACCGGGTGCCGGAGCGGTTCGCGCTGATCGGCTGCGCTTGCGCCCCGGGGCTCAGCGTGGGGCTGCCGGAACTGGGTTCGCTGCGGGTCTGGCGGGTGCGGGATGCGTTTGCCTTCAAGTGCGGCGACCAGACCGGCTGGCTGACGCCCGGCATCCAACTGCGGCTCTCCGGCGGCACCCAGGTCGCGGTCGAAGGCTTCCAGCAGTGGGGCTTATGAAGAGGAGAAGGCAGGGGTCGGGGTTCAGGGTTCAGGAAGCAAAGATGTCAGGACGCAAGGGTTCAGGGGTCGGGGTTCAGGGTTCAGGAAAGGCCAGGAATTAGGGAAAAATCCGGAATCGGCAATCCAAAATCCAAAATGAGAATCAGGGTTCAGGGAAAAAAAACGGGAAAAGTGGGAGAACGATCGACATGGAAACGTACCGGAGGTTGGAGGACTTGGCGGTTTACGCGAAGCTTTGTCACTTGCACATTGAGATCAGCGGGATCACGCACCGATGGCCGGCTGAGGAGAAGTACGAGCTGGGATCGCAGGCCCGGCGTTCATCGAACAGCGCCCCGGCCCAACTTGCGGAGAAGTATGATGACCGGCATATTCGGAACAAAATCGAAGGAGTCAATCGCAGTCGGGGCGAGGCCGCGGAGACGGTACACCATCTTTACATGGCACATTTGCGGGGCTACGAGTCTCAGACGACGTATGAAGAATACCGCGCCCGCTACCAGGAATGCATCCGGATGCTTAACGGCATGGAACGAACCCTTGAAAAACAACTGCCCGAATCGGAGCGGCGTTGGCCCCAATTGTCCGTGCGGGAAGAGGAGGGCTCGTATGACGCCTCCCCCCGCGGTTTCCCCGACCCCCGACCCCTGACCCCCGACCCCCGAACCCCTGAACCCTGAACCCCGAACCCCGAACCCTGAACCCCGAACCCTAAGCCGGAAAGGGAATGAACCGATGAATACGAGGACAACCATGAAAATGACGCGCGGATTGATGACGGCGGCGCTGGCGGCGGGATTGGCCGCGGGCCTGGGCACGGGTTGTGCAACGCTTTGTCCCGGTAAGACGGCGGCGCCGCCGCCGGTGGTGTCTCCGCCGCCGGTGCCGACGCCAACTCCGCCGGCCCCGATGCCAGTGTTGGCTCCGCCCCCGGCCCCGGCGATGGCCGTGGGGAAAGAGACCATGCTGAAGGTTCAGGTGCAGGCGACCGGGAGCGGCGCGGATGCCGCAGCGGTGGCGGACGCATTGAAGATCCACGCGGAAGGCAAGCTCGCCGCCGGCGGGTTTGCCGTCACTCCCAACCAGCCGGAGGTCGCGGTGACCATGGCGGTGACGACGGAGTTGTTCGACCAGTCCGGGAATTACTTTGTCTTTGACGGCCGGACAGTGGTGTCGGCCGTGCGCATCTTTGACGGCAAGCTTTTGGGCAAGATCGAATTGAACGCCCGCAATGAACGCAAACTCGGCCGGGCCGCGGCGCTGGCGGCCCTCACCGCGAAGATGAAGGACGAGGCGGCGTCCTGGCTGGCGGCCACGATCACGCCGGATAAGATGGGAATCGCCGCCAGCACGCTGCGAGTGCGGCTGGCTTGGGACGACGTGAACAAGGACGGGGAGTTTGCCACGAAATTCACCGGCAAAGTCACTCAGATTCCCGGCATTGCGCGTTGCACCATGGAGCGCGAGGATTATACGGAACGGATGCTGAATTTTCGCATCCTCCATATGAAAGACCAATTCCCGGAGGGCATGGTCACGCGGCTTTTCGCGACGCCGGGCCTTGGGATTGTGCCGGATGTGAAGAAGTGAAAAGGACGTGGGACTTGTGACCTGAGAGGTGAATGCAAAACGCCAAAGGGTTCAGGGTTCGGGGTTCAGGACGGATGGATGCGAAACACACTCAAGCTCCAATGTCCCCCGTCCCCTGCCACCCTAAACGCCAAAGGGTTCGGGGTTCAGGGTTCAGGACGGATGGATGCGAAACACACTCAAGCTCCAATGTCCTCCGTCCCCCTGCCACCCTAAACGCCAAAGGGTTCGGGGTTCGGGGTTCAGGACGGATGGATGCGAAACACATTCAAGCTCCAAGGTCCCCTGTCCCCTGCCACCGAGAGGTGAATGCAAAACGCCAAAGGGTTCGGGGTTCGGGGTTCAGGACGAATGGATGCGAAACACACTCAAGCTCCAATGTCCCCTGTCCCCTGCCACCCCAAACGCCAAAGGGTTCAGGGTTCGGGGTTCAGGACGAATGGATGCGAAACACACTCAAGCTCCAATGTCCCCGTCCCCCCACCCCCTGAACCCTGAACCCTGAACCCTGAACCCTGAACCCTACCCTCGCACCCCTTCTGCACCCGCCTCTTGAAACTGGAACTGGAACTCAGAGATTGGCAACGGAACTGTCGGAAACATCAGGCAAGGAGATCATGGCATGAAAACGATTCATTGGATGAGGACGTTGGCGGCGGCAATGCTGTTGCCGTGGGCATGGGCCGGGATGCCGGCGCGGGCACAGTCGCTGCCGGACGAGACCCGGCAGGCCATCGGCAAGGTGGGGATGGACGTCCAGGCGGCATTGCAGAAATCCGGGATTCCTAAGAACCAGCCCATCGCGATTCTACCTCTCGCCAACGATCCGGAACAGTATGTGGCCGGGATGCTGAAGAACGCGGTCACGGCGGCGGGACTGCCCTGCGTCGAAGGCCGGGACGATCCGTTCTGGAACCAGGTGCTGGCCGAGGTGGAATGGAGTGAGCGCAAGGCGGACATGCTGGATCCGGCAACGCTGACCAAGTTCGGCAAGCTCAAGGCCGCCAAGCTGCTGCTGTACGGCGTGGTACGGGACATGTCTTTCTCCGGGGCGAAAGGGTTTGTGGAGATTGAGCTGCACATCAGCGCCATCGAGACCAAG
>CAITSE010000041.1 GCA_903894975.1 uncultured Lentisphaerota bacterium
CATCGGCTCCGGACCGATCATCATCGGCCAGGCCTGCGAGTTCGACTATTCCGGCACTCAGGCGTGCAAGGCCCTGCGTGAGGAAGGCTACGAAGTCGTCCTGGTCAACAGCAACCCGGCCACGATCATGACCGACCCGGAGTTTGCCGACCGCACGTACATCGAGCCGCTCACCGTCGACATCCTCCATGAAATCATCCGCCGGGAGCGCCCCGACGCCCTCCTGCCGACCATCGGCGGCCAGACCGCCCTGAACCTGGCCGTGGACCTGCACGCCGCCGGCATCCTCGCCCGCTACCGCGTCGAAATGATCGGCGCCAACGCCGACGTCATCCACAAGGCCGAGAACCGCCAGCTTTTCAAGGAAACCATGGAGCGCATCGGTCTCCAGGTCCCGTTCAGCGGCACGGCGCACACCATGGAGGAATCCTGGGCGGTCCAGAAAAAGATCGGCCGCTTCCCCGTGGTCATCCGCCCCGGCTTCACCATGGGCGGCAGCGGCGGCGGCATCGCCTTTGATGAAAAAGAATTCAGCGATATCTGCGAGCGCGGCCTCAGCTACAGCCCCATCACCGAAGTCCTGATCGAGGAGTCGGTCCTCGGCTGGAAAGAGTTTGAGATGGAGGTCATGCGCGACCGCAAGGACAACGTCTGCATCGTCTGTTCCATCGAGAACTTCGATCCCATGGGCGTGCACACCGGCGACAGCATCACCGTGGCCCCGGCCCAGACCCTGACCGACCGCGAATACCAGGTGATGCGCGACGCCTCCATCGCCATCATGCGCGCCATCGGCGTCGAGACCGGCGGCTCCAACGTCCAGTTCGCCATTAATCCCGTCGACGGGCGCATGGTCGTCATCGAGATGAACCCGCGTGTCTCCCGCTCCTCCGCCCTGGCCTCCAAGGCCACCGGGTTCCCCATCGCCAAGATCGCCGCCAAACTCGCCATCGGCTACACCCTGGACGAAATCCGCAACGACATCACCCGCGAAACCCCGGCCTGTTTCGAGCCGACCATCGACTACGTGGTCACCAAGATCCCGCGCTTCGCCTTCGAAAAATTCCCCGGCGCCGATTCCACGCTGACCACCCAGATGAAGTCGGTCGGCGAAACCATGAGCATCGGCAAGACCTTCAAGCAATCCCTGCAGAAGGCCCTGCGCTCCCTGGAAATCGGCCGCGCCGGGTTCGGCGGCGACGGCAAGGACGCCTCCATCTCCGGCCATCTTTCCGACGCCGAACTGGAGAAGGAGATGAAGCGGCCAAACCCGCTCCGCCTCTTCCATCTGCACGAAGCCTTCAAGCGCGGCTGGAGCAAGGAACGCCTCCACGAGATCACCTGGATCGATCCGTGGTTCCTCGACCATCTCCAGGAACTGGTCTGCTACGAGGAGGAGATCCGCAAGACGGGCAGCCTCGCCGCCCTGGAAAAAGATCCCGCCCTGTTCCGCCAGATCAAGGAATTCGGCTACTCCGACCGCCAGATCGCCCATCTCACCAAGTCCACCGAGGATCAGGTCCGCGCCGCCCGCGAAAAGCAGAACCTGCTCCCGACCTACGGCCTGGTCGACACCTGCGCCGCCGAGTTCGCCGCCTTCACCCCGTACTACTATTCGGCCTACGGCGACATTGACGAGGTCCGCAAGTCCGACAAAAAGAAAATCATGATCCTCGGCGGCGGCCCCAACCGCATCGGCCAGGGCATCGAATTCGACTACTGCTGCGTCCACGCCTCCTTCGCCCTGCGCCAGGCCGGTTTTGAGACGATCATGGTCAATTCCAACCCCGAAACCGTCTCCACCGACTATGACACGTCCGACCGCCTCTATTTCGAGCCGGTCACGCTTGAGGACGTCCTGCACATCTACAACCGCGAGAAATGCGACGGCGTCATCGTCCAGTTCGGCGGTCAGACCCCCTTGAACCTGGCCACCGCCCTGGCCGCCAACGGCGTCAAGGTCATCGGCACCTCCCCGGACAGCATCGAGAAGGCCGAGGACCGCGAGTTCTTCAAGCAACTCATCACCAAGATCGGCATCCGCCAGCCGGCCAACGGCACCGCCACCAGCTACGAGGGCGCCCTCCTGGTAGCCCGCGAGATCGGCTTCCCCGTCCTGGTCCGCCCGTCCTTCGTCCTGGGCGGACGCGCCATGGCCATCGTCTATGACGAGAAAACCCTGAAACATTTCGTCGACGAGGCGGTCAAGGCCTCCGAAGACCGGCCCGTGCTGGTCGACAAGTTCCTCGAAGACGCCATCGAAGTCGACGTCGACTGTATCGCCGACGGCGAGACCTCCGTCATCGGCGCCATCATGGAACACGTCGAAAAGGCCGGCATCCACTCCGGCGACAGCGCCTGTTTCATCCCGCCCGTGACCCTGTCCCCGGCGGCGCTCCAGACCATCCGCGAGCACACCCACGCCCTGGCCCGGGAGCTTAAGGTCATCGGGCTCATGAACGTCCAATACGCCGTGCAGGAAGGCACCGTCTACATCCTGGAGGTCAATCCCCGCGCCTCCCGCACCGTGCCCTACGTCTCCAAGGCCACCGGCGTGCCCCTGGCCAAGCTGGCGGCGCTGGTCATGGCCGGGAAAACCCTCAAGGAACTGGGGTTCACCAAGGAAGTCGCGATCCGCCACTACGCCGTCAAGGAAGCCGTCCTCCCCTTCAACCGCTTCCCCGGCTGCGACATCCTGCTCTCCCCGGAAATGCGTTCCACCGGCGAAGTCATGGGCATCGACAACGACCTGGGCATGGCCTACCTCAAAAGCCAGCTCGCCGCCGGCAACCCGCTGCCCATGAAGGGCAACGTCTTCCTTAGCATCTGCGACCACGACAAGTCCGCCCTGATCCCCTTGGCCAAGGAACTGGTGGAGATGGGCTACGGCATCTTCGCCACGCTCGGCACCGCCACCTGGCTCCGCGACGCCGGGGTCAAGGCCCAGGCCATCTTCCGCATCTCGGAAGGCCGTCCCAACGTCCTGGACCTGATCCTCGGAAAAGAGGTCAGTTGGATCGTCAACGTGCCGGCCGGCGCCCAGCCGCGCCAGGACGACTTCCGCATGCGCTCCGAGGCCACCCGCCGCGGTGTCCCGGTCACCACCACCCTGCGCGGCCTCAGCGCCGCCGTCCAGGGACTCCGCGCCTACAAGCGCCTGCAGTGCTACGAAGTCTACAGCATCCAGGAATTCCACCGCCACGTCAAGCTCGCCGGCGCCCGCGCCAAAAAAACGAAAAAGGCCTGACCCGCAGCGTGTAGGCGTCAGAGTCAGGGGATGGCATCCTCCCATCCCCTGACAACACCCCCTTGAGGGTGGCAGTGGCCACGTTTCCATTTGGCAACAGCCGGGCGTGGCGAAATGCGCTGGCGACCCACGCGCGGTCATCTTGCCCACGCGTTCTTCGCCAGCGGATTTCGCCACGCCTGCTTTTTCAAAACGGGAACGGGCCGGCGGCATCCCCTGGGAGAGGGGGCATCTTGCTCATAGCCATCAGGTTAAGGACTCGAGTCTCCTTGTACCGATGCGAGCATCTTTGGAGTGCGGTGGCTTGACACCGCTTTCTCCGGCGGCGGAGCAGTCTCTCCCACGCGCCAGTTGATTCCCACGCTGCGGCGGAAGGATGACTCAGGCTGTAGGCCGGTTCCACCGGCGGGGAAAAGCGGCGTCAAGCCGCCGGCACTCCAAAGCGGCGCGGAGCCGCGGTTAAGACGGAGAATCAGCTTAAAAATCCTTACTCGGCGGCTTCCTCTGTGCCCTCTGAGACCTCTGTGGTGAATAATTCAGGTTAAGGGATTGACTCCGGATTCCGGCAGGATAAAGTTCCCCCTTACAGCGAAACCTGTGGGAACCGCAGCCGTACGTCCGAAAACCGGACGGAACCATGCTAAACCTCACCCAAAGCCCCACGCCGCCCCTTTCCGCCGCCGGAACCCTCTCCGGCGAGGACGCCACGTCGGCAAAATCGTCCATTTCGTGGTGGTTCCGCACTATTTTCCCCCGTATTCCCCCCGTCCGATCCGGCTCGTGAAATCAAAATTCCTATCAGTAGAAAGAAAATGGACATGAAGAAAGCAGTATTGACGGCGGCGCTCGCGCTGGGCTGTGCGTGTGGCACGCAGGCGTACGTGGTGACGGAGAATTTCGGAGGCGTTCATCCCTCGCGCTCGCTGGCGACGAGTTCCGTGGAATACCAGGTTGTCGTCGGGGCGGGCGAGAGCCTCACTGATTTCACCGCCGGCATCGCGGTCGCTCCAATGACGGTCTATGCGAGAGACAGCTTGGGAAGCAACATCCTCGTCTCCGAGGGTCCTCTCAGTAGCTACGCTGGATGGATGGCGTTTGTGGCAGACGGAGCAACAGGCCCCGGCTGGAAGCCTTCGCCCATCACTGCCCAACTCTGGAGCGTGGGTCCCGGTCTCGCAGCCGGAACCTACTATTTCGGCTACACCGTTCCGTCGGCGACGTACAATCTGATTGAAGTCTCCGCGAATGCTTATGGCACCCCGGGCGGGTTGCTCACTCTCGCTAACAATCCCGTCAACAGCGGCAACGGTCCGATTCACGCGATCGAGGCGGTGCCCGAGCCGGCCGCCGTCGTGCTGCTCGGCTTGGGCACCAGCGTGATGGTCCTGCGCCGTCGCCGGGGCTAGTCCCGTCGGTTCTAGACAGGGGGCGAAGCGCTTCGCGTTTCGCCCCCTGTTCGCTTTCTTCCCTGTCCTGCCGTTGGGTTCCGCTCCGCTTTAGCGACCTAGTCCCGCGCGTGGGGATTGGTGGGGATTGGGGTCGGTGGGGATTGGGGTCGCGTCTGTCATTTTGAGCACGGATACTGGGTATTTTGAGGGAAACCTGCGGCAAGGCGCATGTCCCGAACGCGGCGACGCGGAAGGCGTTGCGTGACGCGGACGCCGGGAAGGGGCGGCGTTTTGATAATGTGAAGACACTGTTCTCGGAGTGGCGGGGGATGTGACGTGACGGACGATGAACTGATCCTGGGCGGGACCGGGACGCATGCGGATCTGTTTGAATAGGATGGGGGGAACGGAATCGGAACGAGTGAGAGGGCGGTCCGGGGAGGGGGCAATTTTTTCCGGCCTGCACCGGCAAACCGTGGGGGATCATGTACAGTATCTCCCCAGCATTTCCACTCTTAATTGAGCCTTCTTCCAAGGACTTTCTGGATGACCACCCCATCATACAATTGGCAGGCGCGGCGGGAGAAGAAGGCGTTCCTGGCCCTCGCGGACGGCTCGGTCTTCCGCGGCTGGTCCTTCGGCGCGGACGTGGACGTCCTCGGCGAGGTCGTCTTCAACACCGGCATGAGCGGCTACCAGGAGATCATCACCGATCCCTCCTACAGCGGCCAGCTCGTGACCATGACCTATCCCGAAATCGGCAACTACGGCGTTTCCACCGACGACGCCGAGTCGCGCCAGGTCTTCGCCAACGGCTTCATCGTCCACGAAATCAATGAGCCGCGCAACTGGCGCAGCCAGCTTTCCCTGGCCGACTACCTCAAGGGCGCCGGCGTCCCCGGCATCTCCGGCATCGACACCCGGGCACTGACCACCAAGCTGCGCACGGCCGGCACGCTTAAGGGCTTTCTCTGCGCCACCGGCAAGATCCCGGCGGAAGAGGGCGTCAAGCGCGCCCAGGCCTGGGCCGGCCTCGACGGCCAGGACTACGCTTCCAAGGTCAGCGTGGACAAGCCGTTCGCCTGGGATCCCGACGGCCGCATCTCCGCGAGCTGGGGCCTGATGGAGGGCGAACTGCCGCCCGCCGACCTGCACGTCGTCGCCTATGACTTCGGCATCAAGTGGAACATCCTCCGCCGCCTGCGCCAGCAGGGGATGCGGATCACCGTGGTTCCCGCCAAGACCACCGCCAAGGACGTGCTCGCCCTCAAGGCCGACGGCCTCTTCCTCTCCAACGGCCCCGCCGATCCCGCCGCCGTGACCTATGCCATCGAGAACATCAAGGCGCTGATCGGCAAGACCCCGATCATGGGCATCTGCCTCGGCCACCAACTCTTGGGCTGGGCCCTGGGCAGCCGCACCTACCGCCTCAAGTTCGGCCACCACGGCTGCAACCACCCGGTCATGGACCTGCAGACCGGCCGCGTCGAGATCACCTCGCAGAACCACAATTTCACCGTCGATGCGGAACTGCTGGACAAGAAGAAGGTCGAGGTCTCCCACGTCAACCTCAACGACCAGACCGTCGAGGGCCTGCGGCACAAGACCGAACCGCTCTTCAGCGTCCAGTACCATCCCGAAGCCAGCCCCGGCCCGCACGACTCCCAATACCTCTTCAAACGCTTCCGCGACCTCATCACCGGGGCGTGACGTCGGAGGATGAAGGTCTGTGGTCTGTGGTCTGTGGCTTGTGGGGAAGAAAACGGCAGAAGAAAAGGCGGCAGGCTTTAGGCCCGGGCGATCCCTTTCTCTTCACCACAGACCACAGGCCCACAGACCACGGGCCCCGTTTCGCGGTTCCGCTTCTTGTTTTCATCTCCGCCGCGGGTATGTTAAACGCCGTTTTGCCAAGGCCAGTGTAGCTCAGTTGGTAGAGCAACGGTTTCGTAAACCGTAGGTCACCGGTTCAACTCCGGTCACTGGCTCCATTTTTAAGCTCAAAAAGCCTCCGGTGCGTGTTGCGTCGGGGGGTTTTTTTATGGTATTGAAAGCAAAATAGAATGCACATAGAACGCACCGTCATATTGAGCTTGAGTCAAGTACAATTGAGCCGCGGCAATCACTTAGCTCTGGTGAGGCCGACAACCCGTTTTTGTCCGCCAGAGCCTAGATTCATTTCCGTTGCCGGTAGGTGCGTGGCGTGGTTCCGGTGATCTGCCGGAAGACGGTGCTGAAATAGTTGCTGTCGGAGAATCCGCTCATGGCCGCGATTTCCGTGATGTTGAGCGACGCGTGGAAGCGCAGGTAGGTCTTGGCTTCCTCGATGCGGCGGCGGTTGAGCAGTTGCCGGAAATTGTGGCCGGTCCGGCGCCGGATCATGCCGCCCAGATAATTGGGATTGACCTTCAGGACGGCCGCCAGTTCGGCCAGCGAGAGGCTTTCCGCATAGCGGTGGGTGATGAAGAACTCGACATGCTCGAGGTAATACGATTCGTCGTGACGCCGGCCGCCGTGGCCGCCCTGTTTTTTCCAAAACGCGATTTCCCAGCGGATCAGCGCCGCCGCCAGGCGGAGTTGTTGCCGCAGCCCGCGCCCGGCTTCCGCCGCCAGGGGAAGGGGCGCTCGGCCGGGATAAGGCTGGCCGTTGATCACCGCCAGACTCCGGTTTGAGGAGAAGTGCCCGGCGTAAAGCACGGCCGCCAGGTTTGAATCGATCATGACCGGCTGGACCAGTTCGCGCAGGCCATGGGGACAGATGCCCGTGAATTCCCGTCCCTTCCCGGCCAGTTTGATGCTGCGCGTCTTGTTGTCCGCACAGGCCTGGAGTCCCCCCGCCTGTTTGGCAAAGACGCAATACGGGCCGTGATGCAGGTACTGGTCCGGTTGCAGCCGGAGATCCGCGACGATGGAAAAGGCCGGATGCCGCGGTTCCAGGCAGATCACCGCCCCGGTCCGGGTTTCCAGCAGGCGCAGCAGGTCAGCGAGTTTCATTGGATGTATCTGAGATTTTTAAAGATTATTCTTCATAAAATTAAAGGTTTTTCTCTTAAAAACAAGTATTATTAGAGGAAACAGTCATTTCATGACGTTCGTCAAAACCCAAGGAATGCAAAAAATGAAGACCTATCTGGAAGCGGGAAAAACCGTGCCGGTGGTCGCCGAGGTTGAGGTTTTGGTGGCCGGCGGCGGCCCGGCCGGCGTCGGGGCTGCGCTCGCGGCCGCCCGCAACGGAGCCAAAACCATGTTGATCGAGCACTTCAACTGTCTTGGCGGCATTGCCACTTCCGGGCTGATGAGTCACTGGACGGGCGCCAGCGAGGGGCCTATTTACGAGGAGATCTTGGACCGTTGCCTGGCGCAGCCCTGGCCCGGGGAGCCCGCCGGCCACAAATTGCGGCAGCACATTTGCCATGAGAAACTTAAGCTTGTGCTGTTCGACATGCTTGAGGAGGCCGGCGTCATTTTCCAGTTGCACACCGACGTCGTCGACGTCATCATGGAAGACGGCCGGATCACCGGGGTGATCACCCAGAGTAAATCCGGGCGCGAAGCCATCCTAGCCAAGGTCGTGATCGACGCCACTGGCGACGGTGATGCGGCGGCCCGCGCCGGTGCGGAGTTCGCCAAGGGCCGCGAGGAAGACGGTCTGATGCAGCCGGTGACGCTGATGTTCAAGATCGACGGGGTCGATTATGAGCGCGCCATCTTTCCCGGCTCCTTCGAATCCAAGGTGGACGTGCCGAAGGGGGAAATCCAGGCGCTCGGCCGCCGCGAACTAGCGCATCCGGCCGGGCATGTCCTGCTGTACCGCTCGACCGTGCCGGGGCAGGTCGTGGTGAACATGACCAATCTCACCGGCATCGACGGCACCAGCGCCCGCGACCTCACCCGTGCGGAAGTCGCATGCCACCGGCAGGCGCCGAAAATCGTCGCGTTCCTGCGGGAGTACGCTCCCGGGTACGAGAACTGCCGCCTGCTCGAGACCGCGGCCGTGGTCGGGGTTCGCGAAACCCGTCACTTCAAAGGGGTGTATACCCTGACCGCCGAGGACATCGTGGAGGCTCCCGTCTTCCCCGACTGGATCGCCACCCGCAACCATTTCAACTTCGACATCCACAACGTCAAGGGCGCCGGTCTTGACGCCAACGGCGCGCAGGCCCACTTCCAGAGCCGCGGCAAATACACCATTCCCTATGGCTGCTGCGTGCCGGAAAAAATCGACGGCTTGCTTCTGGCCGGGCGCAACATTTCCGGCACTCACAAGGCTCATTCCAACTTTCGGGTCATGCCGATTTGCGTTAATATCGGGCAGGGCGTCGGCACTGCTGCGGCCGTGGCGGTGAAGGATGGCGTGCTGCCGCGCGGGGTGGATCTGGCCAAGGTTCAAAAGCTGCTGCAGGCGCAGGGCGTCAAGGTTTGATACCAAATAGAAATTCGGCAACCTGCTTGTGCAACCCCAAATGGTTCGCCCCTACAGGGCTCCTATCTCATTTTCGTCCCTTCCTGGGGCGTTGCCCCAGGCTATGATGGAACCGCGCCTTCAGCGCTCCGATCTACCGAGAACGGAAGCGCCCCAGAGGGGTGGGGTATTGGTAGAGAAGTTCGTAACCTTGACGCTTATTTCCGGCGGGTGGCCGCGGTGATTTCGAGGCCGGTGGCGTAGTCGAGCTGGCGCGGTTCGTAGGCGGGTTCTTCGCGCTGGCGGGTCATGCCGGTGTAGTTCCAGGTGGCGGGGGCGGCGTCGGTGCGCCAGGGGCGGCGTTCCCAGTAATAGCCGCGGAAGGGGTCGCGCGTCTGGTTCATCCAGTTCAGCAGGCCGTTGTGGAGGGTGTCGCGGAGGGGGGCGTGGGCGGGGGAGGCGATGAGGTTGACCAGTTCGCCGGGGTCGGTTTGGAGATCGTAAAGTTCGTCCGAACTGAGCAGATTGATGATGAGTTTGTGACGGCCGTCAAAGACGCAGCGGACCGGTTGGAAGCCGCCGAAGCCGTCGTGGTCGACCTCGTAGCGGCCGAACTCCATGAAGACGATGTCGTGGGGGCGGAACTGCGGGTCGAGCAGGGCCGGTTTCATGCTGCGTCCGTTGAGGGGCGCTTCCGGGACGGCGCCGATGCAGTCGAGGATGGTCGGGGCCAGGTCGATGTGCGAAACGGGGTGGGGGCAAACGGAGCCGGCGGGGATGCGTCCGGGCCAGTTGGCGATCATCGGGACGCGGGTGATCTCGTCATACATGGCCGGGCCCTTGCCGCCGAGGCGGTGGGAGCCGAGCATGTCACCGTGGTCGGAGGTGTAGAGGATCAGGGCGTCGGGGGCGTGGCGGCGGACGGCCTCGATCACGCGGCCGATCTCGGCATCGACAAAGCTGTTGCAGGCGAGGAAGGCCCGGGGTTGGCGGCGGGTCGCGGGTTCCCGTTCCAGGGCGGGGCCGGCCCAGGCGTGCTGGTGTTCGGGTTTGCCGGCGAGGTCGTCGTGCAGATTGGGTTCGTCGGGCAGGACGGTGTCGCGGTGCATTTTCATGAATTCGTCGGGGCAGAGGAAGGGATGATGCGGTTCGTCGTAGGAAACGGTCAGGAAAAAATCCTCCCCGCCGTGGCGTTTGAGGAAGTCGATGGCGCGATTGGAGCAGCGGTGGCCGAAGGTGAACTCCGCGGGGACGTGTTCGCGTTCCATGAGCTGGGAGTCACGGCTTTTGCGCCGTTCTTCGGGGGTGAGTTCATCGAGGTAGTTGCGCATGTCGTACCACCAGGCGGGATCCCAGCCGTCGGGGCAGCGGCCCAGGCCGAAGTAGTCGGAGCCGTCAAGGTGCCATTTGCCGATGTAGGCGGTGTGCAGGCCCAGGTCCTGGAGGCGCTGGCCGAGGGTGCGGACGTTGTCGCCCAGGGCGGCGGAATTGGTCCAGGCCCCGGTGGCATGGGGCCATTGCCCGGTGAAAATGGCGGCGCGGGCCGGGCCGCAGACCGGCTGGCAGGTATAGGCGCGTTCGAAGCGGACGCCGCCGGCGGCGAGCCGGTCCAGGCAGGGGGTTTGCATGGCGGGGATGCCTTGGCAGGAAAGCATGTCCCAGCGCTGGGTATCGGTCATGAGAAAGACCACCTGCCGCTTTTCAGGCGAGGCCATGAAGCGAACTCCTTTTTGAACAGAAGGCGCAAAGGCACAAATGAAGAGTAAAATGGCCGTCCTTGATCCGCTGCCGGGTGCCGGGCTTCCCCATGCTAACGAGAATAAATATCGGCGGACAAACGGGAAACGCAAGAATGGGAAAAATCTAACGTTCTGCAATGGAATGGAACTCCGCGCCCCCAAATCCATTTCCCCGTTCCGCTTGCCATGCTACATTCCGCTCCGGACTCGCAACCCGCCGCAATGGCTGAATGTTCCGCGTGAGAAAAGTGTGACTATGGGGAAATTTACAGAGATCCGAACGATTCTTGCCGCTCTTGGATTCCATATCCCGCCACTTCTCCGTTACCAGCCGTTTCGACCAAGGATGTGAGTTTTGATGTGGCGGTGGAACGGGCCGAAGCCGCAACCTGCCTCATCTTGATCTATGGTCCATAATTCATTCAGAAAATGAGCGCATCCTGTCCCCAGGGGCATGCGCGTAACCTTAAGAACTATTACGGATTATAATTAAAATCGTTATAGGTATTTACTGCGGCGTCTTCGCCGCTTTGGAGTGCGGTGGCTTGA
>CAITSE010000042.1 GCA_903894975.1 uncultured Lentisphaerota bacterium
ATGTCGAGCACGGCGGGAACCTTCTGGTGATCGGCGGGCACTGGGCCTTTGGTGGCGGCGACTATAAAGGCTCGAAATTCGAGGAATTGCTGCCGGTGACCAGCCAAGGCCCCTTTGATGTACAGGCCGTGACCGACGGCACCCTGACGCCGGCACCGGCACCGGCGCCGGATCGCGCGATCAAAGCGATTTGGCTGCAGGAGGTCATGCCGCGCCCGGAAGCAACCGTGACCGTGAAAGCGGGCTATAAACCGTTTTGGATCCAATGGCGAAAGGGAAAAGGCCAGGCGGCCGTGCTGGCTGGCTTGGCCTACGGCGAGGCTCCCGATCAGGTGACGCTCTTCAATGAGTGGGATGGATGGCCGAAGTGGCTCGCGGACCAGTTGACGAAAACGATTCGGGCAGAGGAGAAATAATCATGAAAAACACCATTGCAAAAGGGTTGATCTGCGGCATCGGTTTCGTCATGACGGCGACCCTGGCCTCAGGTGTGGACACCGCACCGGCCAAGGTGGTCATGACCCGGGTCTGGCCGGAGAAGATCGTCTATCGCCCGGGCGAGACGGCGAAGATCACGGTGGACCTGGAGAACAAGACCAAGGCCGAACTGGCCGTGACCGTGGCGCTGGCGATCAACCATGGGCTGGCGGAACGCGACGAGTTGCCCGTGCAGCCGGCCGACTTGGCGGCCGGCGGGAAGCTGACGCTCAGCTTCGCTTATCCGGTGCCGCAAGGGCGCAAGTGGGGGCATGAGGCGCAGGCCACGGTCAAGGCCGCCGGCGGCGAGTTGCTGGCTCAGGGTCGCGAGTATTTCACCGTGGGCGAGAATCCCTGGGAACTCGGGCATTACTCCACCTTGTTCGGGATCCGCGACGGCAAGAAGAACAAGTCGATCGACAACTCGATACTGCCCAAATTCCGCCGTGCTTACATCACCACTCTCGAAGGCTACTCCTGGCAGCCGTCGGTGTTCGATGACATGACGCCGAAAACGGAGCAGTGGCGCTCCGGTCAGGGCGCCTACAAGGAAGGCAAGGAGGATTGGCAGTACCTGATCCAGCGGGCGCACGACATGGGCATGGTGGTGGTCACCTACATCCAGAGCATTTCGTATGGGCCGGTGGGCATCGATTTTGCCCGACGGCATCCGGACTGGCTGACCTACGGCAAGGACGGTCGCCCGCTCGGCGCCTGGTTTGATGTCGATGCGCTGACGGCGTGGCGGGACAATCCGGAAGCGCAGAACCCGAGCACGGTCGGCGGGGTCGGTACCGGCAGTTTCCTGAACTCCAAACCTGAAGTCGGCGAGTACTGG
Organism: uncultured Lentisphaerota bacterium; assembly: GCA_903894975.1. Taxonomy (GTDB): domain Bacteria; phylum Verrucomicrobiota; class Lentisphaeria; order Oligosphaerales; family CAITYL01; genus CAITSE01. The sequence goes on from CAITSE010000042.1 coordinate 1,316, forward strand.
ATCCAGGAATTGATCCGGTCGGCCGAGATGTTCGGCTGGGACGGGTTCCGCAGCGACGGCAATCCGAGTATCGTCGAAGGTTACGACTCTACGGGAGCTTTGCAAAAATTGCCGGACGCGGCGGCGGCCAACGCCGCGTTCCTCAAGACGGTGCGGCAGAAACTGACGGCGCGTTTCCCCCATTTCCTCTTCGGTTGGAACAACGTGGCCGGCGGTTACCCGCAGATGTACAACGGCGAGGCGGAAGAGGATGTCATGCTGCCGGGTGCCTACAGCCTGTATGAACATTTCCGCAGCGCCAGTCAGCCGTCCAGCCCGTATTATCCGTGGAAAAAGGCGGTTTTCTACCTCCAGAAGGAAGCCGACCCCATCCGTGCCCGCGGTGGCTTTCCCCATGTCGGCTGGATGGGCTGCAATCGCTATCTTGACGCTGTGACCTCGGCGTGCGGCCAGCATGTTGATGCGAATGGACGCAATGCCAATTACGGCCGTTTCGAATTCCGCTGGTCCGAGTTCATCTGGGATTGCCAGTTGCGCTTCGTCCGGCCGGGCGATCAGGCGGTGAAGGTCGAGGGTCCCGCCCAAGTCTGGTGGCAGGATTTCGTGCAGTCACGGGCCCTGCCGGACGGCCGCCAGCGGGTCATCGTCCATCTCATCAACATGCCGGCCAACGATGACGAAGCCTGGGCGGATCGCGCGCCGGCGCCGGCCGCCAATGTCCGTGTGACCTTCGCGGTGCCGCCGGGGAAGAAACTGGCCCGGCTCGCGGCGTTGTCGCCGGATGGCACGGACGATGTCATTGACGCCAAGCCCGCGGCAGACGGCTCGCTGACCGTGCCGGAACTCAAGGTGTGGACCCTCGTGGTGGCGGAATTCAAGTGAGGGGCAGAATGATCCCAACAGACCAGAACGCAACGGCGCCAAATCGGTGGTGGAGCGAGATGGAAAGGCGATTGGGTTCGGAACGGATCGTGACTGGTAGACAACGCAGTAGGCCGC
>CAITSE010000043.1 GCA_903894975.1 uncultured Lentisphaerota bacterium
GGCAGGGGTGCCAGCGGCCTGGGGAAATCCGTTCTTTGCGAACTTGGCGGGAAAACGTTTTCCGCCAAGTGAATTTGGTATCACTTGCCGGCGGCGCCGGCGTCCAGGGGGATCCAGAGCAGGCGGAGGCGGCGGCGGTCACCGTCGCGGCCCCAGCCGACCAGCCCCTTGACCAAGTCGAAGGACCAGCCTTCGGCCTTACCGTCAACCGTAGGCGCCAGTGGCCGGGATTCGTACTCGAAGACAGGAAACAGGGAGGCGCGGCGAGTGTCGCCGGAGGCCGCAGTCCGGTGCCATTTGGCCAGGCCCCAGAACACGTCATGGCGGATTCCGGCCGGATCTGTATCCCGGGTGTAGAGGGTCCAGAGCGGCGCGTAATTGCGCTGGATGCATTCGGCCCGGCGCTGGGGCCAGAGCGAGAGCACGGAGGCGCGGGACCGACCATCCTCCCGTTCCAAACGCCACAAGGGCCAGAGTTCGCGGAAGGCCATGAGCTCGGCCTCGCCTTTGCGGCTGGAGGCGGACCACCAGAACGGCACGAGGGTCGTGAAACTCTTGGTCATGTCCTCGGACTCCGCCTCGCCCCACTGCCAGAACGGCCAAAGAGTGTAGCCGCTGCGGCGCTTCTCCTTGGTCTCGCGACCGTAGACAGGCCAGAGATTGAGCTTGTCGATCTTCTCGCCGCCGGCATACTCGGGGGCATCGCCAGTGTCATGCCGGTAAAAGGGCCATGGCGCATAGAGCCGGTCCCGCTCGGGGCCAGATTCGCCGCTGAAGAACGGCCAGAGGCAGGTCCAAGCTGAATGCAGGACTTTGCCGTCGGCGTCGGTGCGCTTGTACTGTCCATAGAAGGGAAGCACAAACCAGCCGTGCCCCTCGCGCCCCTTGGCGTCCTTGAATTGGTCGATGCCATAGCCGAACGGCCAAACGTAGAAGCTGCGTTTTTCCCGGGCGTCCTGAGTCATGCCGTAAAAGGGAAAGACCCGTCGTTTTTCGACCCGTTCGCCCTTGGTGTGGCTGAAGATCGGCCAGAGCCAGGTGGTGGTTTCCATGTCGCTCTTGCGGCTGCGCACCCAAATCGGGAAGAGCACAAAATCCACGGTGTCGAACCCCAGCCAGTCGCCCATGCGGCCGCCGACGGGGAACAGAGCGAAATAGGCCTTGTTGCGGGGAGCTTGGTGCCCGTAGAACAAGATGGGCAGCAGCCACATGCGTTTGTTGTCGAGGCCCGGTTCGCTGGAGTGCAGGAACAGGACGACGTACTGATAGTCACCGTCCGGACGGGAGCGACTGAACGCGAGCGGCCAGAGAAAGTCGTTGTAAATCAACTTCTTGCCCGGCACTTCATACCGGGTCCACAGCGGCCGCGGCAGCGCGCTCTGAACAGCGGAGCCGTCGACGGAGATGCGCCGTTCGATCAGCGGGCCCAGGGCGCGCACATCGCTCTTCTCTTTGTCGACCGGCGGGGCCAGAGCCTCGGCCGCCGGCGCAAAATCGAACCGAATCGCCCGGGCGGCGCACGGCGCCAGCATCCCGGCCGCCACCAGCATCAGGCCAAATCCAATTTTTCGGGAAAACGCCGTCATACCCATCACCGCCAGACCTCCGGCTTCCGCGGATTCCGCAAAAGCTTAGCCAATGTAGCCGCCACCGCCGCATTTTCCGGCGGTGCGCACACCCGCGGCTACGCTTCACGGTCCGGCAAGAGCCTTGAGCTTCGCCCGCGTGGCTTCCGGCTTCTCCGGGTCGTGCTGGAGTGACTTCTCCCAAAATTCCCGGGAGCGGTCGCGCCGGCCGAGGGCAAGAGCAATGTCGCCGGCATGATCAAGAATCACACCATCGGGATGATCCTTGGTCAATTCCAGCGCATGTTGTATGGCCGTCCAAGCATCTTTGTGCCGTTTCTGGCGATAAAGAACCCAGGCCAGGCTGTCCTGAATGGCGGGATCTTCCGGATCGGCCTTGAGCGCCGCGCGGATCAGCGCTTCGGCCCGGGTCAAGTCCCGGTCCTGATCCGCCAGCATATAGCCGACCAGATTTTGCAGCGCCGGATCGCCGGGGCGCTCGGCCAGGGCGACTTCCGCTCCGGCCAACGCCTCGGTCGTTTTCCCTTGCCGGTCCAACAGGCTCGCCCGGAAGCAATAATATTCGCTGTCAAAAAAGTCCCGGTCTTTCAAGCGCCGCGCGAGTTCGGCGCCCTTGGCCAGGGCGGAGACGGCCTCACTGAACCGTCCCGATTTTTCCAAGGCCTGGCTTTGCAGGAAAAACTTGATCGGAAGCTGGAGACGGGCCGGGATCGGCGCGAGCACGGCCAGGGCGCGGTCGCCGCCCGCATTCCGGTCCACCAGGTACAGCCGGGCCAACACGAGCCGGCCATCCCAATCGTCCGGGGCGGCGGCCAGGCTGCGCTCACAGGCCTTGATGGCGTACGGCAACCCCTTGGCTTTCATTCCCAAATAGGCACTGGCCAGTTCCCCGTTCCACGCCAGCAACCTGGCCAGACCCGGAAGTTCGGCCGCCGCCGGGGTGACGGTGGCATCCGCCGGACGGGCATTCCGGGCAAACGCATCTTCCAGCCTGCGGTTCGCCTCCTCCAGCAGGGCGACGCCGCGGGCCTCGGTTTCCGGTAAGGCCTGAAGCGTGGCGCCAGTGATAATCTGAAAGCGCAGCGCATCTTCCGGAAAAACTTTTCCCGCCGCGGCGCCGGCAACCTCGACATCCTGCGGACGCTCCAACCGGCGCAACAATTGCATAAGCTGGATCGCGTCACGCGCATTCACCACCTTGTCCAGTTTCCCAGACTGTAACAGGAGCAGCGCCTTGCTGGCATGGGCATTGGCGGCGCGGCGCCAGGAACGGCGGCGCCACCAGCCGGAGTCTTCACCCTGCGCATCCAGGCGCTGCTCATAAAACCTGCCCGCCGTCAGATGGCAGAGATAATCGTCACCGAGCCCGCCTTCGCCAAGGGCACGGTCCAACACCTGCCCGGCCGCATCGTACTGTTCAGCATCGCAGAGCATGTCCGTGAGCCGGACCAGGAGAACGGGATCTTTCCAGCCGGAAGCGCGCAACGCATTCTGCAGGAGGAGAACGGCATCGGGCTTCCGGTTGGCCCGGGCCTCACAGTCGGCCAACAGTAGATGAATCTCCCGGGAGGCGGGGTGAATTTCCGAGAGCCGCTGTAATTCATGGATAAGGCGCGCTTCCTGACCGGGCCGGAGAAACGGCTCCACGAAACTTTCCAGCGCCTCCCGGTTTTCCGGATCGAGCCGGAGGACTTCGCGGTATTCTTCCAACCACGCCGGCAGACGGGCCAGGGATTGGACCGGCGCGACGGCATGAGCTTTCCCAGCGATGCCCCGCCGGGGGACGCCGGGCAGAGCCCGGGGAACGGCCGGAGTGGTAGCGGCGGCGAGCTCCGTTTCCTGGAGCATCTGCAAATAGCAGCCCCAGGCGTAATGGCTGAACGCCTGGCTGCGGACACCGTCCGGTTCCGAAAGCACCAAATCCGCGGGCGCCGGTTTCGGCACGGCCGCGGATGAAGTCGAAGAAAGAGTTGTGGCGGCAGGCAGGCTAGCCGGCGTTAAGGGCACTGCCGGCGGTCCGGATTGACCGCGCCCATCCGGTTGGAGACACAAAAACCCAATCAGGCTCCAAGCCAAACGGCAAATCACCCGCCCCCTCCGGAACCCCTTCCCGGGATTCCGGGAATAAAGGTGGATGGCGCGCAGGAAAGACGTGCAGGCATGAATTTGTTTTAACATAGCCGGCGCGTCCGCCCTGCGGACCACGGTAAAATGCTTACTTGTTCTTATGACGGAGCGCCTTGAGCTGTTTCTTGCGCTTGTGCTTCGCCATCTTCTTGAGCCGCTTCTTTTTGACAGAGCCCATGAGCCTCACCGTCGTTTGTGGAGTTTCCGAATGCCGGATTGTGTTGCGTACAGAACGGGTTGAAATGTAGCGGTGCGGGGCAGGTTTGCAAGAGCGCGCCCGTCCGCTACAGTTCCACACGTTTCAAAACGGAACGGAACATCCGCAATTCCGAAAATGAGGCAAGCGATGGGGGCATGGTTCAGCCGAGCATTCGGCCGCGCGCCGGCAACCGCCAAGGGCGCGCCGCCACCCCGGCCGCCGCCGCCAGCCGGCGCGGAACCGCTGGGGCTCGTAGCCGGCCGCGGCATCTATCCACTGGAAGTGTGCCGGCTCGCCCGCCGCGCCGGCTGCCCGCACATCGCCGTAGCCGCACTGGTGGACGAAACCGACCCGACCATCGCCGCCCTGGCCGATCATGTGGACTGGGTGCATGTCGGCCAGCTCCGCCGCACCATGCAGTGCCTGAACGCCCAGGGCGTCCGGCGGATGATGTTCGCCGGCCAGGTCCGCCCCGGCCGGCTCTTCGGCGGATTCCGCCCCGATTTTCTCGCACTGCGGCTATTGTGGGGACTTAAGGAACGCAATGCCCACTCCCTGTTCGGCGCCGTGGCCGACGCCTTCGCGGCGCGCGGATTCACCGTCCTGCCGGCCGTCACCTACATGGATGAATGCCTGGCCGCCGCCGGCACCCTCGGCCGCCGCCGGCCCAGCCGCAGCCAGCAGCGTGACATCGCCTTCGGCCTGCGCATCGCCCGGGAAATCAGCCGGCTGGACATCGGCCAGACCGTGGTGGTCAAAAATGGCACCGTCCTGGCCGTGGAAGGCTTCGAAGGCACGGACCAGGCCATCCGCCGCGGCGGCGAACTCGGCCGCGGCGGCGTGACCGTGCTCAAGGTCGCCAAACCGGGTCATGACCTCCGCTTTGACGTCCCCTGCATCGGCATGGCCACGGTGGAATCTCTCCAGGCCGCCGGCGCCAGAACCCTGGCCGTGCATGCCGGCATGACCCTGTTCCTGGAAAAAGAAAAGGTGCTGGCAGCCCTGGACGCCGCAGGCATCTGCGTGGTCGGCGTCGAACCCCAGGCCGCAGGCTGACACGGGCCGGAAGGTTCTCGTTATTACTGCGGCGTCCTCGCCGCTTTGGAGTGCGGCGGCTTGACGCCGCTTTTTCCCGCCGGTGGAACC
>CAITSE010000044.1 GCA_903894975.1 uncultured Lentisphaerota bacterium
ACCGCCGGAACGGCGCGCCGGCGACCATGGCGAGGCCCGGGGTGAGGTTATGGCTGCCGGTTGACCGGAAGCGGAAAAAGGACTGGGCCGCAGCGGGGCTCGGCTCTTCCGCGCCGGGGCGGTTGTGGCAATCACAACCTTGAGGATCGTCTCTCGAATCTTGGCGAGGCTCTTAGGTGGCCTTGGCGCGGTTTGGGGGATACTCGTAGGGACATTGGAAAAGTGCTTTTCGTCGGGTGGGACATGTTTGGGGTACGTGTGCGGTAGTCGATGATGATTTCGGATCTGCCCATTTCTCCCACTTGCTCATGGTTGCCAATATAGAGGGCATGGGCGGGGCAATCAATTGCAAGACGACCGCAGCAAACGGGCAGGATTGCCCGTTTCACGTTCGCCACAGGCAAGATTGCCTGTTTCACGTTCCTGGAATTCGCGCCGAGCTGGGCCTCGGCGTTCCCAGGGGGGAGGGGGCCGGCGGGGGGGCGGGGCGCTCGCAGAGTTCGAGGCACCAGGCTTCGATGCCGAGGCGTTCGTCGAGGTTGCCGTCGAGCTGGCGGGCAAGGTCGGCGGCCAGGCGGCAGAAGCGGTCGGCGGTGTCGGGGTCGAAACCGTCGGGGATGCCGCCGGCGGCGGTGAAGAGCTCGGGGTGGGGGAGCTGGGCGTCGGGCACGCCGGCGGCGTGGAGCAGGAGCTGCTGGAACCAGGCCTGGATGGCGTCCAGGAGTTCGCGGCGGCGCTGGAGGTAGGCGGAGACGCCGGCGACTTCGCGCTGTTCTTCGAGTTCCTTGAGGACGGACTTGTCGGTGCGGGCGAGTTCGGCGAGGGTGGCGTCCATGGGGGCGGCTTCGGCGCCGGCTTCGAGTTCCTGGCGGAGCAGGCCGAGCATGCGGAGCAGGCCACCGGAGGCTTCCAGCGCGGCGGCGGCGCCGGCCCGGGGGCGGAGCAGGGCGAGCAGCTGGAACAGGCCGCGTTCGGCGACGGCGGCATAGGTGCGGCGGTTGGTGAGAAGCGGAATGATCTGACAGCGGGAGCGGACGGTGGGCAGGAGCTGGCGCGGGTTGGCGGAGGTGAGCAGGAGCAGGGTGTCGCGGGGCGGCTCCTCCAGGGTCTTGAGGAAGGCGTTCTGTGCCTGGGCGTTCATGCGCTCGGCCTCCATGACGAAGCCGACCTTGAGAAAGCCCTCGGCGGCGGTGAAACCGAGCTCGTGGATGAGGTGGCGGACGCCGCGGGGCCGGTCCTTGTCCAGGTTGCCGACGGGGATGATGCGGGAGCGGGACTCGGGGCGGAGTTCGTGGAGTTCGGTGTAGCGTCCGGCGGCGAAGGCGCGGCAGGCGGGGCAGCGGCCGCAGGCGTCGCCGTCGCCGGGGCTGACGCAGGCGCAGGCCTGGGCCCAGGCCAGGGCGAAGCGTTCGAGGAGGGCGGGGTCGTCGCCGGTGAAGAGGGTGGCGTGGGCGCGGCGGTTGCCGGCGCGGACTTCGCGCAGGCGTCCGCAGATGACGGGGAATTCGGCCTGGAACTCAACCAAGGGCATGAAACACCTCCGGGAGGATGCGGCGGTGTACCTCTTCCGGGGGAAGGTCGGCGGGGATGACGCGGAAGCGGTTAGGTTCGGCTTTGGCCAGCGTGAGGAACCCGTCGCGGATGGCGGTGTGGAAGGCGGCGCCTTCGGCTTCGAAGCGGTCGGCGGCGACGCCGCCGCGGGCGGCGGCGCGGGCCAGGCCGCCCTCGGCGGGCAGGTCCAGGAGCAGGGTGAGGGCGGGGACGCAGTCGTTGCCGAGGGTGAATTCGTGCAGGAGCTGGATGAACGCCAGGTCCAGGCCGCGGGCGAGGCCCTGGTAGACAGTGGTGGAGTCGGCGAAGCGGTCGCAGAGGACGATGGCGTCCCGTTCCAGCGCCGGGCGGATGAGGTGTTCCACGAGCTGGGCGCGGCAGGCGGCGAAGATCAGGAGTTCGGCGGCGGGCGCGAGATCGCCGGGGTGATGCTTGACGATGGCGCGGAGTTCTTCGCCGAGGGGGGTGCCGCCGGGTTCGCGGGTTTCGACGACCTCGCGGCCGTGGCGACGCAGGGCGGCGGCCAGGAGCCGGACCTGGGTGGACTTGCCGGCGCCTTCGACGCCTTCAAAGGTGATGAGTCGGCCTTCGGGCATGGGGGGGGAGGGGGTGAAATTGGAAATTTGAAATTGGAAATTTGGGAAGAGGGTGCGGGGCGGGGACGTTGCGTCTTTGCTCCTTCTGTCAAATCAGGTTGCGGACTCAACGTTTTTGCGGTCCTCCGGCCAAATTTCGAATTTCGAATTTCAAATTTCTGACCGTGGACACGGCTAATAGCATACCGCCGGAACACATGATTGCCCGGAATTGGCTTTTTCAGGCGCCGCATTTTTCCGCTTTGCGACGGCGCCTCTGGCCACATTCTCAGGCTCTTGCAGAAGTCCCCCGGAGTAGGGTTCAGGGGTCAGGGTTCAGGAGGGTTCAGGGGTCAGGGTTCAGGAGGGGTCGGGGTCAGGGTTCAGGGTTTAGGGGGAAGCAGAAGAGAGGAACGTGCAACCCCATCTTGATCCAACGAGATGCGTCTTCGTCAGTCCTGAACCCCGAACCCTGAACCCTTTGCGGTCAGAATGGAGTTCTCCAATCCTCTCAATAGCCGGCCGGGCCGGATCAGTTGAGGATTTCGTAGACTGGCAGCTCCGGGGGCTGGCCGCGCAGATCTACGGTGCCGGCCTGGCGGGTGGAGAAACGGAGGGAGCGGCGGCCTTGAATCTCGCCCTGGATGAGGATCTGGCCGGGGCCGGCGATCCAGCAGATGCGGGAGGCGAGGGAGACGCAGTCGCCGACGGCGGTGTATTCCATGCGGTGGTCATTGCCGATCCAGGAGACGAAGGCCTGGCCGGAGCTGATGCCGATGCCAATGTCGAAATGCGGCAGGCCGAAGCGCTCCCATTCCGGCTGCAGTTCTTGGAGGCGGCGGCGGACTTCGAGGGCGGTGTGGATGGCGGCGTCCTCGGGCTCGTCCAGGCCGAAGGGGGCGTTAAAGATGATAACGATGCGGTCGCCGATGAAGGTGTTGAGGGTGCCCTGGCGCCGCGGGGCGATGTCGGAAAAAACGGAATAGTAAAGATTGAGGACATTGGCGACGGCTTCGGGGCGAAGGCTGTCGCAGAGGCGGGTGAATCCGCGGATTTCGGATTGCAGGACGGTGATGCTTTCCTGGCGGGGCTTCAAATGGGGGAAGCCGGCAGCCTGTTCGCGCATGAGGTTTTCGATAACATTTTCGGGGACGAAGCGGCGCAGGTGCCCGGTGAGCCGGGATTGGTCGATGATCTGGCGCATGGTCCGTTGATTTTCCAGGGCCAGGCCGACGAAGCCGCAGAGGGGGATGGCGAGGCGCAGGTCCCAGGAGGTGAAAGCGGGGCCGGCGGGGGCCGGGTCGAGGCGGACGGCGCCGAGTAGGCCGCCGCCGGCGGCGACGGGGCAGCAGATGACGGCGGGCGGCCGGTCATCCTCCGGCATGTCCGGCGGGCGGACGCGGCAGAGGATGGCGTTGCGGGTGTTGAGGACGTGGCGGGCGAGGGCGCGCCCGGCGCCGTCCGCCGCGGGATCGGCCAGGCGCTTGCCGTTGCGGTAGGCGAGGACGGCCGAGACGACGTTGGGATCCTGAGGGCTGCGCAGGTAGAGGGTGCCGGAGTCGGTGCGCAGAAGTTCCAGGAGCAGGGCCATGGAGCGTTCCAGCAGCTCTTCTTCGGCCAGGGAGGAGAACAGGTCGTTGACGGCCTGGCTGACATGGTCGAGGCAGAGGCTGAGGTGTTCCCGGTGGGTGGGATCCTTGGCACGCAGGAGGGAGGGATCGGCCCGGTCGTGTTCCAGGGCGGTTTCGGCCAGGATTTCCACAGCGGTTTCGGCGGGGCGGGCGGGACGGTTCAGGAGCAGGGGAAGGCCGGGTTCGCTGATGCCCGAGAGAGAGGCCATGGGATCGATGACCAGGATCTCGAGTTCGGTGCCGCCGAGCCGGATCACCTCGCCGTGCTTGAGCAGTCGCGGCACGGTCAGGCGCACGCCGTCGATGTAGGTGCCGTTGAGGGAATCCAAGTCCGTGCATTCGACCCGGTAGCCTTCCACGTGGATCCGCAGGTGGCGGGAGGAGATGCTGGGATCGGGGATGAACAGATCCGCGTCCGCGTCACGCCCCATCAAATGCTCGCCCGGGGCAAGTTCGAGACGGGTTTCGGGCAGGTTGACGGGGCATTTGCGGACGAGCAGGTAAGGCATCGTGTTCTCTCCGCGTTATGTCCGGAATCACATCTTCCGGACGTGGAAATGTAGAGGCCGCAGTCTGGTTTGGCAAGCGCATCCCGGTGACACAGACGAAAAACCGCGTATAGTACGTTTCCCGTGTGCAAAAAAATGGAAAAACGGAAGATCCGGAAAGAGCCCTACCGGGTTTAAGCTTTTGGAGTGACCGATGGACCGCAAGCAGAAAACCGGCGCGCACGGAAAAGCGCGGAAGCAGGACGATCCCGCGTGGAAGCGGGAGAGCGGTTGGCTGAAACTGCCGGCGGCGGAGCGGCCGCGGGTGGATGCCTACGGCCGGGACTACATCACGTTTCTCAGCCGCGCCAAGACCGAGCGTGAGGCCCATGATGTCGCCCTGGCCCAGGCGCAGAAACACGGGTTTGTCGACCTTGACCTGCTCCCTGAACGTGCCGGCGTACTCAAGCCCGGCATGGCCGTGTACCGCAGTTGGCGCGGCAAAACGCTGATGCTGGCGCGCCTTGGCCGGCGGCCGCCGGAGGAGGGGTTGCACATCGTCGGCGGCCACACCGATTCGCCCCGACTCGACGCCAAGTGCCGTCCGCTCTATGAAGACGGCGGCATGGCGCTGCTTGATACCCATTACTATGGCGGCATCAAGAAATACCAGTGGGTCGCCATGCCCCTGGCCGTGCACGGCGTGGTCGTGCGCCAGGACGGCAGCAAGGTGGACGTGGTTCTGGGAGAAAAAGCGTCCGACCCGGTGCTGACCATCACCGATCTGCTGCCTCACCTTGGTGCGGAACAGGCCAAGCTGACCCTGGCCGAGGGCATCAAGGGAGAGGGGCTCAATGTCCTGGTCGGCAGTATTCCTGTTCAAGATGAAAAAACCAAGGAACCCATCAAGAGGCGGATCCTGGACTGGCTGCGGGCGGAATACGGCATCTGCGAGGAAGACCTGGCCAGCGCCGAACTCGAATTTGTGCCCGCCGGCTCGGCTCGCGAATGCGGCCTGGACCGCTCCATGATTCTGGGGTATGGGCAGGATGACCGTATCTGCGCCTATGCCGCCCTGCGCGCCATCCTTGATCTTGACCGCACTCCGGACCGCACGGCCGTGGTCCTGCTCTGTGACAAGGAGGAAATCGGCTCCGTCGGCCTCAGTGGGATGGATTCCGTCTTTTTCGAGAACAGCGTCGCCGCGATGCTGCGCCGCTGCCGGCCGGCCGCCGTCGATGCCGACGCCCGCCGGCGTCTCTGCCTGGAACGCTCCCGCATGATCTCCGCCGATGTCAACGCCCTGCACGACCCCAACTATCCCGACGTCAGTTCGCCCAACGGCAACATGGCCCAGCTCAACGGCGGCTTGGTCGTCGCCAAGTACGGCGGTTCCCGGGGCAAGTCCGGTTCCAGCGAGGCCACCGCCGAGTTCATGGCCGACATCCGTCGTATTTTCAACGGCGCCGGCGTGGTCTGGCAACCGGGGGAACTCGGTAAGGTGGATGCCGGCGGCGGCGGTACCATCGCCCTGTTTTTGGCGCGTTATGGTATGGACGTCGTAGATGCCGGCCCGGGCTTGTTGAGCATGCACGCCCCTTGGGAGGTGTCCGGCAAGCTGGACGCTTACATGGCCTGGAAGGCGTATCGTGCTTTTTTTGCCGACTGTCGCGTAGTTTCACCGGCCCTGTCCTGAGCAAGGATGCAGCGAAGAACTATGGGCGAGCCGATCCAACCTACTCCTTCTCCCGGAACGGAGCGTCCGCACAAAGACGCGCCGCCCTCCACCCGTCCGTCGGCCCCCAAGATCTACCGCGACAAGGCGGTGACGAACCGCATCCTGTGGTTCCGCGAGAACGTCCGGATGCTGGTGGGTATCAGCGTCAGCAGTATCGTTCTGCTGATCGTGGCCGGCGTGCTCATGATTACCTTTGTCCGCCGTGATCCCGTGCGGTATGAACGGCGCGGGGATGCCGCCCTGGCGCAACCAAAGAAGGATTTCCAGCGCGCCGCCGTAGCTTACGGCACCGCCCTCCGCTATGCCAAGTTCTCCAAAGACAAGTTGCGGCTGATGACCAAGCTGGCAGACTCTTTCGAGGCCAGCGAACCCGCCTCACCCATGGAGGCCTTCAACCACTACCAGACGGTTCTCGCCTTGTTGGAAGAATCTGTCCGCGTAGATCCGGACAACCGCCAGGCGTTGAACCGGCTGCTGGCACAGTATTACCGCTTGGCCAATGATGGTGCGGGCGCCGAACTCTGGGACAAGCTGTTCGACAAGTCAGATCAGTTGCTGAAGACCGATCCGGCGAGCATCCCCGCCCGTAAGTTCCGCGGGATTTCCCAGGCGGCCCGCATGAGCCGCCTGCAATTGGATGAGAAGACGCGCAAGCAGGCTTTGGATGACCTGCAAAACGCCGCAGCCAGCCTTCCGGACGACCCGGAGGTGAATTTCTACACGGCGGTCTGGCATATCCAGGCGGCGCGCACCCTGCGCGGTCAGGCGCAGGAGGAGAAATCGCAGAAAAGCGTGGACGCGGCGGTGAAAATCAGCGACGCCTTCCTGACCGCCCATCCCCAGGATGCCCAGGCGCTGCTCAACAGCATCCGCATTTACATGGAAGCGTCGGTCCTGCGGTCCGAGCCGGCGTTGCGGGCCAAGGCGATGGATCTGGCGGTAACCTTGGAAACGCGCCTGGCTACGGATGACAAAGTCTCGGTCTGCCGCGAACTCGCCGCGCTGTTGCGGGGGGTGGATATGGAATCCGTTCCGGGACCGTCGGGGATGGACGTGCCGCGCGGCATTCTCCGGGCCATCGCGTTATATGAAGCGGCGGCCGCCCGCCATCCGGATCAGTCCGATCTCCTCTTCGAACTCGGCCAGCTCTACCGCCAAGTCGGCAAGATCACCGCCGCCGGAGAAATGTTCGACCGGGCTGGCAGCGTGCGCAAGCTGAAGGTCGCGCCGAGCATTATCCGGGATCGCAACCTGTTTATCATGGCCAAGTTCGAAGGGATCAGCATCCTGTTGTTGCGTTTCGAGAAAGAACGGGATCCGGTCATCGCCAAGGAATGCCTGGCCGAGGCCCGGCGCCGTTTCGACGACTTTCGCCGTGAAGCTCAGGCGTCCCCCGCCGTGGACGTGCTCGAAGGACGCCTTGAGTATGCCGCCGGCAACGATTGGAAGGCTGCCGCCTGTTTTGATACGGCCGACACCCGCATGGACCGGAGAAACCCGGAACTCGGTCTCTACATTGGCAAAACCCTGGTTCGTCTGGAACAGTGGACGGCAGCCATGAACCGCCTGGATGCCGTGTTTGTCAATCCCGGAGCCAGCCATGACATCCGCATGCAGACGGTCAAGGAAATGTCCAAGGTCTTACTCCGCCTGCAACGGATTCCCGAAGCTTTCCGTCTGCTGCAAACCCTGTTCAAAGTGGCGCCCGGCGATCCGGAAGTCCGTGTCCGCATGGCCCAACTGCTGGAAGAGGTGGCCCGTCATCCGGAACGGGTGCCGATCCGGGAAAGCCCGGATGTCCTCTACTGGAATGCCATCCAGGCGCTGAAGGGCCCGGTTGAGCAGCAGTATCCTGATGCCATGAGGCGGCTGGCCGTCATGCTGAATGCCGTGGGTGATCCGGTGACGGCACGCCGGTTGCTGGCGGACGCGGTTCGTGTTGAGCCCGCAAACTTGGATATGCTTCAGCAGCTGCTGGCCCTGGAAATATCCACCGGCCTTGATCAGGCCGCCCGGGAACGGATTCAGAACCGTCTTCGCGGCGCGTCCGACTGCCCGCCCGTGAAAATGTTGCGTCAGGCGCTTGCTGAGCCCAGTCGCACCCCGCTGGCGGCGCGCCTGCCTGAATTGGTTCGTTGCGCGTTGCAGCCCAATCCGTTCCGGCGCGAATTTGAATTCGCAAAACTGCTCCGTTCCGCCGGTCAGGGAGCCGAGGCGGACGCCGCTTTCATCCGTGCCCAGGCGCTCGGTCCGACAGAATTTTCTCTGTTGGAAGATCAGTTTAAAACGGCGATGGCCCGGCGCGACTGGGTTGCGGCCCGGCGCATCATCGAAATTGCCATCCGCTACAAGGTTGATTCCGCCTTCACCCTCTTCTGGCAGGGGCAGGTTGCGCTTGAGCAGAATGATTTCAAGAGTGCCACGGAATCTTTCAGCCAGCTCACCAGCGAACGGCCCCTCTATTCCGAGGCCTGGTCAGCCCTCGGGGATTGCCACCGTCTGACCGGCGCCGCCGGCGTCGCCGACGGGGAATACCTGAAGGCCCTGGAACTCAAACAGAACAATATGACCGCCATCCTCGGCCGTTTTTTCCTCCATGATTTTTGGAAGCAGGCCGACAAAGGCGTTGAGGATCTGCGACAGGCCTTGTACTGGGATCCGGACAACCTCGGCCTGCGGCTCATGCTGGCTGAATATCTGGGGCGCTACGGCGCCTCCCAGGAAGCTATCGCCATCCGCCTGGACGCCATGCGGCAGCGTCCCGGAGATGACGACAATCGCCGCTCCCTCGCCGGACTTTACCTGTCCAACGGCAAGCCGGAACAGGCGCGGATTCTCCTGGACAGCCTCATCGCCACGGATCCGAATCAGCGGGACACGGTTCGGCTCCAGGCCTTTTATTTTCTGGTCAAAGGTGACATTGACGCCGGTCGCGCCGTTCTGGAAAAATACCTTGAGGTTTGCGGCGCCGCCGCCACGGCGGATGACTGGCTGTTGCTGGCCCGTTATTTGCGCCAGTCCGGGCGCGATGAAGCCGCCATCGCCGCGTATGAGAAGGCCTCCGCCATGGGCAAGGACACCCGTGGCGGCGCCGCTCTGGAACTCGCGGGCTGGTTCCAGAACAAGGGCCAGTACGACAAGGCGGTGGAATGGTACCGGAAGGCACGGAACCAGAGCCGTAACACGGATCTTTACGCCTCGGTGATCGATCTTCTGATCCAGCAGAATCACTTGGATGAGGCCGAAAAGGAAATGGCTGCCTGGCGCGCGGTGGTGCCGGACGGCGGGGCCCGCCAGGCCATGCTTGGCGCCGTGATCGCCAAAGAACGTGGCAACCGTGAAGAGGCCGGCCGTCTCATTGATGCCGCCATCCGTAGTGACGAAGCCAATGCCATGCTCTACCTTGTCCGCGCCCAGATCAACCAGGCCGATCCCAGCGAACCCGTCCAGTTCCGGGTTAAAAGCGACCTTGAAAAGGCGCTGCAATTGAATCCCATGCTGGTTACGGCCCGCGAGATTCTGGTGGACTGGTTAATCAACCGGAATCGCGTGGATGACGGCCTCGACCATCTGCGGCGCCTGGTGGCGGCCCGGCCCGACGCGCCTTCCTACCGGGTCCAATTGGCCCGGCAGTACCTGCGTCTGAAGAATTCCCAGCGTTTGGAGGATCTCCTGCGCGAATCCATGCAGAAACTGCCGAACCTGGCCGTCTGGCATCAATTCATGGCGATGCTGCGTCGGGATCAGGGACGCATGCCCGACGCCCTGGCCGAACTGGCCAAAGCCTATGAAATCCAAAAAAGCCCGGAAAACCTCAAGGATTATGCGGAGGTCTTGGTGGGCTCCGGCAAGCTGGAACCCGCCATGGCGTTGTTCAAGGATAATGCCAAGGCCGTGGAGGCCTCCCCCGTACTGCTTTCCCTGCGGGCCCGGGCTTTGACCGAGGCGGGAAAAGGATTCTCCGCGGAAGAGGACGCGGCCAAGGCCCTCGCTCTGGCTGTCTCTGAACACGCCGCCATGGATGAGGTCTGCCGGAATCTCCAGAACGTGATTGCGATGAAAGACCTGGTCCGGCGTCTGGGTGATCTGCGCGGCAAGGGGAACGACAATCAGATCGATCTGACTCTGAGCAAACTCAAACTCAATCAGCAGGATGTGGACGGCGCCATCGCCACCCTCGAAGCCGTCCGCTCCCGGCTGACCAAGAAGGATCCGCTGCTTCCCGGTACCCTCTGGCTGCTGGGGGTGAGTTATTATCAGAAACAGCAGTTCTCCAAGGCCCGCGAAGCCTACGAGGCGTTGCTGGTGCTGGATCCGGAGAACAGTGCGGCGCTCAACAATCTTTCGTACCTGCTTGCCGAGGATATGAAACGTCCCCAGGAAGCCCTGCCCATCGCCGCCCTCGCCGCGTCCAAGTGGCAGCTTCAGGAAATTGACCGCGCCAATGTGCTTGACACCCTCGGCCGCATCCAGTTCCTCTGCGACAAACTGCTGGATGCCGAAGACACCCTCAAGCGCAGCATCCAGTTGCAGTCCATGGCGGTCAACAACTTGCACATGGCCGAAGTCCTGTTCGCCCGCAATCGCATCATTGAGGCCATGGACGCCGTCGACAAGGCCGCGAGTCTGGTTCCTTCAACCGGGGGGGATGCCTCCATGCTCAAACGGATTGATGACTTGAAAAAGACCCTGGTCAAGTTGCAGCCGCGTCGGCCCATGTCGTTGAAGGAAATGGAGGCGACCATGGGTGCGCCGACTCCGAAGAAGACGACCGGCACCGGCGCGGCAACGACCGGTACGGCAACGACCGGCACCGGCGCGGCGGCTGCTGTCACGGGCACGCCGGTCAAGACCACGGGTACGGGAGCCGCCGGTGCGGCCGCTCCCGTTGCCCGCGGCAAGTAAGGCCATGCCGGACGCCGCGTCCAATTCCGTCTCCGCCGGCTGGCTGGCCCTGGTCACCACTCCCATCGGCAACTTGGAGGACATTACCCTCCGGGCTCTGCGCATCCTCCGGGAAGCCGATGAGATTGCCGCCGAGGACACCCGCCGCGCCGGCATTCTCTGTCAGGCCCACGGCATTCATGCCCGGCTCACGCCCTACCACGCCTTCAACGAACACCGTCGCACCGCCGCGCTGCTGGACGCCGTGGCCGGCGGCCGCAAGATTGCCCTGCTCACCGACGCTGGCACGCCCGCTATCTCCGATCCCGGCTTCCTGCTGGTGCGGGAGGCGGTCGCCCGCGGCATGGAACCGCAGATTATTCCCGGTGTCTCCGCGTTGACCTTCGCCGTGGTCGCGGCCGGCCTGCCTGTGAACGAGTTCGCCTTTCTCGGCTTTCCCCCGGTCAAATCCGGCCGGCGCCGCACCTTCCTGGAACGGATCCGGACGCTGGGGTTGACCGTGTTCCTGTTCGAGTCCCCCCACCGCATCAACAAGCTGTTGGCCGAGATCGCGGAGGTGGTCGGCCCGGCCACGCAGGTCGCCCTGGTCCGTGAGGCTACCAAGATGCATGAGGAATGTCTCCGCGGCACTGCCGTGGAATTGCGCGACCGTTTTCAGGACCGGAATTGGAAAGGGGAATTCGTCGTTGCCGTCCGCCCGGTCGAAGCGGGCGAGCCGCCGCCGGCGGAAAATGAATCCTCCGGCGCGGAGTTTGGCGACGATCCTCCGGTCTAAAGCCAGCCTGATCGATTCATGAACGATCCCTTTCAATCTCAATCCACCCGCTCCATGACTGTCGCGGCTCTGACAGTCTGAACTGAGCCGCGAAGGCGAATGGGTTTGAAGCTCCGTCTCCCGGGAGTCCGTTATGCCACGCACCAGCGACCGCACTTCGCGTTTCACCGAGTCCGTCATCCGCCGCATGACCCGCGTGGCTAATGACTGCGGCGCCATTAATCTCTCCCAGGGTTTTCCGGATTTTGATCCGCCGCCGGAGTTGGCGGCCGCCGCCGCCCGCACCGGTCGGGAAGGCCCCCACCAGTACGCTGTCACCTGGGGCGCGCCCGATTTCCGCCAGGCCTTCGCCCGCAAGCAATCCCGGTTCATGGGCATCCCGCTGGATCCGGACGCCCACGTGGTCGTCACCTGCGGCAGCACCGAGGCCATGATGGCGGCCATGATGACCGCCTGCAACCCCGGTGACCGCGTCGTCATTTTCTCCCCGTTCTACGAAAACTACACGGCCGATACCATTCTCACCGGCGCCGAGCCCGTCTATGTGCCGCTGCGCCCGCCCGACTTCACCTTTGATCCGGCCGAACTGCGCCGTGCCTTCGAACAGCACCGGCCCAAGGCGCTCGTTCTCTGCAATCCCGCCAATCCCTCCGGCAAAGTCTTCACCCGCGCCGAACTGGAAATCATCGCCGGCCTGGCGAAGGAGTTCGACGCCTTTGTCCTCACCGACGAAGTCTATGAGCACATCGTCTACGCTCCGCATCGCCATATCTCCCTGGCCACGCTGCCGGACATGTTTGAGCGGACCATCACTTGCAGTTCCCTTTCCAAAACCTATTCCATCACCGGCTGGCGCCTGGGCACGGTGGTCGCCGCCCCGGCGGTGATCGACGCCGTTCGTAAGGTCCACGACTTTCTCACGGTCGGCGCCGCGGCGCCCTTGCAGGCCGCCGCCGTCACCGCCCTGGAACTGCCCGACTCCTACTATGCCGAGCTCCAGGCCGCTTACACCGCCAAACGCGAACTCTTCCTCGGCTATCTGGACCGCGCCGGAATCGCCTGCACCCGGCCGCAGGGCGCCTATTACGTCATGGCCGACATGACGGAGTTCGGCTGCCGGGATGATCTCGCCTTCTGCGAATGGCTGGCCCGTGACGTCGGCGTGGCCGCCGTGCCTGGATCCAGTTTTTTCCGCGAACCGGTCCGCAACCTCATCCGTTTCCACTTCGCCAAGAAAGAGGAAACCCTGCGCGCCGCCGGCGAACGCCTGCTGACCCTGCGGGAAAAAGCCCGCCACCGGCCACGGTGATTGCCGTCCCCCGGGAACGCCGATCGCCTGATCGGCGAGGCTCTTTCCGCGCGGGCGACGGCGACTTCAGTCGACTGGAGTCGCCCCCCTCGCTTTTCGCCGGGCCATCCGCAAGCCGCCGGCTGCGGACTGCGGGCCGCCGTCCCGGCGGCTATATTTCCCTTCATCATGAAACACCCCCTGAATCAAGCCGTGTTTGTCACCTCCACCGCCGCACCGGAGAAATTGCCGCCGGCGACGGGCGAGGTTGCTTTCGCCGGCCGCTCCAACGCCGGCAAATCCAGCGCGCTCAACGCCCTGACGCGCCGGCACAATCTGGCCCGGGTCAGCCGGACGCCGGGGCGCACCCAGACCATCAACTTTTTCCACATCGGCGGCCGGCCGGACCTGTTCCTGGCCGACCTGCCCGGCTACGGCTATGCCAAGGTTCCCCAGACCATGCGCCGGCAATGGGCCGGCCTCATCGAAAACTATCTGAGCCGGCGCAAGACCCTGCGCGGCCTGATCCTGCTCATGGACATCCGCCACCCCTTCACCGATCTGGACTGCCAGCTCTTGGATTGGTACCAGCCCGCGGCGGACCGACCGCTCCACATCCTCCTGACCAAGGCCGACAAACTCAGCCGCAGTCAGGCCTCTCTGGTTCTGGCCCAGGCGCGCAAAGCCCTGGCGGATCGTCCCGGTTGCAGCGTCCAACTTTTTTCCTGTCCCGCCCGGACTGGTGTCGACGAAGCCGAACTCATGGTCATGAAATGGCTTGGGATCGCGGAGGAACCGGCGCCCGCCGCAACGGCCGGACCGGAACCGGCCGGGAGACCGGACCATGCATGAGTTTGCCATCGCCGAGGGCCTGGTTAAAATTGCGCAGGAAGAACTTCGGAAACTTGGTGACCCGCCGCCGAAGCCGCTCGCGGTTCATATCGCCGCCGGCGCTCTCAACCAGATTGTGAAGGAAAGCCTGGACCTGGCCTTTGAAACTCTGACTGCGGATACGCCGCTGGCCGGGGCGTGCCTGGTGCTGCGCCTGATCCCGGCCGGCGGGGTCTGCGCGAAGTGCGGCTGGGAAGGTTCCTTTCCGAAACCGCCGTTCTTCTGCCCGAAATGCGAAAGCGCCCGGGTGACCCTGACCTCCGGCCGCGAACTGTACCTGGAAAGCCTGGAAATCGAAGACGTTTTGACCGTGGATCAAACCGGATCCGTCTTGTGACTCGATCAAGGTAAAGCGAAAGAGCGTTCTGATGTCTGCCCACACCATCAAAGTGTACCGTGACATTCTGGAGCGTGATGCCGACTGGGCCCGGCGTACCCGTGAGCTGGCCGCGCCGCACCGCGTCACCATGATCAACCTCATCGGCTCCCCCGGCTGTGGCAAGACCCGGTTGCTTGAAGCCGCGGCCGTCGCCCTCAAGCAGGAGTACCGGTTCTCTGTACTGGAGGGCGACGTCGAGACGACTCACGACGCCGAGCGCCTGGCCGCCCTGGGCGTGCCCGTCGCCCAGTTGCTCACCGGCGGCGGCTGCCATCTCAGTGCACAAATGGTCCATCTCGCGTTCAAGGAACTGCCGCTGGACGCCCTGGACTTGGTGGTCGTCGAGAACGTCGGCAACCTGATGTGTCCCGCCTGTTTCGACATCGGCGAGGACGCCAAGATCGCACTGCTGAGCGTCACCGAGGGCGAGGACAAGCCGGTGAAGTACCCGCTGCTCTTCCAGCAGGCCAAGGCCGTTATCATCACCAAAACCGACCTGCTTCCCCATCTCATCTTTGACCTGGAACGCTGCCTCCGCTATATCCGCGAAGTCAATGCCGACGTGCCCGTATTCGCGCTCTCCGCCAGCACCGGGGAGGGATTGGATGCCTGGCTCGCCTGGCTTCGCAATTTCCGTGCCGTCACCCGCCCGGCCTGAGCGATTTTTTGAACAGAAGTTCGCAAAAGGCACAAAGGAAGTTGAATATCATGAAAATCGTGGTTTTGGATGGACATACCCTGAATCCCGGGGATCTTTCGTGGGACGCGCTGGCCGCCCTCGGCGAGTGCACCGTGTACGACCGCACCCCGCCGGGGCTGGTCGCGGAACGGGCTGCCGGTGCTGAGGTCGTCCTTACCAACAAAACCGTCCTAAGCCGCGACTTGCTGGCCGCGCTCGGCAGCCTCCGATACGTCGGCGTCCTGGCCACCGGCTACAACGTGGTGGACACGGCCGCGGCCCGGGAGCGCGACATCGTGGTCACCAATATTCCGGCCTACGGCACCCGCGCCGTTGCCCAGATGACTTTTGCGCTGATCCTGGAACTGGCCCAGCATGTCGGGCACCACGCCGAAACCGTCCGCCAGGGACGCTGGAGCGCCGCGAAAGATTTTTGTTACTGGGACTTCCCCCTGATCCAATTGGAAGACCGCACCCTCGGCATTATCGGGTTCGGCCGCATCGGTCGCACGGTGGCGGAGATCGGCCGCGCCTTCGGCATGAAGATCCTGGCCTACGAGCCGCAGGCGGTCCCGGGGCAAGCGGACGGGGCGACCCTGGTCGATCTGGACATGCTCTTCCGGGAAAGCGACATCGTCAGCCTCCACTGCCCACTGACCGACGTCAACCGCGGTTTCGTCAACCGGCAGCGTCTTGCCATGATGAAGTCCGGCGCTTTTCTCATCAACACCAGCCGCGGTCCGCTGGTGGATGAACCGGCTCTGGCCGAAGCTCTTAACGCCGGGCGCCTTGCCGGTGCCGGACTCGACGTCCTTTCCACGGAACCGCCGCCACCGGACAACCCGCTGCTGAACGCCCAAAACTGTCTCATCACCCCGCATATCGCCTGGGCCACGCACACCGCCCGGGAGCGGTTGATGGGCGTTGCCGTCCAAAACGTCGCAGCCTTCCTCGTCGGCGCCCCGGTGAATCGGGTCGGGTGAACCAAAACGTTTTTGAACAGAAGCTCGCAAAGATCGGCAAAGGGTTCCAAATCCCTGAAAGATCTTAAACCGATGAAAACACCCCAGGCACCCAACCTGTAAGCGGAGCCAAAAATCTCTTCCCCATCCATTCGTGCCCTTTGCGAGCTTCTGTTCAAATAGGTTAGAGGAGGATTCTCCATGCTGTTTGAAGTCCATCCGTCCCGCCTGACGGGCGAGGTTGCCATCCCCGGTTCGAAATCGCACACGATTCGCGCCGTCATGATCGCCGCGCTGGCCGACGGCGAAAGCGTGATCGATGCGCCGCTGATCTCGGCGGACGCGGAATCGGCCATGCACGCCGCCGGCATTCTCGGTGCCAAGATCACCCGCACTCCCGACCGCTGGGTTGTGCAGGGCACCGGCGGCCGGTTCCATCTCCGGGAAACCACGATCGACACCGGCAATTCCGGGACGACGACGAACATCCTGCTCGGCCTGCTCGCGCTTCAGGACGAGCGCGAAATCACCCTGACCGGCGACCAACAGATTCGCCGGCGTCCCTGCCGGCACCTGGCCGACGCGCTCACCCAGCTCGGCGCCAAGATTGTTTCTGTCCATGAAAACGGCTGCCCGCCCTTCCTGGTCCGTGGTCCGCTCCGCGGCGGCAGGGCCGTGCTCGCCGCGCCCTCCAGCCAGTACTTGACCAGCCTGCTCCTGGCCTGCCCGCTGGCGGTTGGTGACAGTGAGATCGTGGTCACGGAACTGAAAGAGGAATCCTATGTCGAGATGACCCTGGAATGGCTCAAGTTTCAAGGCATCTGCCTGGAGCATGACGGCCTGAAGCACTTCCGCATTCCCGGCGGTCAGAAATACCATGCCTTCCACCGTCGCGTGCCCGCCGATTTCTCCTCGGCCAGCTTTTTCCTCTGCGCCGGCGCGCTGGGTGATAATGATGTGACCAGCACCGGCCTGGACCTGAACGATGCCCAGGGCGACAAGGCTGTGGTCGATTATCTTCGCCAGATGGGTGCCTTGGTGGAGGTGACCGGCGACCGGATCCGCGTCCGCGGCCGCGGCCTGCACGGCGTCGAGCTGGATCTGAACAACACCCCGGATGCACTCCCCGTTATGGCCGTCACCGCCTGTTTCGCCGAAGGCACGACCGTGCTCGGCAATGTCGCCCACGCCCGGATCAAGGAGACCGACCGCATCGCGGTCATGGCCGGCGAACTCCGCAAGATTGGCGCGGCGGTGGAGGAGCGCCCCGACGGCTTGGTCATTCACGGCGGCCAATCCTTGACCGGCGCGGATGTGAACGGACACCACGACCATCGCGTGGTCATGGCCCTGGCCCTGGCTGGAACCCGGCTTCAGAGCGGTCTCACGGTGGACACTGCCGAAGCCGCCGGTGTCACCTTCCCCGAATTCCCCCGGATGATGCGAACCCTGGGCGCGGCGCTGCAAGAGCGGGAAATCCGTCCTGTCTGAAGGTGGAATGCCAAGCGCGGAAGATCTGGCGGGGACCTGGGACTTGCGAAATGCGGTCCGGCCGGGTACTCTTTGGTATGCTGAAGCCGCTGCCCATGCTGAAGCTGGAGGTGCTGGTTGCGGAGCGGCATGCCTCCGACGTATGCCTGGCCTTGGGGCGGGCGGGGTTTGTCCACCTGTTGTCGGCGCCGGAACAATCGCCGGGACGGTTGCTGCAAGCGGTTTCGCGAACGGACGTGATCCGGCGGCTGGAACGGTTGGCGCAGCAGGCTTGCGAACTGCGGGTGGGGCTAGGTCTGCCGGAGACCCTGGATGATGCGGTTGCAGGGATGGTGGCCGGGGCATTTGGCCCGGCGGATCCGGCCGGTGCCGGGGCGGCGGCTGTGATCGAACCGGTCGGGAAGCGGGTTCAAGAGGGAGAGGAAACCCTGAAACGTCTGGCCGGCGAAACGGAAGCGCTGACCCGGACGTTGAATTTGCTGGAAGCCTGTCCGTTCCTGGCCGGCGCGGATCTGCGGCGGTTGCGCCAGGTTACGCATTTGTATGCGGCGTTCGGGATGCTGCCGGCAGGCTCCGTGACCGGTGTCGCATCGCGCCTTTCTGGGGGCGCTCTGTTTTTGGCCGGTAAGGTCATGGCGGACGGCTGTCCCATGCTGGCGTTGACGGCGCGCCGGGATGGGGCCGGTGTGGATGCTGTGCTGGCCTCGGCGGGCTTTAAGGCGCTGCCGCTTCCCGAACCGCCGGCGGCGGCGGTAACGGGCGCGGAAGCCCGGGCCGTGCTGCGGGCCCGGTTGGCGGTCGTAAAACAGGAAGAACATTCAACCCGGCGGGAACTTGCCCAATTGGCGGCGGCGGCGGACGCCGGTCTGGCTGTGGCTTTGGCCCGGCTGCGGTTTAACCTGGCCACGCTGCGTGCCGAGCAGGAGTTTGGGCAGGCCGGCGGGCTGATGATGATTTCCGGCTGGATTCCGGCGGAACGGCGGGAGGATGCCCTCCGGGTGGTGTCCGCGGCGGCCCATGACGCCGCGGTCGTCGCTTGCCGCCGGCCGGAGGAGGACGAACGGGTGCGAACCGGGGTGGACACCGTGCCGTCGCGGTTGGGCGGCCCGGCGCTGCTGGAGCCGTTCCGTGAACTGCTGGCCATGTATGGCCTGCCGCGCTACGACGAGATTGCGCCGACCCCCTTTGTCGCGGCCGGGTTCCTGCTGATGTTCGGGCTCATGTTCGGCGACGTGGGGCAAGGACTGCTGCTGGCCGTGTCCGGGACCTGGCTCTGGCGATGGTGCCGGGCCGGCGGCCGGCGGCGGCTGGGACGTATGGCCGGGCAGTTTCTGGTGATGACCGGGCTGGCCTCGACCGGATTTGGTTTCCTCTACGGCAGCGTCTTCGGGCGGGAGGATCTGATCCGGCATCATTGGCTCCAACCGATGACGGATGTGATGGCGCTGTTTGCCGCGGCGATCGGCGTCGGCGTGCTCTGCATCAGTTTGGGCATTGCGCTGAACATGGTCAACCGTTTTGCCGCCCGCCGTTGGTTTGACGGCGTGTTCGACCGGTCCGGATTGCTGGGGTTGCTGTTTTACTGGAGCTGTCTCGGCCTAGCGTTTGCCGCGTGGCGCGGCGGCGGGATACGGGGCTGGATGCCGGCGGTGGCGGCGGCGCCGCTGTTGCTGCTGGCGTTGCGTGAACCGTTGCGGCGGCGTTTGTTCCGTGCCGGAACCGTGGCGGAAGGAGGCGGGGAGGCGGCGGAAGGTCTGGCCGCGGGGGTGATGACGGCGGGCATGGAAGTTTTTGAGGCGCTCACTACATTCCTAGGTAATACCATGTCCTTTGTCCGTTTGGGCGCGTTTGCCTTAAGTCATGCGGCGCTGGGGTATGTGATTCAGGTGTTGGGCGGCATGGCGCTGGGGCTGCCGGCGGGGGTGTTATGGGTGGTGTTGATCGTGCTGGCCGGCAACCTGCTGGTATTGGCCGAAGGTGTGGTGGTGGCGATTCAGGCGACCCGTCTTCAGTACTACGAATTTTTCAGCCGGTTCTACAGCGGCAATGGCATCGCCTTCCGCCCGTTTATCCTGAATTCGCGAAGTCACGAAGGATAAGAAGCTTGATCGAAGGAGAATGAACCATGAAGAACCTCAGGCGGATGCGGATGATGGTGTGGCTGTTGCTCGGCATGCTTTTGGCCGCGGGCGTGACGTCCGGCACGGTCCTGGCCCAGAACCCTGCAGAGACCCAGGCTCCCGGACAGGAGAAGGCCGCGCTGGAAAAACCGCGGCCGGTCGGGATCGAGCGCGGCCTGATCGCGCTCGGCGCGGGCCTGGCCATCGGTCTGGGTTGCGCGGCGGCCGGATATGCGGTGGGGCATGTGGGCGCGGCGGCCGTCGGCGCACTGGCAGAAAAGCCGGAACTCACCGGGCGCGTGATCGTTTTCGTGGGGCTGGCGGAAGGCATCTCGATCATGGGCTTGATCGTCGCGGTTCTGCTCTGGTTGAAGATGTAACAAACCATTTTTGAACAGAAGCTCGCAAAGAACGCAAAAAGTGAATTCCCCCCCTCTTTGTGATCTTTGTGGCAAAAATGGTTTGGTTGATTTCGAATGAATCATGGCGAAATAAAAGGAGTGTACAGCCTTCAGGCGAAGGAAGTCACATGGGCTTTCATGTCATCGGCGACGCGGACACCGTGCTGGGATTCCGGCTGGCGGGAGCCTCCGGCGCGGTCGTGACTGACGCGGAACAGGCGCGGGCGGCGTTCCGGGACGCCATCGCGCCGGCCTCCGGACATCAGGTGCTGGTGTTGACAGAGCCGGTGGCGGCCTGGCTGGACGTAGAAGTTGCCGCACACCGTGCGCTGGTGCGGCCGCCGTACATGGTCGAAGTGCCTGACCTGGCCGGGACGCCGGTGACGCGACAGTCGCTGGAGAGTGTGATCCGGGAAGCCGTCGGCATCCACATGGATTCCGGTCCGGATACCGCATCGACATGATGGAGGTCTCCACGAATTCCACGAATCTCACGAATGCTGGAGTACTGCAAAAGAAATTGCGCCACAACATGATAGATCATCAATAAAGCATTCCATCCGGCATTCGTGCCATTTCGTGAAATTCGTGGATGAAAACGATTTGATTCTGAGTTGGTATAAGGACTGACATGCAGGAACCGGAAACCCAAATTCGCGAGACCATGTTGGGCGAGGCGCAGGCGGCAGCGGCGCGTCTGGTCGGCCAGGCTCGTGCGGAGGCGGAAGCCCTGTTGGCGCAGGCGGCAGCCGAGACGAAGCGGGAACGGGTGGCGGCCCTGGCCGCCGCCGAGGCGGAAGGCGCGCGCCTGGCCCGGGCGATTGCCGCCGGCGTGGCGCCGGAAAGCGCCCGCCGCTGGCTGCGCCGGCGCGAAACCGTTATCTCCGAGGCACTTCGCGAGGCCGTATGCCAGGCGGAAACCCTGGCCGGGACGGAACGGGATGTGTCCCTGGCGGAATTGGCGGCCGCGGCCGTGGCGGAACTGGGGGCGGTCGCGGCCGGCGCGGTCTTTTCCGTGCCGCCCGCGGATGCGCCGCGGTTGACCCCGGCCTTCCTGCAGGCGGCTGCGGCGCAGGCCGGCCAGGCCGCCGCCGCAACCTGGCAGGTGCGGCCGGTGCCCGGAATGGCTTCGGGCCTGATCGTGACCAGCGCGGACGGACGATTGCGGATCGACCAGACGTATGCGGCGCGGCGGCATCGGCTCCAGTCCAGTTTGCGCCGCGCGGCGGTGGCGGCGCTTGGCGACGGCAATGAGGGAGATTCCCCAGCATGAATCCGCAACCTGACATTCGCGGCCGGCTCGTCCGTATCAACGGCCCTATCGTCGAGGCGGAAGGCCTGGGCGCCGCCGGGATGCTGGACGTGGTTGAGGTGGGGGCGTTGCGGCTGATCGGCGAAGTCATCCGCCTCCTGGGCGACGTCGCCACCATCCAGGTGTATGAAAACACCGGCGGCCTGAAGCCGGGCGACCCGGTGTTCGCGACCGGGCGCCCGCTCTCCGTCGAGCTTGGCCCGGGGTTGCTGGGCAGCATTTTCGACGGCATCCAGCGCCCGCTTCCGGCCATTGCCAAACACAGTGGTCTGTACATCAACCGCGGGGAGAAAACCGAGCCGCTGGATCGTTCCCGGGCGTGGCCCTTCCAGCCGGTTGCGGCCCTCGGCAGCCGGCTCGGACCCGGCCGGGTTTTCGGCACGGTCCGGGAGACTCCTTCCATCGAGCACCGGTTGATGATTCCGCCGGACTGGGGCGAGGTGGAAGTGCTGGAGCTGGCGCCGGCGGGCGACTGCACCCTCGCCGCCGTGCTGGGCCGGGTCCGTGACGAGGCCGGCAGCGAGCGTGAACTCCGCATGAGCGGGCTGTGGCCGGTACGCCGGCCGCGCCCCGCCGCCGGACGCCTGGCCATGACCCGGCCGCTGCTTACCGGGCTGCGGGTCATTGACGCGCTGTTCCCCCTCGCCCGCGGCGGTACGGCAGCCATTCCCGGCGGCTTCGGCACCGGCAAAACCATGACCCAGCACGCCCTGGCCAAATGGTCCGAGGCCGACATCATCGTCTACATCGGTTGCGGCGAGCGCGGCAACGAAATGACCGAAGTCCTCCGGGAATTTCCCGAAATCATTGATCCGCGTACCGGCCGCTCGCTCATGGAACGCACCGTGCTCATCGCCAACACCTCAAATATGCCGGTGGCGGCGCGCGAGGTCAGCATTTACACCGGCATCACCATCGCCGAGTATTACCGGGACATGGGCTATCATGTGGCGGTGATGGCTGATTCCACCTCGCGCTGGGCGGAGGCGCTACGCGAACTTTCCGGACGCTTGGAGGAAATGCCGGCCGACGAGGGGTTCCCCGCCTACCTGCCGACGCGCCTCGCCGAGTTCTACGAGCGTGCCGGCGCCGTCCGTACCCTGGGCGGGGCTGAGGCCTCGATCTCGGTGATCGGCGCGGTCTCGCCGCCGGGCGGGGATTTTTCCGAGCCCGTCACCCAGCACACCTCCCGCTTCATCCGCTGCTTCTGGGCGCTGGACCGCGACCTGGCCAACGCCCGGCATTATCCGGCTATCGGCTGGCTGGGCAGCTACAGCGAATACCTGCCCGACATCGCCCCGTGGTGGGCCGAGCGCGCTCCAGAATGGAAACCCTGCCGCGACGCGCTCATGGACGTACTCCAGCAGGAGGTCAAGCTCCAGCGCATCGCCAAGCTCGTCGGTCCCGACGCGCTGCCCGACAGTCAGCGCCTCATCCTCTTCACCGCCGATCTGATCAAAAACGCCTTTCTTCAACAGAACTCTTTCGACGACATCGACATGTACTGCTCTCCGGAAAAGCTGACGGGGATGATGCAGATCCTGGAGCTTTTCCATCGGCGCGCCCGGGAGTTGCTGCAGCGCGGCGGCACTCTTGCCGCCGTGCGGGAACTGCCCTGTTTGGAAGCCGTGCTGCGCATGAAACACGCCATCCCCAACCCGGAGGCGGCCAAACTGGATGCGTTGCGGCGCCGGGTGGACGCGGATTTTGACGAACTCGACAGGAGGGTTGCCTGATGCCTCCTCCCGGTGGACTGGAATATTGCGGACTGCGCAAAGTGGACGGACCTCTTTTTGTGATCGAGGGCGTCCGCGACGTTGGTTTTGCCGAACTGGTGGAGATCACGGCGCCGGACGGCGGTGTGCGTCTGGGCCAGGTGTTGGAGGTCGGGCGCGGCGCGGCGTTGGTCCAGGTATTTTCCGGCACGTCAGGCCTGTCCAACACTCACACCCGGGTGCGCTTCCTCGGCACTGGCCTGCAGATCCCCGTGTCCACGGAGATGCTGGGGCGGGTTTTCGACGGGCTCGGCCGGCCCAAGGACGGGCTGCCGCCGTTGCTGGGCGAGGAGCTTCGCGACGTCAACGGTCTGCCGTTGAACCCGTGTCTGCGGGAATATCCGCGCGACTTCATCCAAACCGGGATCACCGCCGTCGACCTGATGAACTCGCTGGTGCGCGGCCAGAAACTGCCGATCTTTTCAGGCAACGGCCTGCCGCACAACCGCATCGCCGCGCAGATTGCCCGGCAGGCGCGGCTCCTGCGCGGCGATCTGCGTTTTGCCATTGTCTTTGCCGCTATGGGCGTCAAGTATGACGTCGCCCGCTTCTTCATCGATTCCTTCGAGCGCAGCGGCGTCATCGGCAACGTGGCCCTGTTCCTGAGCCTGGCCGACGACCCGTCGGTGGAGCGGTTGGTCACCCCGCGCTCGGCCCTGACCCTGGCCGAGTACCTGGCCTTCGAGAAGGGCATGCATGTCCTGGTGATCCTGACGGACATGACCAACTACTGCGAGGCTTTGCGCGAGATTGCCACGGCCCGCGGCGAGATCCCCAGCCGCAAGGGCTATCCCGGCTATCTCTACAGCGATCTGGCCTCCATCTATGAACGGGCCGGGCGCATGGAGGGACGCGAAGGCTCGATCACGCAGATGCCGATTCTGACCATGCCCAGCGATGACATCTCCCACCCTGTTCCCGACCTGACCGGGTTTATCACCGAGGGGCAGATCGTCCTGGACCGGGACATGCACCAGCGCGGTATCTATCCGCCGGTGGCGGGGTTGCCCTCGCTTTCGCGCCTGATGAAGGACGGCATTGGCAAGGAACGCACCCGCGCCGACCACCCGCATCTGGCCGCCCAACTCTTCGCTGCCTACGCCAAGGTCAAGGACATCCGCGCGCTGGCCGCGGTCATCGGCGAAGAGGAATTGAGCCCGCTGGACAAGCTGTACCTGCAGTTCGGCGATGCCTTTGAGCGGCGTCTGGTGACC
Source organism: uncultured Lentisphaerota bacterium (assembly GCA_903894975.1). GTDB lineage: Bacteria > Verrucomicrobiota > Lentisphaeria > Oligosphaerales > CAITYL01 > CAITSE01. The sequence goes on from CAITSE010000044.1 coordinate 24,176, forward strand.
CAGGGCGAGGAGGATGACCGGTCCATTACCCAAAGTCTGGACCTCGGCTGGGAGTTGTTGCGCATGCTGCCGCGCGGCGAGTTGTACCGCCTCACCGAGGAAGAACTTAAAGAGCGCTACGACACCGCCGCGAAATCTGAGCCAACGTGATCTCCCCATGAAGAGGTTGCCACAAAGAACACAAAGACTGTCCCCCTCCGGATAGGGTAAAGGTCAGGAGTTTTGCCCCAAGGGGCATGCGCGTCAACGTAAGAACCTAATTTGCTGGAAAACAAAACATTGCGAACGTCGAACATCGAACGTTGAACGTCCAACGTCGAATCGGGATCCATGCGGTGCGTTTAAGCTCCAATTCTACTTCGACGTTCGCTTCTTCCTTCAGTTGAGCGCATGCCCTACGGGGCTGCGAGCGGAGTAAGAGCATGGCCCGGCTGAACATTCCCCCCACCAAGAGTTCGCTGCTGGCGGTCCGGCGTGATCTGGCCGTGGCCGCGGAGGGGTTTTCGCTCCTTGACCAGAAGCGGGAGATCTTGGTGCTGGATCTGATGCGCCTGCTTGCAGAGGTGCGCCCGGTGCAGGAGCGTCTGGAGGCCGTCTGTCGCGAAGCTTATGCCGCACTCCGGAGCGCCCTGGCCGCCAACGGCAGTCGTGCCCTGGCGCTGGCGGCGGCCCAGGTCCGGCTTCAACCGCAGGTGACGGTGGTCACGCGGGTGGTCGCCGGGGCGCGGGTTCCGGATTGGGCGATGACTTCCGCCGCCCTGACGCCGCAGTACGGGTTTGCCGGCGCCGACGCCACGGCGGATGCGGCGATGGATGCCTTCCGGCGCTTGTTGGCTACGGCCGGGGAGATGGCCCGGCTGGAAACCGCAGTCCGGTTGCTGGCACGGGAGCTGAAGAAGACCCGGCGCCGGGTCAATGCGCTGGAACAGCTTTTCCTGCCATCCTATCGCGAGACCGTCGCCTACATCCAGGACTCCCTGGCCGGCCGCGAATTGGACGCGATTTTTGTCATGAAACTGGTGAAGCGCCGGCTGGAAGGCGCCGCCGCGGGTGGGCAATCCTACTGCCCGGGAGTAGAGTTGAAGGCGGAATGAATGTACGCAAAAAAATTCTGATTCTGATGGCCGTGACCGCGGTCTTGCTGATCCTGAGCCTGGGATTGGCGTCTTATTTTCATATGGTTCGTCCGTTCGGCGCCATTGAGAAACGGTTGGCGCGCGATGCCGGATACCGTTTCCGCGGTCAGGTCGAGGAGGATCTGATCCAGCTTTCCCGTCAGGCGCGGGATTATGCGTGCTGGGATGACATGTGGAAATGGGCCGGTGGCGAAGGCTCCGCCACCTTTCTCGCCGACAACCTGGGTGAGAGTGCGCTGAAGGAGATCACTCTGGCGGGGGCGGCCGTGTACAACCCTGCCGGCCGGGAACTCTATTTCCGGGTTACGCCGCCACTCGGCGTCGCCGCCGGCGCCGAAGCGTTGTTGCATGAGACGTTGCGCCGGCAGATCCCCGGCATAGTCAAAGAACTTGCCCGTCTCGACCATCCCCGGGGACGGGAAAGTTGCGGCATCCTTATCGCCGGAATCGTGCCGGCCGAGGTGGTGGCGCGCCCTATCCTGCCGACCGCGGGTGAAGGTGAATTCCGCGGCATCCTGATTTTCATCCGCTGGCTGGACGCGGGGCAGGTTCTTCGCTTCGCCCGGCTCGCTCAGGTTGATGCCCAGGTCTTTCCCTGCCAGATCCCCACCACGGGGGGGGTGCTGGGCGCGCTTGAACCCGAGGTCCGGGTGGTGGACAAGGTGATGATCGAGACCCGGATGTATCTGCGTGGTTTGGACGGCCAGCCGGCGGCCCTTGCCGAAGTGCGTCAGCCGCGGGAGATTTTCTCGCTCGGCCTGCAGGCGGTGATCGTGCATGGGATCCTCTCGGTGGCGGCGGTTCTGGGCGCCGGATTTGTTCTGATGTTCATGTTGCGCAGCACGTTGTTGCGACGGTTGGAGCGGCTTACCCGGGGCGTGGAGCAGATTCGTCAGGCCGGTGGCACGGACCCGCTCCCGGTCGAGGCTGGCATGCGGGACGAAGTTTCCACTCTGACCGCGGCGTTGAACCATCTGCTGGCGGACTTGGAACGGGCCCGCCATGACCAGGAAACGGTGCTGGAATACCACCGGCGGTTGTTGGACAACATCCCGGTCGGCGTGATTCGTGTCGGGTTGGGCGGCACCGCTCCTGTTCAGGCGGCCAATCCGGCGGCCGCACGTATCCTCGGCCATCTGGATGCTGGGGCGTTGCAGGCCTCGGGTGGGATTTTCCACCATCTCCACCGGACGGACCAGGAGCGGCTTCTCCAGGACCTGCGCCGGGACGGGTGTCTGACCCACCGCGAAGTCATGGTCCGGCGCCGGGACGGCTCGCGCCTCTGGTGCGTGGTTTCCGGCCGTTTGCTCCACGCGACGAACGGCGCCGGCGAGAGTTTTGACGGCGTTTTTGAGGATGTCACCAGTCGGCGGCGCAATGAGGAAGGGCTGCGGCGGCGCGATGAACTTCTGCAGGGGCTGACTTTGGCGGCGGCCCGGTTCCTGGTCATCCGCGAGTTTGACCAGGCCCTGGATGAGGCATTGGATGTTCTCGGCCGTACCGCCGGGGCGGATCACATCCAGCTTTGGGAGTGTCACGAGGATCCCGAAGACGCCGAGCCCGTAGTGTCCCTGCGTCGGGAATGGACGGTTGAGTCCGTCACGGTTTCGGCCCTGACGCCACCCGAACGGCAGAACCTTTCCGGCGCCCCGCTGCACCGCTGGTTCGAGCGGTTCCGGGACGGCCAGACGGTGGCGGGGCTGACCTCCCAGTTCCCGGTCGCCGAGGCGGCCCATCCCGTCCTGGCCGGCGCGGAGGCGGTGCTGGCTCTGCCGGTGTTCCAGGAAGACCGGCTCTGGGGATTTCTTTCCCTCCGGCGCACCGTCCGGCCGCTGCCCTGGCCTGAAACCGAGATTATGGTCTTGCAGGTGCTCTCCGGCATCCTGGGCGGCGCGGTGACTCGGCTGGAGGCGGAGCGGGCTCTCTGCCGCGCCAAGGAGGAGGCCGAGACCGTGGCTCAGATCAAGAGCGGCTTTCTGGCCAACATGAGCC
>CAITSE010000045.1 GCA_903894975.1 uncultured Lentisphaerota bacterium
CGCCGCAGTAAATACCCATAACAATCTCAATTATAATGCATAATGGTTCTTAAGTTTACGCGCATGCCCTCCGGGGTGGGAATTTCCGCTTTAGCGGACCGTCGCCCCCCCCAGCCATCAGCCAGATCGGACGGATCGGATCGCCCCGCGCGCTTCCGGCGAGAGGGACTGAGGGACAAGAGATGGACATCAGGGACTTTCCTGCCGATGTCCCTCCTTGTCCCTGGCGTCCCTTGAGTCCCTTGAGTCCCTTGAGTCCCTCGTTCCTGTCCCTTTGTCCCGTATATCTGCGGCCGCTCAGTCCGGCTCCGGGGCGCGGCCCTGAATGGCGGCGGGGGCCTGGTCGGGGGTGCCGCGGCGTTGGCGGAGCAGCCAACGATAGAATTCGGGACTGGCGTAGAAGGCGCTCCAAGAATCATGACCGGCTTCGGGATAGACGGTGAAGCGGACGCGGCCGGGCAGGGCGCGGAGCGCCTCCACCATGTCTGCGGAGAGTTCCGGTGGCACTGTGGGATCCTGGCCGCCGTGGACCACCCATACGGGCAGTTCTTTCAGGCGCGCCGCGTCGGCCGGGTCGCCGCCGCCGCAGATGGGGGCGACCGCTGCGAACCGTTCCGGCGCCAGACAAGCCAGGCTCCAACTGCCGAAGCCGCCCATGCTCAGGCCGGTGAGATAGATGCGGTCGGGATCCACGGGATACTTGGCTGCGACTTCGTCCAGCAGGTCGAGCAACTGCCAGGGATTCCACCAGATACGGGCCGGGCACTGCGGGGCGACGAGGATGAACGGCAGGTCGATTTTGCCGGCCTTGGCGACTTTCAGGGGGCCGTGGGAGGAGACCTTAGGCAGGTCGGTGCCGCGTTCGCCGCTGCCGTGCAGGAAGAGGATCACCGGCCACTTCCCGCCCGCCGGCGGCTGGCCTTCGGGAACGCGGGCCAAGTACTTGTAGGGTTCCAGCAACCCGAGCTTCTTCTTGATGTCATACCACCAGCGTCCGTCCAGCCCCCACGGGCCGAGACGCTCCGGCAGGTCGCCGGCGCCGGGCTTGGTTTCATAGAGGCCGGCGAGGAAGACGGCGCTGTCGGCGTTGCGGCGGCAGGCGTCGCGAAACAGGTTCCGGACGAAATAATCCACGGCATGTTTCTGTTCCGCCAGGACGGCGGGGGCGGGGCCGAAACCGGCGGGCAGTTCGAGAGTGGCGCGGACTTTGGCCGTCCACCATTTTACTTCCGCGGGCTGGCGGAACAGGGTGACGTACCGCCGGGTGACCGGGCCGGTTTCGGGCCGAATCTCGACCACGGCGCCGTAGCGCCCCGGGGCCGCCGCCTGGGTGACAGGGTTGAAGCCAGCATCGAAAAAAGTCGTCTTCAATTCGTACAGTCCGATCAGGTCTTCCACCAGCGAAGGATTGGCGAACTCGGCCCTGGGGAAATCTTCTCCCGTGAAAACGAACGAGGTGAACCGCAATTCCGCGTCGGCGAAGGCGTCCTGGCGGGCTTTCTCCGGATCTTCCAGAGAAGGCATGGCGAGCGTCTTTCCGTCGAGCCGCAGGTCGAGGAGGGGTGCGGTTTTTCCCGGGAGCGGCATGGGCAGGATCAGGGACGCGGTCGCTAGGCGGCCGTCCGGTTTGAGCGGGACGAGAGTAGAGATGCCGTCGCTGAAAGGGCGCAATTCGACGATTTTTCCCGCTTGGTCCGCGGTGGCGGCGACGTCCACCCGGATGCGGCGGAAGTTTTCGTACCGGGCGGTCGCGGCGGCGGTCACGGCAGGCGAAGGGGTGGCGGCCAGGCGGAGGGCGTACAGTTTTTTGCTGTCCGATGAAGCGCCGTCGGCGGGGAACCAGGCCAGCTTGCTTCGGCTCCCGCCGTCGCTGTCGGAGACGTAGACTTGGAATCCCAGGCCGGCGCCGGCTTTTGGGGTAATGCCGAGATTGTCCCAGGGTGCCAGCAGTTCCAGCCAATATCCGTCGCCGGAAGGATTGCGGGTGACGGCGGCGGTGACGGCGGGTGCGGGGCGGGTTTTGGTTTTCAATTCCGGCGTGCGGCGGTCGACCATGGAGGTGCGCAGTGCCGGATGTTTGGGGTCAAACCCAGGCGAAACCAGAACCTGGATGACGTCTTTCGCGCCGGGAGCGGCGGCCAGGAACAGTTCCGCCGAGTCGCCCTCCCACAGAGAACTGTCTTTTCCTGCCTCGGCAAAGACATTGTCCGTGACGTGGAGTAGAACCAGGAGTCCGCGCGCATCCCAGGCCAGGCGCAGGCTGGCGTCCGCGTCGGTTTCGGGCTTGCGCCGTCCGGTCAGTTCACTCAGCACGGCGATGGAGAACCCGCGGTCTTGCCAGTCGGCGGGATTGCCATCCACGGTGATGCCGTCCAGACGCGGAATGTCGAAGGCCGGTGGTGGCGGGGCCGGCGGAGCCGTTTCCGCGGCGAGGCCGTTCAGGGCCAGGAATACGCTGGCGGCCAGAGCCAGCAAGCGGGAGCGGAACGGGAAGATGCGGCGCATGAAAAACTCCATTTTTTTCCCAAAGAACACAAAGAGCATAAAGGGTTTTGAACAGAAGCTTGCAACGGCCCCGAAAGTTTTTAGTCAATCCCTTCGTGACCTTTGCGGCCTTCTGTTCAATGAATTGCCTGGCTGTGAATCATTCCGAACTACGGCTTTCGGCCGGCGTCGATCGCGGCTTTGAATTTCTTTATGTCCATCTTGCGCAGATGATTAGGGATGTTGATCCAGATGGCGTGGAAGCCGTAGTCGCCCTTGGCCAGCTCCTCCAGGGCGGCATCCATGGTCCAGTCGTCATAGACGACCCGGTAGAGAGCGCAGACGGCGCCGGTGCGGTCGGCGCCGTGCTGGCAGTGGATGAGGATCGGGCCTTTGGCGTCCCGGATGCTGCGCAGCGCCCGGGCCAGGTCCTGGTCGTTCAGGTTGTGGGCGCTGAGGTCGACCTGGTGCAGGATCAGGCCTGCGCCCGCGGCTTCATCCTTGTCGTCATGATAGTCGCGCAAGTTCAGGATCTCGCGGATGCCGAGGGCGGCGGCCTCTTTCATCCCTTCGGCCTCGGGCTGGGCCGACCGGTAGACGCGGTCGTTGAGTTTGTAGAAGTTTTTCAGGTGCTGCGCCGGGACCGGCTGCGCCCAGGCGGCGGGGCGGGTCGCCGTGGCGGCGGCCGTGCTGGTGACCGCCGGGGGCGTTGTCGCAGTGGTGTCGGCGGTCCGGGCGGAGAGCGCGGCGGTCAGAACCAGGCCGGCGGCGGCCGGGATGGCGGCGTTCAGAAAGCGGGAAAGGCAGCGCATCGGCAGACTCCTCCGGAAGGTGCGGCGGCCGAACCGGCCGCCGTGTCTCTCACTTTACATGGGCGGGTGCATCCGGCAAGAGGATCGCGGCCGTGATTTGCGCCCCGGCGGGCATGCGCGTAAACTTAAGAACCATACTCTTCTGGTGCGAACGTCGAACATCGAACGTTGAACGTCCAACGTCGAATCGGGATGCATAGAAGTTTGAACCGGTCATTTTTCCGTAGGCACGACGATGCCGCGCATGATCACGTTCTGGCAGAGGGCGAAGATAAGGAAGGTGGGGATGGCGGCAATGACCAGGGAGGCGTAGACTACGGCCGGATGGGCCTGGGTCTGGAGCTGGTAGATCCAGACCATGAGGGTCCACATCTTCTGGTCGGGGATGATGATCAGGGCCATCATGAAGGCGGAATAGGCGCCGGTGAAGGCGTTGAGGGCGATGACGGCGAGGATGGGTTTGGAGAGGTTCATGGTGAGCATCCAGAACTTGGTCCATTCGCCGGCGCCGTCGATCTCGGCGGCCTCGTAAAGTTCCCGGGGGAGGCTGTCGAAAAAGCCCTTGAGCAGGAAGATGGCGAAGCCGTTGGCCATGCCGGGCAGGATGAGGGCGGCGAAGTTGTTGAGTAGACTGGTGGTGGCGTGGGCGGGGGCGAGCCACGGCACGAGAACGGCGCCGGCAACCAGGCCGGCGGCGAGGGCGATCAGTGCGCGGCCGTTCTCCCGCCAGCCTGGGCGCAGTTTTTCCAAAAGTAGAAACAGGCCGATGGCGGCGGCCAGCCCGATCAGGATGGGCCAGAGCGGGAAGCGTTTGAGCAGGATGAAGCCGGGGATCATGGTGACCTCTCCGGGGAAGGCCATGGTTGCCATGCAGAAGAGCAGGATCTTGTAGGTTCCCGGCAGCCGGAAGCGGCTCAGGGCATAGGCGGCCAGTGGATTGACAATGAGCGCGGTGATCACCGCCAGGGCGCAGTAGAACAGGGTGTTGAGCAGGCCATTGCCGTGCAGGACGATATAGTCAATCACCTGCCAGTAGTTGCGCAGTGTGAGTTCGCGGCGCACGGCCCCTTGGTCTGCCATGCAGTCGGCCCAGTCTGTGGCGGCGGCCACGGCGCCCAGGCCGGGAAAGCCGCCGGGAACGCGGCCGTGGCGGGTCGTAAGGAAATCGCGGAATTGTGCGTCGGCGCCGGCGAGGCGGACGGCGTCGATCGGGCAGAGTTCCGGGGACTTGATAAAAGCTTCGAAGTCGGGACGCAGGAAGGGGGCGCGGTCCAGGCTGTCCGGGAAGGGAATGGCGTCAAGCCCGGCCAGGGCCGTGCCGTGTTCTTTGTTGAAGAGTTCGACGGCGGCGTAGCGGCCGGCCAGGAAGTTGCGGAAGGCCGGTTTCTGGCTGGTTTCGAGCCGCACCAAGTTCAACAGGACTTCGTGACGGACGAAATTTTCCCAGTCCGTTCGCTCCAGGCCGGCGGCGGGGGCGCGGTCAGGGCAGGGGATGTCACCGTAGCCGGCGAAGGCGGTGCGATGGGCCTGGTTGTAGGCGTCGATCTGGCTGGTGTAGATGCCGTAGAGATAATTCATGACGAACGGGCCGCGGGCGCCGGTGACGACAATGTCGGTGTTGGAGAGCGTGGCCCGCCAGCGGTCCAGTTCCTGGCGGAACGGTTCGGGCAGGCTGCGGTTGCGGTAGCGGCCCAGGGTGTCCTCCGGGGGATGGACGTTGCTCCAGGAGGTGAAGAGTTGATTGGCCGCGCGGTTGTAGGCGTCCAGGTCGCCCTGGAACACCCTGGCCATGTACTGCCGGTAGCCGCGCAAGTTCTTCGGGAGCAATCCGGTGCCGCCGGTCTGGCCCGCGCCGCGGGCGTTAGCGGGCAAGGCGGCGCGGAAGTCGCGGAAGTCGCGGGTCCAGGCGTCGGCCATCGGCGGCGGTGGCTCCACCGTCCGCCAGCTCAGCACCGGTCGGCACCAGGCCTGCTGGGCCAGGGAAAATCCGCCGTTGTACTTGGACTCCACATATTTCTGAAACAGCACGCGGTCGTTGAACCAGAACTCCGGGTAGGGGCTGACCGACCAGGAGTCCGCCTCGCTCCGGACCGACCCGGCCAGCATCAGCAGCAGCGGGTAAATCATGGTCACGGCGCCGAGGATCAGCACCAGGTAAAGGCCGCCGCAGAGAAGCCGGATCTTCAGGGAACGCCGGCCGATTTCGCTGATGATGGGCATAACGGAGAAAATTAAGCCTGAACGAGTTGCAACAGAAGGAGTCGTCCGCTAAATACGCGAAAGTGCGCGAAACGGATGGGATACCATACAGGTCGGCGCCCGTCCTGCCCGCATTCTGCCGTACATGAATACGACTGGCCGTCAAAGCCGGCCCGTACGAGGGCGGCGTGTCCGGATGCGCTATCCGCGTCATTCGCGGTAAAAGCCCGTAAAATCGTTCATCCGCAGATTACGCAGATAGGTCTTGCCATCCAGATTCCGGCATGCTACACTTTATGCTTGGCCAAACCGAATGGTAAATCTCAACAGTTTACGCGGCAGGAGGATCTTATGATCGACTTCGGAAGTTGTTTTTCCTACGGGATCGAAAAACTGAAGCAGAATCCGGCATTCTACCTCGTGGGAGCGCTCATCGTTGCCGGGGTTTTGCTTGCGCTTAACCTGATTGCGCAGGGGTTCGGCTTCATCGTGGGTTTTGCCGCCGGCTTACTGGCCGGGGTCATGCATCTGAATTCTACGGCGACGACGATCGTGGCGGCTATTATCGGCGGTATCATCGGACTCCTCATCGGACTTCTGATCGCTCCGGTTTTGGTCGGATTTTTCAAGGGCATCCGGAAAGAATACGAAGGTGGAACGGCTGAGATCGGGGATTTGTTCTCGGCCTTCAGCATGACCGGTCCCTGCCTTTTGAACTACGCAGTGGCAACGCTGGCGATTGTGATCGGCCTTCTCTGCTGCATCATCCCCGGATTTCTAGTCGCGCCTCTGACTTTCATGACCGTGTTTTTCCTGGCCAAGGGGCAAACGCAAGGGCTTGAAGCGTTCAAGAGTGCCTGGGAACTCCTGAAGAAAAACCCGATTATCATTCTCTGGAGCCTCATCCTCCATCTTTTTGTCGCGGCCGGAGTGCTTCTCTGCGGGGTCGGAGTGCTGGTGACGTTTCCGATCGCCGCATCTGCGATGTACAAGATGTTCCAGCAGGCGCTTGGAGAAGACAATCCCTCCCCCGTTCTGCCCACGGCGTAGAATCTGAGAGGGGTTACCGGTTTTACCATGAACGAATTGACGATCCCCCTGATCCCGGACTTTGATGTTGACGGCGCCGGCAAAAGCGCGCAATGGAACCTCGCCGGATGGCAGGCACTCGTATCGACCGGCCGCGGCCGCGCCACCTATCAGACCCGGTTCAAGGCGCTCTATTCGCGCACCGGCATGTACTTCCTGTTCGACAGTGAGGACAGGAAACTAACTTCAGCTTATACCCGATTCGGCGACGACATCTACCAGGGTGACGTCGTGGAGGTGTTTCTGTGGCCGCTCGAAAGCCAGCGGCTTTATTTCGAGTATGAAATTTCCGCGCTGGGCGTGGAACTGCCGCTGCTGGTTTCGCAGAACTCGCCGGCGCGCGAAGGCTTCCCGCAGGTGACCAAGCACGACATCCACGGCTGGCTGGCCTGGCATTTCGAGGGGGACAGAAAACCCCGCAGCGCCACCGTGGTCCGCGGCGGCGAGAAAAAGGCGCTTGCCGACATGGACGGCTGGAGCGCGGAATTTTTTATTCCCTTTGCGCTTCTGCAAGGCCTCCCCAATTGTCCTCCCCAACCCGGAACCCGCTGGCGCGCCAACCTGACGCGCCTGGACTTTGACGCCGGGACGCCAAGTTTCTGGGCCTGGCGCTGGGATGCGCCGGAGTTTGACATGTTCCACAACCTGAATCAGTTCGGCACGATCGTGTTCGGAGAATAAGCATGAAACGCCCAGGCGCCTGGCATGGGGATAAGTATTATTTCGGGGTGCATTACGACATGCATGTGCGCCGCGACGATCCGGCAATCGGTGCCCGCCTGAACGTCGACGATCTTGTCGCTAATCTCAAGGCCATGAAGTGCGACTGGGTGCAGACCGACTGCAAAGGTCATCCCGGCGTCACCGGCTGGAAAAGCCGGGTGCCGGCCGCCACCGTGAACCCGCATATCCGCCGCGACATGATGAAGGTCTGGCGCGAGGCGACCGCGCGGCTGAAGCTGCCGCTGCACTGCCATTACTCCGGCATCATCGACAATGCTGCGGCGGAGAAGTTTCCCGCCTGGGAAGTCGTGCCCGCCTCCCCGCCGGAAAAACCGCCGTCCATGCGCAAGATCTGCCCGCGCTCGCCGTATCTCGAAAAATTGCTCATCCCGCAAATGAAGGAACTCCTCGACCGCTACCATGTCGACGGGTTCTGGGTGGACGGCGATCTCTGGGGCGTCGAGCCGTGCTACTGCCCGGCCTGCCGGCAGGCGTTCACTGAGGCGACGGGCATCGCCGAGCCGCCGGTTGATCTGAACGATCCGCACTGGCCGGCGTGGATGACGTTCCACCGCGCCAGTTTCGACGCGTATGTCACCCGCTATTGTGACGCGGTGCACCGGCATAAGCCCGGCGTGCTTGTCTGTTCGAACTGGCTGCAGACCTTCGGCGACCCCGGCGAACCGACGGCGCCCACGGATTGGATCAGTGGCGACAACACCTGGGTATTTGGACTTGACGCCAGCCGTTGCGAGGCGCGTTTCATCTCTACCCGGGGCAAGCCCTGGGATATCATGCTCTGGAATTTCTACTGCGCCGGCGGGTTCGAACATCTGGACACGTCGCCCTGGGTCGCCAAGCCTGCCGAGATGCTGATGCAGGAGGCCGCGGTCTCGCTGGCCCTGGGCGGGCATGTGCAGGTCTATGAGTCGCCCCAGTACATCCGCGACGGGCGTCTGATTCCCTGGCGTTCCAGACGCATCGGCGAGGTCGCTGCGTTCGTCAAGGCGCGCCGGAGTTTGTGCACGGGCACCGGAACCGTGCCGCAAGTCGCGGTGCTTCACTCCGAGCATCATTACCGGAGCCTGCCATCGAAAAATCTGCACTGGGGCTACGACACCGACGGTGTACGCGGCGCGGTCTACGCGATCCTCGAATCATCCTACGGCGTCGACGTGCTCGACGAATGGGCACTTCTGCCCCGGCTTGCCGAGTTCCCCATGGTGGTGGTTCCGGAGCAGGACAGGATGAGCGACGCCATGGTGGGCGCCCTGAAAGAATATGCCTTGGCCGGAGGCCGGCTCCTGGTGACGGGTGCCCGGTGCCTGGAACGCTTCGGCGCGGAGTTCTTCGGCGTGAAAAGCGAAGGCCTGGTTTCCGTGCAGGAAAAAAATGTGGGTGGACCCGCGGGACCATACCCGTGCAAGAATGCCCACTTCTGCGTCAGCACCCCGCTCGGAGTCACCCCGGTGTACAGCCGCGAAATCCACCGCGTAACACCCGCCGGCGCGACGGCGCTTTCGTACTTTGGCACCACCCCGATTCCAGACGATGACCGCACGCCCTTTGCCGCGGCAACGGTGCAGCGCACGGGGAAAGGCCTCGCGGCGTATATCCCGTTCGCGGTGTTCAAGGATTTCAAAACCAACCGCTATCCCATGGAGCGCGCGTTCATCGGCGAAGTGCTGGCGACGCTGAATCCGCAGCTTGCCCTCCGCGTGAAAGCCCCTGTCGCCGTGGATGTTGTCCTGCGGAAAAAAGGGCCAGCCACGATCGTGCATCTTATCAACCGCGCGTCGGGCATTCCCAATCAACCCAACAACGGCGCTATCGACGAGATTCCCGAAGTCGGCCCCATACGGATCACCGCCGCCTGCGCCAAGCGCCCGGGAAACGTCTCTCTCAAGCTCGAAAAAGGGCGCTTGTCCTGGACGTTCAAACCGGGAAAGAACGGCAACGCCGGAACGCTGGCGGTGACGATCCCCCGCGTCCGCATCCACGCCGCGGTGGTTGTTATTTTCTGACGCGGCGCAGGTTCCCGTGCCCAAGTTGTAGTTGTAATAGACGATTACGCGCCGCGCCTGATAAAACCAAGGAAGACTCGCCATGACCTGGGATGATCTCACGCAGCACAAGCTCACGATTTACAGCACATCATGGTGTTCTGACTGTCACCGGCTGAAGAAAATCCTTGCCGGGCATGGTCTGGCTTGGCAGGAGCGGGACATTGATGCGGATCCGGCCGCCGCGGAGGAACTTGCGCGCAAAACCGGCCGGACTTCCATCCCCTGGGTCGAGATTGACGGGTGCGGCCCGATCCCCGGCTGGCATGAGGCGCATCCCGGGCGTTGGGATGAGGCGCGTTTTCTCGCCGCCGCGGCCAAAGCCCTGGAGTGAATGCTGCCCCACGAAGTCACGATGGATTGGCAAGTCGTCCCGGGGGGAGGGCGCGGAGCCACGCGGCCCAGGCGGGATAGGCGGCGGCGAGGATGGTTGCGTCGCCGGGCTCGAAGTCGACGAAATCGAACCCGGGGTTGACAGTGCAACCCAGGAGCGTCCAGCCGTGGCTTCCGCCCGGGCAAGCCGGCCCAAGGGTTGTATGGCACCGCAAACATGGCTCCGGCTTGGCCGGGCTACAGCAGGTTGGCGGCGGTTTCGGCCAGTTCGGAACGTTCGCCTTTACGCAGTCCGATATGCGCGGATATCGGACTGGAACGCAGACGGTTGATGAGGTAGACGAGGCCGTTGGACAGGGCGTCGACGTAAGGATTGTCGATCTGGTGGGGATCGCCGGTGAGGACGATCTTGGTGCCGTTGCCGACGCGGGTGATGACGGTCTTGACCTCGAGCGGGGTCAGATTCTGGGCTTCGTCGATGATGATGTATTGGTGGGGAATGCTGCGGCCGCGGATAAAGGTGAGCGGCTCGATGCTGATTTCTTCGCATTCCAGAATGTCCTGGGGCAGCATGCGGGTGGGGCTGCGCTTGTCCTGTTCGCGGATAAGTTCGAGGGCATCGTAGATCGGCTGCATCCAGGGGGCCATTTTTTCCTTGATGTCGCCGGGCAGGAAGCCGATGTCGCGGCCGACAGGCATGGTGGGGCGGAAGACCAGGAGCCGATGGTACTGGTCCTCGGAAAAGACCTTGCGCAGGCCGGCGGCGATGGCCAGCAGAGTCTTGCCGGTGCCGGCCTTGCCGGCGATGGTAACGAGCTTGATCTTGTCGTCCAGGAGCGCGTCCAGGGCAAAGGTCTGCTCCAGGTTGAGTGGCTTGATGCCGGCGGCCCCGTTCTTGTGTTCGGCGATGGGATACACACGGTTGGGGATCTTGCCGACGCGGGTGAGGGCGCAGGGTTTTTCCGATCCCTTGGTCTTGAGCAGGACGTATTCGTTGGGCAGGCCGCGGAAGTCGGGAAGATCGACTGGCAGCCCTTTCTGGGCCTGGGCAATGGTGTCGGCGTCGGTCTCGAGTGTGTGCCAGCCGGTGTAGACATCGGCGTCCGGCGAACGGTCTACGTCGTAATCCTGGGCCTGGACGTTGAGGGCGTCGGCTTTGAGTCGGAGGTTGACGTTTTTGGTGACCACGGTGGTGGTCGCGTCCGGTTGTTCTTTCTGCAGGTCGAGGGCGATGGCGAGGATGCGGTTTTCAGGCTTGCCGCCATGGTCGCGCCCGCGGCCGGCGCCGGGCGAGGTCAGGCGCAGATCGCAGATGACGCGCAAGGTGGAGTTGTTTTCAATTTGGATGCCTTCGCCGAGCTTGCCCTTGGCGCGGAGTCCGTCGAGGATTTGGGCGATGGAGCGGGAGTTGCGGCCAAGCTCGGTCATGTCGCGCTTGAAGCTGTCGATTTCCTCGATGACCTCAATGGGGATGATAACGTGGCTATCGGGAAAGTTGAAGATGGCCTTGGGATCGTGAAGCAGGACATTCGTATCCAGAATAATGTTTTTCTGCATGTCTGGAAAACCTTTCGCGCACCTGTCGGGGAAGCTGCTTCCATGCGGCATCCGCCGCGTGGTTGCCCATACCATAGGCGGGTGCAATCCGGCTGTCGAGCGCCGCGCGGGCTTTGGCGGTAAAAAGATGAAAGATGCCGGAACTGTCCGGTGTCCGCAGATTTTTTAAGGCTTGTCTTCTCCTGCCCCGCCGGGTATACTTTTCCGGCAAGGGTGAAGAATCCGCCCACGAACAGCATTTGACAAAGAAAAATGAGGACGGCGCAGAGATGAAAATGCAAACTTCCCTCACCCGGACAAGGTGTTATGCGCTGGTCGTCTGCATTTTTGCCGCGCTTGGCGTATCAGCAGCAGATACCAATCAGGGATCTGTAGTCGCACTTGATACCGTCAACCAATACCTGGCAGTGAGAGAGAAAAATACAAGCCTCCAGAATCAACGCGCTGAAAAGGAAATTCTTGGGAAAGTGGTGGAGGGCACGATCAAGGTATGGGATGTGACGGAAAGTGGCGATACCGTCGTGATTGAAGCGAACTCAAGTGGCGCAAAACTCCGTTTCGCCGTCACCGACCCACAACTAAAAGAAACCGCCGCTGCCTTGAAAAAGAACGGCACAGTTCAGATTAGAGCGACGTCAGTCAGTTTCTGGAGGCAGGATTCGAAATACATCAACGTCCAGGGAACATTCATTGCGGAGTTTAAGGACGTCCAATCACTTGTGGAGCAGAAGGTTCCTGAGAAAAAATAGACGGGAGCGGAGAACGGAATTTTCTCACGGTGGCACGGAGGCGCAGTGGGAAAAGACAAAATTACACAAACGCTTCCCGGACCATCTCCCCGCATTCACCGTGTCACCGTGTCACCGTGCCACCGTGAGAAAAAAAACTCTGCGAATGCGGCTTACTCGGTTTCCGCAGCAAGTTCGCGGGCTTTCTTTTCGATGCCGTCCAGGCTTTCGATCTCCGCGCCGGTGGCGGCGCCGAGGTCCTTGACCTTGCGGGCGCCGACCAGGACGCGGGTCTCGTAGGAGGCGACGGCCTTGTTGTAGGAGTCTACAGCGCGGTCGAGTCCCTTGCCGACCCCCTGCAGATGGGTGGAGAACGTGGCGAGGCGGGTGTAAAGGTCGCGGCCGAGCTCGCTGATGGCCTGGGCGTTCTCCGCGATCTGTTCCTGGCGCCAGCCGTAGGCCACGGCGCGGAGCAGGGCGATCAGGGTCGTGGGCGTGGCCAGAATGACTTTCTGGGTGACGCCGAACTCGATGAGCTCCGGTTCCTGTTCCAGCGCGGCGCTGAAGAAGGTTTCACCGGGCAGAAAGAGTACGACGAATTCCGGGGTCTGCGGCTGGAACTGGTCCCAGTAGGCCTTCTGACCGAGTTGCTGGAGATGGGTCCGGACCTGCCGGGCATGTTCCTTGAGTTTGGCGACGCGCGTCGCCTCGTCCGGCGCCTCCAGCGCTTCCAGGTAGGCCATGAGCGGGCACTTGGAATCGACCACCACGATCTTGTGGTTGGGCAGGCGCACGATCAGGTCCGGCCGCAGGCGGCTGTCGGCGGTGGTGACGCTTTCCTGCTCGCCGAAGTCGCAGAAATTGACCATGCCCGCCATTTCCACCACGCGCCGGAGCTGGATCTCGCCCCAGCGGCCCCGGACCTGCGGCGCGCGCAAGGCCTTCACGAGGTTGGCGGTTTCGGTCTGCAACTGCCCCTGGGCCGAGCCCAGCGACTTGAGCTGTTCGGTCAGTCCGGAATAGGCCGAGACCCGGGATTTTTCGAGTTCGCCGATCTTCAGATCCAGGCCGGTCAGGGATTCCTTGAGCGGCTTTACGAGCGTTTCGATCGCTTTCTGCCGGCCGTCGAGGTCGCCCCTGGACGATTCCTGCAACTTGTCGAACGCGGCCTTGGCCAGGTCCATGAACGTCTGGTTGTTGGCGCGGAGGGCCTCGGCGGAAAGCGCCTTAAAGGCGTCGCCGAGCTTGACCTGGGCGTCGTTGAGCAGTGTCAGTTTTTCCGCGGCGGCCAGGCGTTCGGATTCCAGGCGGGTCTGAATTTCGGCCAGGCGGGCGCGCAGTTCGGCCTCGGTCTGGCGTAGCGCGCCGGTTTCCGCGACGGCCTGTTCCCGGGCGGCCGTCAGTTCTTCCGTGCGGCGGCGTTCGGCGGCCAATTCCGCGGCGGCGGTGGCCAACTGGGAGTCCCGGGCCGCACCATCCCGTGCCGTTACGGCGGCCGCAACCTGTGCTTGACCGCGCAGCCACAACCACACCGCCGCCCCGGCCAGCATTATCCCGACCCCGGCGCCCAGAAAGAAATCCAGCATCTTATTTCTTCTCGTCTACCTGTTTTTGCAGGTCCAGGATGTCCTGTTCTTCCTTGGCTTTTTCCGCGGCGGCAGTTTTTTCCGCCTTCCGGGTTTCCGCCAGGCTCTTCGGCATCCACTGCCCGTCAAATTTTACATAACCGGCGTTGGTAAAGACTTCTTCCTCCACCGCCGGACGAACTTTTCCCATCGCCACCTTCCGGCGTTTGAGCACTTCCGCATCCACCAGATCCTTGCGGGAAATCCAGGTGGGCGCCGCGGCCCGGGCGCCGCGGCCGACGCCGGCGATCTTGACGTATTCAGACGCGTTCAGAGATTTTTCCTCAATGGCGGCGCGGTTTGCTTCCACGAAGGACTCCTTGTCCAAGTCGAGCTTGCGGAGGTCGCGCCCGATCTGTTTTTGGATGAACTTCTGGTTCAGGTCCGGATCCAGCCGAACCACGGCACCCTCGTCCAAGTCCCGCAAACTGACCCAGATGCCGCCGATTCTGGCTTTCTTCTGCGTCTGGGAAACGCCTTCAAACAAGCCGGAAGCCTTGCCCCTGCCGCCGATCAAATCAAAGCTGACGGATTCGCCATCTTTGACCAGGGCGAACTGGGTTTCGACGGCCTTTCTGATTTCATCGATTTTGGTAGCCGGGAACTGTTTGTCCAACTCCGCCTGCACGGCGGCCTCAGCCGCTTTCCGGGCTTCCGCCAGGGAGAGTTCCGGGGCCTTGATCGGCCACTCTATTTTCAGATCTTCGGCCACCCGGCGCGGATTGATTTCGCGGTCGCTCAGGGTTTCCAGGCGCGCCTGAATTTCCGCCTCCAGCTTGCGCCGTTCCTGCATGACGTTTTCCGGCAGGGGCGTGACGGCCGCCGCGGTTGAGGTCACGGCGGTCGTCGTCGCCTTTGTCGATTTTGCCGCCGCCGGCGCGGCGGGCTTGCCGGGCTTGGCAGGGGGCGTCGCCGCAGTCGCCACGGACCAACTTCCGGCCAGCACCAGCGCGGAAATCCAGGAAAACCCTGATACCTGTTTCATAGAAACACTCTCCCGAAAAGACGTGATGAGAAAATGGCATGCCGGAGAAAGAAAAGTATAGCCGTTCTTCCGGCGTCTGCCGCCCGGGATGCCCCCCTCGAACGGATTGCGGGTTGCGGACGGATCGGGTTTGCGGAGTAGATTATCCGTCGGCAAGGCAACCGGAGTGGCAACCCAAGGCGGATAGGGCATGGACTGGAATTATCTGGAAGGGCGCAAGTTCTGCGTGGTTTTCGTCAAGATCCTGGACGGTTCGGAACCGAAGTCAAAGGTGCAGATGCAATGCCTGCGCGGCCGGGCCAGTGTGGAACGGGGCCGGGTCAGCCTGGTGACGGCGGCGGGCGGGCAATTCACCATCCCCGGGACGGCCATGGCGCGGATTCTGCCCAGCGACGGATCGGAACTCCTGAAGGATGCGGAGTTTTATGTGATCGTCCGCACCGATCCGAATATTGATTTTCGCAAGTTCGACCCGGATCATGTAATTGACGAGGATGAAGCGGACTAATTCCACTTACAGATCAAATTGATCGTATCCCATTCGCGTTCATTGGCGTTCATTCGCGGTTCAAAAAAAC
>CAITSE010000046.1 GCA_903894975.1 uncultured Lentisphaerota bacterium
AACGGCTGATAGATTCTGGATGCGTTGGTATTGACCATCGGGATGGTCACCGAGAAAGGCACCGTGTAGAGATTGTGCGAGGTGTAGTAGTAGCCCTGCACGTCGGTGCGGAAAAAGTGTTTTTTGAGGCTCCACTGGAAGCCTCCCCACCATGCTGGCACCACCCCGTTGGCCACCACCTGGTTGCTCGATCCGTATTCGTACTCCAGCAACTCCAGCCAGATCTCGCCGCTGAAATCGATCTGGAATTCCGACAAGCTGAGGCCCGCCGCCCATGACGGCAGCGACTGGCTGCCGAGGCGGGCGTAGAGGCCGGGAAAAGCGGACGGAAAATACCCGCGCGGCACGCCGGCTTCCGAGACCAGCAGCGGCATGGTGGTGTATTGGGTGGTGCTGGCGGCCGTGTAGGTGGGCAAGCGGCCGGCGATGGCCGTACTGTTGCCGATCCCCATGAAGTTGTGATAGCCCACCGTGGCCGGGTCGATGCCCAGTTTGGAATAGACGTAGGCAGCCAGCCAACTGCTGGTCACGCTCACCGCCCCCGGCGTGTATGTCTCCACCTGGGTATCCGGCACGTCGGCCCCGACTTCCGGGCCGCTTACCGTGTAATATTGCGTTCCTCCGGCCTTGGTGGCGGTGCCCGACGCCTGTTCGAGATAGACCGTGCGTCCGTCGGTTTGGCGGCCGGCGTAGGAGACCACAATGCGCTCCTGTTGGAGTTCCGGCAGCGGGACCATCGACCAACCGGGATTGAGGTCGCGGCCGTCGAGAGTGATGGCGGCGGCGCTGCCGCTGCGGCGGCTGAAATTGACCACTGCCGGGCTGGCGGAGTAGTCGAACCACAGCATGCCGTCCGGCACCAGCCGGCAGAGTTCGGAGAGTGCGCCGGCCCAAGTGTCGGATTGGAGGGTGATGGCGGGCGCCGGGTAGCAGGTGTCGATCGTGCCCACCGTGAAGGGCGCGCCGGCGGTGGCGGCGGCATTGAGCAGCGCCGTGATCGAGGTAGCGATGTTTTGCGCGTTGAAGCCGTAGGTTTGGCGGACTTTGCTCACGCCGTCGGCGCCGGCCACCGAGGAACCCAGCGGGATCTTGGCCAGCCACCACCACGGGCCGACCACTTCCACATTGGCGGTCAGGCAAGCCTGCGTCGGGCGCATCGCCGTGCCGTGAAAAAAGCGGCTGCCGTTGCGCCATAGCTCGACGGTCTGGTCTTGCTCGGGAAGAAGGGCGCCGGTGGCGGCGAGGTCGGCCAGATCCACTTGCCAGGAAAAGACATCCGCATCGAGTTGGGCAAAGTCCACCGCCGCCTTGGTCACTCCGGCGGCGTCCGCGTCGCGCAGGGTGGCGTCGAGGGCTTTGCCGGTTTGGCCTTTGATTTGCCAGTAGGCGGACATGGGAAAAGGTCAGCGGTCAGTGGTCAGCGGTCAGCGGACGTTGAGGCGGATGCCGGTCTGGGCAGCAGTATTGAGCAGGGCGTTTTCCCAATTGGCCACGCTTCCCTCCAAGGCGGCAATCCGGGAAAGGGTGGAGGTATTGCCGGCCGTCAGGCGCGTGATCAGTTCGATGATCTTCATGTCGCGTCCTTCCTGCGAGTTTTCCAGCATGGTGAAGGCGGCGGCAAAGGCTTGCGTCTGTTGTGCGTCGGGGATCTTGTCCTTGAGCAGTTGGGTGAGGGATTCGATGCCCGCGCCGAAGCCCGCCGAAACCTTGCCGCCTTCCGCCGCCAGCTTGTCCTGGGCGGCCTTGAGGATCTCTTGATAGCTGTTGGTGACCGAAGCTCCAATCTGGGTAATATCCTGAATCTTTCCCTGTTCCGACTGGGAAACCGTTTCAGCAATTTTGACTGCGGCCGTTCGTTGGGCGTCGTGGAGAATTTGCAACGCCTTGTCGCGGTCGGCGGCGATGTCCACCAAGGCTTTCTGAGCAGCCTCCATCTCCGCCGGCGGCGTGGCTGGATATGACAAGAGTTCGCGGATATAGTTTTTTGCGGCGACCACTGCCGCATCGGCCTCGTCGAACTTTGCCTGGGCGATTTTGGCGGCATCGAGCACTCCCGCGGCGTCATCGGCCACCTTTTGGGCTTTTTCCTGCTGGGCGGCAGTGGCCGAATCCATGGTTCCGGCATACACTGCGCGGGCATTGGCGGCCTTCGTTTCGGCGGCACCAACCCTGCGGTTGGCATCTGCCTGCTTTCCTTGTTCGATCAAGGCCGCGGTCACCTCCTGCATCGAACGGACGAGCCTGGATGAGTCGTATTCTGCCTTGTCCGCGAACGCCGTGTATTCCTTTTTCGCATTTTCGGCCGCCTGTTCGGCGAGTTTGAATTCCGGCGCGAGGCGCGATGCCCACAGCGCGAGTTTTGAAAACGGATCATGACAGAGTTCCACGAACCGTTTGATCCTTCCCATGCTTTCTTCGTTGCCAGGCAATTTTTCATTCACCTGGTCGATCAAATCCAAAAGTGCCTTGGTGGCTGATGCCGCCTCGCGATAGACCGCATAACCGATGGCATATGTCCCGGCACTGCTGCCTGCACCATGCCTGACCAAAGATCCCGCCTCACGTCCGGCTAGCCCTCTGGCTGCCCCTCCAAATGCGGTCGCGAGACCTCCACCGCCGCCCGCTCCGCCGCCCTCGGCTTCCGCCAGCGCTTTTTTCTGCGCGGCGGCGATGAGCTTGTTTTGCAGGACCAGCTCGCGCTCAAGCTCCGCGTTGACCTTGTTCTCGATCGCCTGCATGCGGTCGAACTCGCGGTTGATCTGCTTCTGGACATCGAGCGCCTTGGCGGCGGCGCCCATGTCGTCGTACATCCGCCGCTTGGCTTGCAGGCGGGTGATGGTGGCTTCCTGAGCCTGCATCGCCTCGCTCAAGGCGCGCATCTTGGTGCTGCCGCCGGTGGCCGCGGTGCCCACGTCGTCGTATTCCGTGGCCAGTTGCTTGGTGCTGGTGACCGCCTTTTCGGTTTCCGCCCGCGTTTTCGCGATCCCGTCGCCGGAGGCGGTGGTGAGGATCTCGATGCGGAGGGTTTTGTCGGCGGCCATGGGGGAAAATGCTGAAATGCTGAAAACTGAAACGCTGAAATGTTAGATCCCACCGCCGAGGATGTCCAAGGCTTCGACGGTCAAACGCTTGCCTGTGACGGTGCCTTTGTTGCCGACATTCCCGATGAACGTGGCGTCTCCCGTTACCGTCGAACTGTTGTTGGTATCCGTGCCGATGAACGCGGCCGTGCCCGTATGGGGGTTGGCATTGGAGCTTCCGCCCAGGAATGCCACGTCGCCGCTGACTACGGCGCTGCCGAACTTTGTGGATGTGCTCAGGAAAGCCGCGTCACCCGACACGGTGCCGGCCGTCATTTGAGCCACGTCGATGAACACTCCATTGCCTGAAACCGCCATGGTGCTGGCCATCGTCACCTGGGAACCGAACATGGCGACATGATTCCTCACCGCCCCACCACATGAGGCTGTGTCAAAGAACGCTGCGCTGCCCGTCACGATGTTGCCCTTGCCGGCGGTGTGATCATTCACGGACCAACCGAAAAAAGCGGCGTTGCCTGATACCGTGGAAGGATTCAATGCCCCGTCCTGTCCGGTGTTCTTGGCACCCCCGAAGAACGCGACATTGCCGTCGATGCGTCCTCCGTAATCATTGTAGGCATCGAAGAGGGCAACATCACCGTAAATGCGTCCGTTGTTGCCATACTCAGAGGATGCCAGAAAAGCCACACTGCCGGTGAGGATGCCCGACGTGAATCCCACTCCGCCTATCCCTACAAACGCACAAGTGGCCGTCAGGTCGCCGGATACGCCGCACTTCACAAATGCCGCGCCCTCGTTGACCGTGACGTTGGTGAGGGACAAGCTCAACAACGCGCCGGTCGGGGAAAAAGCCACCAGCTTCGCTACCGTCACTGGCGAAGACGGCGGTGTCGATACTCCGGCGAGCAGGACCACGGTGCTGTTCGCGTCCGGCAGTGTGGACGCCTGCGATGTGCAGGCCAAATTGTTCCACCAATTTCCTACCCGCGTGTTCCAGTTGCCGGATGCGCCGGCGTTGAATACCTTCAGGTTCATGGACATGTCAGTATGCTCCTAACAGGGTTACGAACACCCATTTGGTGCCGTTGTGCTTGAATTTGAGGATGTAGAATCCGCCGGAGGCCAGCGCCTTGGGCCACGTCAGCCCGCGGTCGGACGGAATGCCGATGGCGGCATCCGGGGTGAAGTTCCAAGGCCCGCCGCTGCATGTGGCCCAGACTTCAATAGTCGATCCCTTGGTGCCGTTGGCCGGAGCATTGAAAGCGGTGATGTTGCCATTCACGGTGATTTCCTGAAGATTGCCATGGGTCAGGTCGAGTGTCACGCTGCCGCTCACCGGGGAAGACACGGTATATGGCACCGGGGAAAGCGCGGCATATCGCAGATCCGCAGTAACGAGCGTGATGGCGGCGCTGCCGGAGATGAACAGTTGCGAGGTCGTGAGAGCCAGCGGCGTGGCGTTGCCATCGCCGAGGTGGATGGCGCGCGGGGTGGTCGGATCGAGCGCGCCGGCGGTGCCGGCGTGGAGCAGTTGGCCGTAGGTGGCGGCGGGGGTGGCGGTGGAAATATCGTTCATGGCAATTCTTCTTTCAGCTTTTCAGCGTTTTAGTTTTCAGCGTTTCAAGAGGTGGTGATCGATCCTCCGGTCACGCTGTAGGTCAGGAACACCGTGCAGCCCATCACCTTGCGGGTCGGGGGACTGACCACGGCGTTTTGGAGGTAGCGGGTGACCAGTGTGGTGCCGTCGTCGCCGACGGTGGTGAGGTGGAGGATGCCGGTGCGCGGGGCGGCAAGGTCGTAGTCGAGCGCGTATTGTTCGGCGAGCGCCCGGGTGGCAAACAGTCGCGTGCTGGAGAACGCCACCGCGGTGACCAGGTTGAGGCGGTCGAAGTGGGCTGCGTTGGCGGCGCGGGTCTTTTGTGCGGTTTGAAGCTGGATGTTGGAGGCGATGGAGAAATCCGCGGCGGAGGAATGGGTGCGCTCATCCACGCCGGCGGCCCCGGCGAGGGGGTAGAGGGTGGAACCGTTGTAGAGTCCGATGCGCACTTGTGAGATAAGGGATAAGGGATAAGGGATGAGGGATGAGGGATGGAAGAAGCGGCGGGGTGCGCGGGGAAAGGAGTAAAACCACGCACCCCGCCGGCAGGGTCCGGCGCCCTGACGCCGGAAGGCTGTTAGCTCGCGACGGTGACGGTGAAGAGCGGGTTGGGGGCGTTCGCGGTGAAGGTGCGGGTGGCGATCCATTCGCACTCGCCGATGCGCTTCTTCGTGCCGTCGCCCCAGATGCCGCTGGCATTTACCAGCGCGGCGGCCGTGAGGGTGACGATGGCACCGCCGGTGGCGGAAGTGATCACCAGGTTGTCGCCACCGCCGAGGCTGGTGCCGAAGGCGTTGCCCGCAGGCAGCTTGGCCAAGATGTTGGCCACGGTGGGACCTACCGGGATGGCCTTGGCGGTCACGTCCATACCGGAGAGGATCAGGTCTACCGTGCCCATGCCGTCCACCGTCACGTCGGTAAACTTCGGGCTGAAGTCCACTTGGAAGCCGGCCTCGGTAAGGAAGGAATTCCACGGCGAGGATGCGCCCCAGACGGCCGCGCCGGTGAGGGTGGGGATCGAGCCCACGGCGAAGCCGGTGTCCGCCGGATAAGCGGTGCTGGTGATCGTGTAGTACGCCGCGGCATTCGTGGGATCGGTGGATTTGGCGATCAGGCAAGTGAATGTCATGGTTCCTGGGACCGGTTTGTCCACCGCCTGGGTGAGCGAGGGCAGGCCGGTGAGGGCCGCGTTGTTCATGGTGACCTTGGTGCCGTCTTTGCCGCAGATGGCGAGCGGTTTGTCGGTGGCACCGATGATGGATGCGCCGATGGCCGTCGAGCCGTAGGGCCACATCACCGCGGCCAAGGCGGTGGTGAGCACGCCGGCCGGTTCGAAGGATACTTCGAAACGGCGGTCGGCGATGCGTTCATCGACCTTGCCGAAGTTGGCCGTATCGATGTTGAAGCGCTTGAGCACGGGCTTGAGGGTTACATCTCCCTTGGACCAAAAGATCACGGAGTTGTAGGTGAGCTGGCAAGGGCCAGTGATGATGGTGGTGCGGTCGATTCCGGCCATGGTGGTGTTTGGTTAGAGTTGCGGTCTTGGTTTCAGCTTTTCAGCTTTTCAGTGTTTCAGCATTTCAGGCAAAGTTTTCCCAATTGGTCTCGGAGAGTTCTTCCCAGCGGACGACGTCGAGGTTTTCCCAGTTGGAGTCACCAACGGAGCGGGTGACGAGCAGCTCGCAGACGTCGCCGGGGTTGAGGTCGGGCGCGTAGGCGGCGGTGCGGATGAACTCGCCTTCGGTCAGGCCGCCGATGGGTCCTTCATAGAGATTCGCGGCAGGCGATGGATAGGTGCCATCAGTGGTGTAGTAGATGGATGATCCGGCGGTGGCGCAGGCCAGTTCGAGTTCGCCGTCCACCATTTTCGGGATCACCGCAAGGGGTTTGCCGGGGCCTTGCAGGCCGCTGAGTGAGAGGTGCAGCGTGACGGCGTGGCTGACGTGGCCGGTCTTGACTTTCACCGGGTTGACCGGCGACTTGTCGGCGTAAAGGGTGTGGGTGCCCAGCACCTGGTGGTGCAGCGCGCCGAGCACGCGCAGGGCGGCTTGCGAAGAACGGATGCCGGTGCCCTTGGTGCCGCGGTTGAACAGGACGTTTTCGAGCGTCTGCACTTCCACTTTCACGCCGAACACCGGTCCGGGGAGGTTCTTTTCCGCGTCTTCGAGTTCCGGGAGCAGGACCACCACGCACAGGCCGAGCTTGCCGCCGGTGGTGGTAAGGGTGCCCAGGGCGCGGACCACGCGCGCCTCGATGTCGCCCTCGTTGTCGGGCAGCACGGTGGCCGTGGCCAGGCCGGGCACGGCCATGAGCAGGGCCGTGACGTCGGCTTGGAGGGTTTCGAGGAGTTGGTCGGAGGTGGCCACGGATGTCGGAGGTCGGAAGTCGGAGGTCAGTTAGAGAGCGTGCGTTCGACGGCTTTGTCGAAGTATTCTTCCGCCGTATCGCGGACCACTTCGGCGAGCTTGTCCCAGTTTATCAGGCTGGAGTCTTCGGGGATGCTGACCGACGGCACCAGGACGTACATGGTTTCCAAGCGGCCCTCGCCGAGGTCGCGGGCGAGGATGAGCGTTTTTTTCGGGCCGGCGCGGATCGGCACCAGGTCATCGAATTCGCGGGCGCGGCGGCCGTAAGCGGCGGCGTTGACCGGAATGGTGAGGAACTTGTGGCCAGGGCCAGGGCGGCAGACATACGGGCCGAAAGCGGCGCGCAGGCGACTGGCGCGCGGCAGCAGCAGCGCGGCGGAGGATTCATCGGCCACGCCCTTGGCTTTCGCGTAATCTTTTTCAAGGTGGCCGGTGGGGGATGCGCCGAGACGCGTGGCGGTGCGGTGGCGGGTGGCGGATTCCACGGGGCCGCGCAGGAGGATGTAGGCCTCCGCCTCACCGGCGATTTTTTCGTGAAGCGCGAGACGGTTGGCCATCTCGGCATCCAGCGCGCCGAGTTGTTCGGCGGTCATGCCGGTGGTTTCGAGCGTGACCTTGAGGCTCACAAGACACCTCCTTTTTCCCATGCTGACAAAGTAGCCGGGGCTGAGATACGGGCGGCGGCACGGGCGGCACGGGCGGCGGCACGGGCGGCCAGGCGGGCGCGCAAGGCATCGGCGCCGCCTTGCGGGACGGCCACGCCATCGACGATGTCCACGCCAAGCTGCCGCAAGGCGTTTTGCAGGGCCGGGTCGATGCCGGTCATGGAGATTTGCGGCGGAGGCATGGCGGCATCCTGGCGGCCGACGGTGAGCGGGTGAGACTTGGCCAGCCATTCATCGACGGTTTCGCCGTCCGGGCCGGTCACGCCGAGGGCACGGCATTTTTCGGCGGAGACTTCCACCCAACCCATGCCGGAGTTGAATGCGAAGGGCGGGAAGTCCACGTCGAGCGCGTCGTCAAAGTTGCCGCTGCCGCCGAGTTCGCCCCAGACCGGATCGCCCTTCAGAGCGATCAGCCGTCCGCCGGAAACCGCTTGCCCGCCGGCGATGGTCCAACGGGCATGCCAGTTGCGCGGCACGGCGCGGGCGCCGAGACGTACCAGTTCGTACGCCGGGAATTGTTCCAAGCGGCCGGGGCGCAGGCCGCGCAGTTGCTGGCCGCGGCCCTTGGTCAGGTCAAGTTGGGTGTTGAGGATCAGGTCGAGCCGGCGCTTGGACGTTAGATCCTGCAGCGTGCCTTCCACGGCCGGGGGCACCGCGCCCTCGGGCGTGCCGGGGAAGCCGCCGGCGGGAGTGTAGCCGATGGCGCGGATGGCCTGCAGCAGCGTCACACGGGCGCTGGCCATGTCCATGTCTCCGGCCGCCATGCGGGTGGCCAGATCCTTCACCAGCGAAAGGATGTCCGCCACGCCGCAGCGGGAAACGAAGAAGGCCCGCGCCCGCAGCTCTGCGGCGATGCCGTCGCGGATGCCCTGCGAGCCGAGCCAGGTGGGCAACACGTCGCGCAGCTCCGCGGTGGCGGCGGCAGTCATCGGTTGGCCTGGGGCGACGAGCGGCATTGGAAAAGTAAGTGAGTGAGTAAGTGATTGAGTGATTACGTAGTTAGACTCCGTCCATGCGGCTGCGGCCTGTGCGGCTACCGGGAGCACTGACGATCTCGACGCCGGACGGCTTTTCGCCAGGCACTTCGTTGGGCATGGCATCGTCGGCCGGTTGCGGGCGGTTTTGGCCGCGGGCCACGTCTTTGAAGAAACTCTCGGCGGCTTCGTATTCGGTTTTGCGGGCCGCGTTGGGCTCGTAATCGGGAATCGCGGTCAGCAGGCGCCAGCGGGCGATGATCAAGGCGCGGGCCTTGAAGGAAGGCGGGATCTTGGTGGCGTCGGCGCTGAGCGTGTTCGGCGACCAGGTGGCGATCATGCCACGGATCTCGGCGATCAGGTTGGCCACCACCGGTACCGCGCGGTCGGAAATCGTGCCGCCGGCGGAGACCGTGGCCAACGCTTTTTCCTCGTCGGTCATGATGCCGTCGAGGTCGTCGCCGGTGATGGTGGTCCAGAGCATGAGGGATAAGAGATGAAAGATGAGGGATGAGGAATGCGGCGGGCGGACAACCAGCCATGAGTGCCCGCCCGCCGCTGTTGGCCACCTCAGGAGATGGTGAGCTTTTCCACGCCGGCGGTGATCGGCGCGAAAATCTTCGTTTGGTGGAAGACGGTGATGTCCGTCCACGCGGCACCTTCCTGGATGAAAACGGCCCAGCGGCCGCCGCTCATCGTGGGACTCCACGCGCGCTTGAAGTTCGACGGATCGTCGATCTCCACGCCGGCGGGGGCGTTGTAGGTGTAGGTGGCCGAGCCGAGGATCTGGCTCTTGGTGGCGCCCTTCGCGGTCTGCTTGATGGCTTCCACCAGCTTGACCATGCCCACGCCGAGGTAGCGCGCGAGTTCCTCCATGGTGTAGTCCGCATGGCTCGCCATCGCGTGGTTGGCGCGGGTGGCCGCCTCGTAGGCGTCCTGCCGGAGTTGCTGCGCGGCACCGCCGAGCAGGCAGTGGGTGGCGGCGCGGCCGGTCTTGGTGAGCGTCCGTTGCGCCTGGGCGCGGAGGTCACCGTCCGGGTTGGTGCTGGCACTCCACGCGGCGGGCGAGGTGTTGTTGGCCGCGCCGTCGATCACCGCGATGGCGCGCACGTAATCCGCGCGAGTGAGGCGGCGTTGCAGGCTGGCGGCGGTGCGGTTTTCCCAACCGGCCAGGATGGTGCCGTTCACGCGCGGCAAGGTGCGGTGCTCGACGCGCTTGGTGAGGCCCTTTTGGACCGTGGCGTCGGTGGCCGTGGTGCCGGTGTTGGTCACCCGCTTGAACGAGGCGCCGATGGCGCGCACGTCCGAATCGTCGGCTTCCGTCAGGAACGCCTCGTCGGTGGCGACGGGGTATTGGAAGAAGTCGGCGGTTTGAATGAGCGGGACCAGGAGGTTGAGGCTTGCCTCTTCATCGGGGTCAGGCAGGCCGGCGAGGTAGCCGGTCACGTCTTGCGCCAGCGAGGCGGCGTAGTTTTGCGAGGCGGCGTTGGCAACGGTGATGCCGCCGATTTCGGGCACCAGGGAGGCGCTGGTCGCGCCGGTGAGGGCCAAATACAATTCGAGGTTCTTCATGATGATGTTTTGTTAGAGTCGGTTTTGCTTTTGAAGGTTGGGTGGCCGCCCGCGGAATTCCGGGGAATCGCCGCGGACGGCCGGTCGGTTGGGGTTAGCCTTCGGCGGTCCAGGTGCCGCTGTAGCCGAGGACACTCCAGGTGCCTGCCGTGAGGCACACCAGTCGCACGTATTCCCCGACGGCATCGGCCACGATGTACTTGCCGGCCCCGCCTTGCACGCCGGTGGACGGCAGGGCGATGGTCTGGGTGGTGTTCGGGTCGATGCGCAATTCCTGCACGGCTTCCACCAAAAAGGTGTAGTTCAGGCCCACGGTGGCGGCGGGCAGCACCATGGTGACGGTGCCGCTGGCGCCGGCGTTGGAAATCACGCCGCCGGAGAAGCCGGTGGTCAAGGTGGCGCCTGCCGTCTTGAGCACCGTTTGCATGGTGAGCGCCGGCACGATCGGCTGCGCGGTGGGCAGCGTGAGCGTCTTGGAACTCAGGTCGAGCGATGCCGCCAGCTTGGCGGCGGTGACCGAGGAATCCGCGATCGCGGTGGGCACCGTGACTGCCGTGCGGTGGGCGATGAGCATCTCCGCGTCGGTCGTGCCGGCCGTCAGGGAAATGCCGATATAGGAGGCCCCCGTGCCGGCCACGTCAGACACCTTGCCGCCGGCCGCGTTGTAAACATCCACGCCCACGGCGATGGCCTTGGACGCGATGACGATCAGCGGGCCTGGCTTGTTGCCGAGCAGCTCCACAGCCACACTGCCGTCGATCAACGCGGTATCCTGGTTGGTGCCGATCGGCGTATCCGCCAGACCGCAAATGTTGACCTGATTGTCGCCGGTGCCTTTCTTGACCAGCAAGCGGGCGGTGGTGAGGGCGGCTTCCGCGCTGCGGGTGATGACACCCGAATCGTAGTCGCCGGCAATGTTGCACACGTCGATCCCGCCGAGCGGGAAGACGCGCGTGAAGCCGGCCGCGAGGACCGGAACGGTGATGACGGCCGCGAGGATTGCGACCAGCAGTAGCATGTGGTTCATAATTTCTATCTGGTTTCTGGTTTCTGGTCTCTGGTTTCTCTGCTTGGTTTCTCCCGCGGCTTATTTGCGGGCGAAGATTTCCGGCTTGGCGGCCCGGGCACCTTCGAAGGCGCGGGTCCAACCGTCGGCGTCGGTGATGTCGATCTTCTTTTCCGCGGCGTATTCGCGCACGGCAGTGTTGATGGCGTCGATGCCGGCGACCACCGGGGCGCCTTCGGCGCGGCGGGTGGCCAGGTCCGGCAAGCGGCTGGCGGTGTTGAGCACCGGCATGAGCTTGGCGAGCTTGGCGCTTTCGCTTTCAAACGAGGTGTTGAGCGCATCCACCCACTTCGGCTTGTCGGCCTCGGTGATGCGGCCGTCGGCGATGGCGGCGGCGATCACGGTGTCGGTCGCCTGGCCGCGCGCGGCTTTCAGGTGGGCATCGAGGTCGATGATCTTGCTGTTGGCGGAGGTGACCGCGCCATCGGCGGTGGCCTTGTCTCCGGCCAGCTTGCAAACGGCGGTGCTGATTTCATCTGCGCTGAGGGCGGCATCGGGCGCGAACCCGAGTGCGGCGAGCGCTGCTACGGTTAGTTTCATGTCGTTGGTGTCGTTGGTTTGTGTCTCGGGTTCGCCCGGGGCGGCATCGGCCGCACCGGAGGAAAGGTCTTGGCAGGGATCGCCGCTGTTGAGCGCCATCACGCTGCCGGGGATGTTCGGCGAATTGGTCAGGGCATCGCTCCACAGCAGCACCGGACGGTAGCAACCGTCGCGGCCGGGGATCGGCTGCATGCGCCAGCGCGGGGAGTGGGCGGAATACTTCGGCGCCTCACCGCTCACCAGGGCGAGGCCGTCGCTGTTGAAAACGGTTTCCACGTCCATCCCGTCGTCGGCCGGATGGACCGCCTTGATGCGGGCCACGGCGCTCGCCTTGTGGCCGGGATTGGCGCGCATCCAGTTGGCGTCGTCGGCGTGGCCTTCGAACATCGGCACGCCTTTGAAAAAGATGTCGAGGCCCGCGTACTTGCGGAAGTTGCTGGCCACCGCATCGGCCGCCTCGCGGTCGAACACCTGCGTGACGGTGCGTCCGTCGGCCAGCGTGACCGGGTATTCGCCGTAGTCGGCGAAGCGGTAGCGCTGCTTTTTCTCGCCCTCGGTGAGGTTGAGGGATTGGAAGAAGCCGGTGGCAGCGTTGAGCGCGTCGAGGCCGGCATCGGCCGCGGTGTTGATGGCCGTCAGGAAGAGGGAGCGGAGTTTCATCGGATCAGTTGGTTGGGGTGGTTCCGGCGAAGGCCTCTGCCATCAAAACGCCCATGGCGCCGGCCGTGGCGTCGCCAGTCAGGAATTCGGGCATGCGGGCGGACACCTGGTTCAGCGCCGCGCGTACCGCCGGCAGGTCCCCGGCGTTCATTGCCGCTTCGAGGGCTTTGCCGAGGGGTTGCAGGTCCTGTGCAAGGGCCGTGCGGATCGTGGCCGCCGCGTCAGTGGCGGCTGCCGTGTTGGAAGCCGTCACGTCCGTTTCGGCCGCGGCCGTTTCGGCTGGCGGCTGGTTTTCGCCGAGGGCCGTTTCATCGGGATCCGCCTCGACCACGCCAAACTTGTTGAGGAACCAGCCCTTGCTGATGCGCACGCCCATTTCCTTGGCCGATTGCACGGTGGCCAGGTCCTGAGTCACGTTCTCCCGCGTCTTGGTGCGCAGCTTCAATTCGCACAGCACCGGCGCGGTGCCGAACTTCCAGGCGATCACGCGCTTGGTCAGCGCGCGGTTGATGGTCTCGGAAACCCACGAGGCATTGTCGCTGTCGAGTTCGTCGCTGTCTTCCTGTTGCGGATTGGCGCCTACGCCGTTCTCGCGGCTGAGCGTGCTGAGGTCCCCGCCGCGCCACAACATGACCTGGGCCCGGTCCATCCGGTCGATCAACTTGACATACGGCGGCTCGCCCTGGGTGGCCAGATTGACCACGTCGATCACATCGCCGGTGTTGACCACCGCGCCAAACTCCGCGCCGATCGAGGCCACGGCGGTGGCCATGTCATTCCAGCCCTGGCTGCCCTTGGCCGAGGATGTCTTGCCAAGGAAGGCCGGCATGCCGTGGCGGTCGCAGTAGGTCAACCAATCTTGAAGCGGGATTTGCTTGAACATGCGGGCCAGCACGCCGGCAAGCATCACGCCGCGGCCTTTCGAGAGCATCCACGCGTCGCGGCCGCCGAGGGTATCCAGTTCCACGCCGCGGATCGCGGAATAGGTGGGGAGGAACTTCATGCGGCCTTCGGTCACTTCGAAAAACCACGTCGGCACTTTCACCAGTTGGGCGCGCAGGCGTTGCGGACCGGGAATCCAAATAATGTGGTGGGCCGCGTACCCTTTGCCGTAGCCGTCCATCACCTGTTGGACCAGCAGGCGCATGCCGCCGGCCTCTTCCAGTTCCAGGGCGTCGCCGGTTTCCAGCGACTGATAGAATTCCTGCAAGGTGCCCTGCTGGTCTTGGGCCGCCTGCTTCCATTCGGGCGCTACCTCATCCTTGATCAGGACGTCGTATCCCCATCGCGAGACCGCCGCCTTCGCCTTGGGCGCCACCGTGGCGATCGTGTCGTCGTGTTTCTCCAACCACTCCATCACCCAGGCGAGCCGCGAAATCTCGCCGCGCGAATAGGCTTCCAGTTGGGAGACCAACACGTCCGGCGTCCACCCGCGGAGCGGATTGAAGCGGGCCGCCTTTTCCAACCGCACCCGCTCGGTGCTGACCGGGCTGCCGTTCGGGCCAAGAATGACGGGATTCGGGATCATTTACGGCATTTCCGGCCTCCGACCGGTCGGGAGTCTGTCGAAGTTTCAGGGATTGCCCTTTCTTGCCATGCATAGCCATGCAAACTCGTCGTAGCCAAATGGCCGACTCGCGAGCAGGGCTGCGGTGCCCCCCCCTCAGAATCGATTCTAGAGCGCTTCACAGCCCGGCTCCTTTCCGCCGGAATTCCGGCCGCAGGGATTCGATGGCTTGATAGGCGAACGGAGCTGATTCACCACCCGCCGCGCGTTCGCACAGCGCCAGGGCGGTGCAGCGGTCGCTGTGGCCTTCACGGGTGCGCTTGCTCCAATAGTTGTAATCGCCGCCGGTTAGGGTCTGCTGCATCTCGTGGAGGTCTTCGCGGATGGCGCGGGAAACCGGGATGAGCCACTCGCGCTTTTCCATGGCGCGGCGCAGGCGCGGGAAGATCAACCGCTTGAAGGGCGCGGTAAAGGTGCAAAGCTCCACCTTGCCGAACTGGTGCGCCTCCGGCTTCCATTGCCCGTGCTCCTTGACCAGGTAATCGCCCAAGCCGATGCCGGGTCCGGTGTAGTCGAAGCACACTCGGTCGGCCGCCTTGATGCGATCGCGGAGGATTTGCTCTTGTTCCGGCGAGCTGGTCTTTTCCAATACCAGCACCTCGCGGGTGACCTTGAGTCCGCCGGCGCGTTGTGCTGTCCATGCCACCGTCGGGTCGTTGGTGCGTCCGAAGTCCACGCCCATGAACGTCTGCCCGCCGCCCAGCCCGTCTTCCAGCGACCAAGCCTCAGTGGCTTCTATGCTTTCGCAGGTGGCGATCAACTCGTACGGCAGCAGCACGTTTGACCCGTCGAGAAAGCGGCACTCAAACTCCTGCGCCCAGCCGTCGGGATCGTCGAACATCTCGCGGAGTTGCTCGATGTCCACCGGCAGGCCCATCAGCACCGCGTGATAGATGGTGACCAGGTGCCGACTCCACTTGTGCTTGCCCACCTCGGCCTTGGCCCAGATTTTGTCGGCCGCGCCGCCCTTGCCGTTGGGCGTGGTGATCAGCCGCACCTTTTTCTCACCACCGCGCAGCGGGTTGGTGATGGACGGCAGGATGGCCCGCCAGGTGGCGGCCGGATCGTCGAAGAAATCAAACTCGGTGAGCAGCAGGTTGGCGCTGCGCCCGCGCACGGTGTCCGGACGGCCGGGCACGGCCCGCACGCGCGAACCGTTGGAGTAGAGGATCTCCGCGCTCTTGAGCAGCGTCTCGCTGCCGCCCTCGCGCTTTTCCTGATAGTCGGCCACCACCAGGTCAAAGGCTTCCGCCCAGCTCTTGCCCTGGTCGAGTGAGTCGAGCGCCTGGCGTTCCGATGGCGCGGCCACCATCCACTCGGTGCCGGGGCGGGCCTGGCAATCTTCCGCCGCCTCGCCCTCGCTGGTGAAGTCCTTGCCGCTCTGGCGGCTCATCAGCGAAATCTTGAAGCGGCTGCGGTCGTGGAAATTGTCAAACTGGTATTCCAGCAGCAACGAACGGGGATCGCCTTCCGGATAGGGATTGGCCCAACCGCTGAAGGTGGTGCCCAGCTCGTGCTTGTCGCACAGCGGCCGGATCACGTCCAAATCCATGCCCCACAGCGAATTGCCGGCGGCATCCTTCTTGGCTTCGGCCACCTTGGCGGCCAGCTTGTCGATCGCCTCGCGGCTCTGTTTGGTCTTGCCCGGCATGGTCAACCCATTCGGAAAATTGTTTTCAGGCGGTCCCGCGCTTCCCCGTCGCCAAGTTCGCTGTTGACCACCTCGTTGGCTTGATCCGCCTGGCTCGCCTTGCGTTCCAACAGCTCGATCCGCCGCCGGTCCAAATCGACTTGCTGCCCCGCCAGCCGCAGCTTCGCGAGCGCCACATAAGCCCGCACGTTGCCGGCCTCCAACATTTCCGCGGTGAACACCGCCTGCGCGGCCCGCTCGATGTCCGCAGGGTCGAGATTCGGGTCTTTCGCCAGTTCCAGGCGCGCCTGGGCTGCCGTCGCGGCGCTGGCTTCCATCCGACGCTTGAAGCGCAGCCACTTGAAAAAGTCCGACAACGAGGAGAGCGAGGCGGAGAATCCGACCAGCTTCGGCAAGGCCACGGCGATGGCTTCCAGCGTAAGCTTTTCGCCGTCTTCCTCCGGGTAGCGCAGGCGCCACAACGTCTCCAGCATTTCGGGCCGGAGATTCTTGAGCTTGGCGTCGCTCCTGACTTCCTTGTCTTGCATGGTGCATTTCAACAGTTAGAGCGAGGCCAGCAGCGCGCGGCCGGCCTCGGTGATTGTCCACTGAATCAGCTTGTCATCCATGGCCGCGGGCACCTTGACCATGCGCGGCGCGGGTGGGTCGCTGAGAAACTTGATGTCGGCCGCCCATTCATCGTCGGTGGTGGGAGGCCGTTCGAAGTCATCCACGTATGAACGAAGGGTTTCTTCGGGCACGGCGTATCCTTGCGCGCAGAGAAGCGTTTCCAGGATGCGTTTGCGGATCTGTTGGGTGCGGCGGATCATGGGAAAATTTCAACCGGGCATTTTGCGGCGGGACGGAATGACGGGCAGCAGCGCGTCGAGCCGGCGGTGGATCTCCACATCGCCGGCCTTGACGGTTTCGAGAATCCTCCGTTCCCGGCCTTCGCCGGCGCGCAGGATGTCCACGAATTGCCGGTGCTGCATTTCTGTGAGGGATTCCACCTTGACCTCCACCTTGCCCACCCGCGCATCCAACGCCTGATGGTTTTCGTAGCTGACCGGCTTGGTGGCGTTGACGATTTCGATGGGTTGGCCGGTGATAACGGTCTTGACGCGCACCACCTTGTGATAAATCCCCGCGCCTGCCACGCCGCCAACGCCCAGCACACCAAATAGTGCCGCGATGATCTCGGCCACCATTGCCGGAGAAATACCCTGGGAGACCGGTGGCGCGGTGACCGTTTGCGCGAGAAGGACGATCAGTTCAAACATCGTTCCTCCCTTCCGCAAGTGCTTCACCAAGTTCCACCGCCTCATCGGCCGGAATGTCCTTGCCTTTGTCGCGCCAGCGCCGGGCGCATTCCATGATCACCATGCCCTCCGCCAGTGCCGCGAAGCCGCCGGCGGGGTGCAGCGCGTCGAGCCAGTCCGCGAGCCGGCGCAGCGCCTTGCGGTCGATCTTGCGCAGCGCGGCCTCGGGGTCCGGCGCTTCGCAGATGCCGATGAAGATGTCGCGGCCTTTCACAGCACGGAGCCTTCCTGTTGGAATTTCGCGCGGCAGGCGTCGTTGGGCGTGAGCGGCAGCTCGGCCGCCTGCCAGTGCGGATCGTCGTTGCTTTTGCCGGTGAAGCGACCTCCCCAAACCAAGTCCCACTCCGCGGCGTGAAGGCCAATCGCGGCGTGGATCTTGTCGGCCAAGGCCGGTTCGGTGTCATCGAGATAAGCCTGGCCGCGGAAGACTCCGGCGTCGCAAGCAACGCCAAAATTATGCCAACTGTAACCGGGCGGCGCGGCATGCGGACCGCCGGCCTGGCTTTTGCGGTAAAGCTCCGCCTGCTCTTCCCACGACCGGCCGCCGCTGATGATGCGGTAATCGCAACCGTACGTCGCGGCCGTGGCCTTGGCGGCCAACAGAAACTTTTTGATGCGCGGCTGGAACTTCGGATCCAGCGTGGCGATCACCGCGGCGCTGCGCGGGTCGATGCCCGGATCCGCTGACGGCGTCGTGTCGTCTTCTTCCGCGTCTCCCACTTGTGCCCGGCACATGAACCGCCACACGGCTTGCGCGGTGACGGGTCCGAAAACCTTGTCGCGCGTCACTCCCACCGCGCCCTGGATGTCACCAATGATTTCCGGTAAACTCTTCATCTCTTATCCCTTATCCCTCATCCGGCACCTTGCGTCGCAGCAGCAGCAACGCCGCCGCCACCAACAATCCGCAAAGCACGTGTGGGTCTCCCATCGTCTTGATTTCAGTTTTTCAGGGGTGGTGCGGCAGCCGGTGAGAAGTCCCCACATCGCGCCCGGCTGCCGCCCTGCTGTTCACCCAAACCCGCCATGACGCGGGAGGTTGTTTCGCGCGCGGGCCGTCGGGCGCATGGAATCTCGTCTGAAACATGGCTTGGCCCGCGCTTGACGTTGTCAGTTTCCGGTGACGTTATGGTCTTTCTGGACCGCGCCCCAGCCGGCGAGCAGCGCGGGAAGGATCCACAAGCGCCAGTCGCCCAGGTTGCCGACCATCGCCTGCGTTTGGATTGCCGTGGCCACTGCGGCCAGGGCACCGAGCAAGGTTGTTTTCCAGTTTCTCATCGCCGTATTCCGGTTAGAATTTGATGGTCACCACCCACAGACTCATTTTGCCGGAATGACCGCCACGGCCGCCGGCTTGGTAGGGACCACCACCGTCTTGACCTGTTGGGTCTTGATCGCGGTGACGATCTGCGTGAGCCCGTTGAGCTGGTCCGGGGTGACCGTCCAGGTGGTGGTCTTCGACCCGTCCGCGGCGGTGGTGGTGGTGCAGGCGCTGGTGGCCAGCGCGAGGATGGCGGTCAACATGACCG
>CAITSE010000047.1 GCA_903894975.1 uncultured Lentisphaerota bacterium
CGGCTGATCTCCCGCCGGCGCCGGCCGCGGCCGGGTAATAAGAAGGGCCGACAGGTTGATTCCTGCCCGCCCTTTTGCG
This sequence comes from uncultured Lentisphaerota bacterium, assembly GCA_903894975.1. Taxonomy (GTDB): domain Bacteria; phylum Verrucomicrobiota; class Lentisphaeria; order Oligosphaerales; family CAITYL01; genus CAITSE01. Next base: position 80 of record CAITSE010000047.1, read on the forward strand.
GTCAGCGATCCGTGGATGAATCAGATCATGACTCGCTCGCGAGCCCTGGCCAGCTTCTCCGTAACGCGGGAGATGTCGAACCGCCGGGAAAGCATTCCCTCGACGACGGCAGCCTGTTCAAGACGGAGGGGATGTTTCGCTCCGGGGTCTACCGGGGTGGCGATTTGCGGAACTTCGCTGATGAGGACGGGGGAAATGCGGTCGATGAGGATGTCGGCCTGTTCGTTCAATTCGTACAGCGCCTTCTCGATGTCGTTCATGGCATCGGAGATGGTCTTGCGTTCTTCCCCGCTGGGCTGGCGCCCGGGGATCCCGGCAACGGGGCGTTCTGATGCGACGGCGAAACGTTCCATGTGGTTCAATCCTCTTGTTCTTGGTGGGGTTGCTGGCGATCCGGATTAGGCTCCGTGGGTGCCCTCGACCTTGCGCGACTCGCGATCCTTGGTGCGGCGGTCGAGCGCCGCCAGCGCCTTCTCCAGGTGATCCAGCGCCTCGGCGTTGGTTTCACACGCGAACCGGCTTCCCTGGTAGTAGCGGAGCCGGTCGGCCGCGGCCTCGATCACGTCCTCGACGAAGGCACCGTTGGGGGCGACACGGGTGCAACCCTCGACGCAGGGCTTCCCTTCCTCGCAACCGGCGGCGTGCCGGCCCAGCGGCCCGTTCTGCCAGCCGATGCTGATTCCGGTTCCGGTGGTGGTGCCGCCGGCGGGGTTGCCGTTGGCATCGTTGGTGTGTTTCGAGACGATTCCTTGGCGCATGGTACGGTGCTCCTGTTCGCCGATGGTTTGTTGTTGCCGGGGCGGCGGCGTCCACCCCTGCTTGATCAGATCGTTCTTTCCGTTTGGCGGAATCCACCCCAGCTTGATCAGGGCGTCATGGATGGATTGCTCGCGGGTGTTGATCACCCACCGGGAGAGCGAGACGGCGTGGGCGTTAAGCGCGTTGCCGATGCCTTTCTCGTCGTGCAACTTCAGCTCCTGCTTGATCAGCTCTCCCGCGATTTCGGTTGTCAGCTCGTATTTCATCATGGTCAGCAATACTCCCGGTTTCCGATGCCCACGGTGATGGTCACAAACATCACCGACAGCGACAGGGTGAGCGGGAAGACGCAATGCGTCCGCCACCGCAGGCCGACGCCGATGTGATCCTCGAAGAAGATGTCGATTCGCTTGGCGCCCATGGTTACGCCCCCTTTCCGCCGGCGCGCGCCGGGATCCCGTTATCCTCGATGTAGTCCATCAGCGCTTCAAGAGTCGGGTACCGGACGAATCCTGGGTCGCGCTTCTTCTGCTTCTCCGTAATCGCGTGCGCCCCCTCGCGCAGGGATTCAATGATCTCTTCGCGCGTGACGATGTCGCCGGTTTTCAACTTGAAGGTGACGGGTTCGGGGGAGACGGCCGCGGCCGGCGCCGGCGGCATCACGTCGGCCAGGCGGAACACAATGCCGCGGCAGTACGGGCCGGCGTCACCGTCGAGGACGACGAACGTCTCGTGCGGGATCTCGGTCTTGTACGTCCACGAGTAGCCGCCTTCCTTGCACCAAAGGGCGTGGATCCTGGTGGCGGATTCCTTCACCCGCTGGAAATACGGGCAATCGTCTTCGCCATGGCAGGCGTTCTCTACCAGCCCCTTCTCATCGAGGAACGCCGTGCCGCCGTCATTGACGCCGACCTCTTCACGGATGGCGCCGTCGAACTCCATGAGGTCGTCGCTTGCCCCGTAGACGATCACCAGGCCGGCCGCTTTGGCGGCGTCGTTGATCTCCTTGGGAATCCGCACCGGGTACGAAATTCCGTTCAGCTTCTGCGCTAATTCTTTCGTGGTCATGGTCACTGTCTCCCTATCAGAGTTTGTTGATGTCGTCCTGCGTCATGCAATACTTCGAGAATTTTCGCTTAAACTTTGAGTCAACGATAATTCCCTCCGAAAGTCCGAAGCGCTTTGCCGTAACGGGACATTCACGACACTGGTACAGGTCAACGATCCGACCGCGGAAATTCACGCTCTGACCGTTGGTGAGCTTAAAAAAGGAATGCAGGCGCGGCCCGTCAACTTCGACAACTTCAACACCAAGCAGCGTCCTGGGAACCTCCCCTGAGCGCAAGGTTTCGTTGTAGTTCTTGACGGTTCTTTCTGCCCACTCCTGGGGATTGTCGGTGTTCAGTTCGTAGTTTTCCCACCATTCTCCCCTCTCGTTGCTGACGTGGATCTTGAACTTCATGGTCGCTGTCTCCTTGGGTTGGATCTACTTCTTGATGATCAGGACTTCGACGGTTTTTGGTTTGGGGATGGACTTGCCGTTGCTGACGTTCTTGGTCATGCCGATGGTGAGATACTCCCAGCGTTCCTCCGGGTAGAGAGCGCGGGCCTGCGGGCAATCGTAGTAGCTGACGGCCGCGGGCGCCGGAGCAGCTGAAAGGGCGGAAGCCAGGTCGATGTGATCTTGCTCCGTCCACTTCCGGCTGTAGTAGTTCTCGGTGCCGAAGTAGGGCGGATCGAAATACAGGACAACGCCAGGGCGCCGACCGTAGGCGTGAATGAGTTGTTGGTAGGGAAGCTCCTCGATGACGGTGTTGCGCCAGTGTTCTCCCAGGGCAACCATGCGCCGGAGCCTGGAGAACCAGGCCGATGGTTCCTTGACTTCCCGGCGGTCTTCGCTGAAACTCACCAGGAACCCGCCGGAGCGGATCTTGCCGCCGTAGGCATAGTTGAGTCGGTAGAGGGTGGCCAGGGCGCGCTGTACGGGGTCGGCGATAAGGCAAAAAGAGTTCCCGCCATGGACGTAGATTCCGCGCCAGTCGTCATAGAGTCGGCGCCCGCCGGGCATCCACCGGGCCTGGGCCAGGAGTTCGCGGCGACTGGTGCGGCCGGAGATGACGCGGAACAGGTTGGTCATGTCGCCGTCCACGTCGTTGTAGACGCGTTTGACGAAGCCCCCGTGCGTGATGATAGATCCGGATCCGCCGCACCCATCAACGAGCACGTCCGCACCGGTGGCGCGCAGGTGCCGACCGATGATGGCCGCAACGCGGTTCTTCCCGCCGATGTAAGGGATGGATGGTAGGCGCTTCTTCATGCGGCTACTGCCTTCTTCTCGCCCATCCGCTTCTTGTCATGAATCCGCTTCTGCGTTCTCTGCTGGGACGCGTTCCGGCGCCGGATGAGACAGACCTTCCCGTAGCGCCGCACCCGCGCGGGGTCGAAGCTCCACAGGGTTGCGCCACAGTCCTTACACACGGACTTGATGGCATGGTCGCCCGGTTTCTCTTCGTCCTGGCACTTGGGCACTGCCGGCCTCGCCACGAGTGGGATCACCTTCACGACGACTTCCCGGACGTAGGGCGGCAGGTGCCGGCGGCAGACGTCACACCACTTCTCGACGCGGCCAAGCGTTGAGACTTCTTTGAACCGGGCGGGGTCATGCGCCATGCCGCAGTGCGGGCAACGGATCCTCGGTTTTACTGGGGTGATGTTCATCTACTTCACCTTTGATTCAGCGGGGAGTCCCGCATGGATTGAGATCATTCGTCCGTTGCGGTGCCAGCACGTCGGGCAGTGGTTCGCCGGCTCCTTCTCGAATCCGCGCGGCCAGGGCTTCGGCGGGTAGGGCTCGCCCCGCGGCCGGCCGCAGAACGGGCAGTTGTCGGCCGGCGCCGGCGGATCCCCAGCAGCGAATTCCAAGAATGGGTTGTCGTCGAGGTCGCTCATGTGACGACCTTCTCCTTCTTCTCTCCATCGGCCTTGATGATGGAGGCTCCCTTCAGTTCTCCCCCGGTCGGGTTCCACATGATTCCGCGGCGCTTGTCCGGCCCGTTGTGCGGCCATGTCTGAATCTTCGAGTCGATGTGCGGGGTGTGCCCTTCCCGGGCGAGAGAGCGCACATATCCCATGGGGTTGGTGTTGTGCATGGCGTGAATACCAGCCAGCCAGCGAGTGGCGACCGGAGACTGAATGAAGACGGGCTGGTTCTCATGGTCTAGGTGAAGGTCTGAGAGATGCGTCCGGATTGCGTCTTCAACCTGCTTCCCGATGTCTTCGTCCACGTTGGCCTCATTCCGTGATGCCAGAATGGACTTCATCAGGTTGGCGTAGTTGTCTTCAGTGCGGCAACAGGGTTGAAGAACTTCAACCTCGAACTCCGGGAACCGGGAGATGGCGGGAAGGATGAACCGCTGGTGGGTGTTCAGCATCTGAACGATGTCGGCGAAGATCCCGGCCCGGTTCTCCGCGATGTACTTGCTCGTCTCCGTGCGCCAGTCGGCGTTGTACTGCTTCGGGCGTTTCAGCTTGATGATGAAGCTGCGGATGGCCAGGTCGTTGTCGAGCGTGACGTTGTTGGCGGTCAAGATCCACGTCAGGTTGTTGGGCCGAGTCTCTTCACCCTTGCCGTATGGCGCCCGGCCGCTGATGAACGGCAGGGTCGCGAACGCGGCCAGCTCCTGACTCGACAGCGTGTTGGAGATGTTGTCGATCAGGACGATCCGGGCCTGGCGCCCTTCACTTGACACGAACCGCTTCGTCAGTTCCTGCGTGTCACGCTGGAAGTCGCGAACCTTGACCTCGATGGGCGGATGGTTGTACAGCTCCGCGACCATGCTGGCCAGCGTCGTCTTGCCGCTCATGGAGGATTCGGAGTCGATCACCCACATCGGCCGCGGGACGCCCACCCGGTAGTAGATGGGCGCCGCGAACAGCGCCGCGATCAGGGATCGGTCGGTGTCGGTCGCCGGATTGAAGGAGTCCACCAGTTCCCAAAACAGCATGCCGGCACCGTCCTTCACCGGGGCGGGATCCTTGCATGTGTAGTAGACGTCCTGCCGCTTCGGCCAGTCCGGGACGTGATGGATACCCTCATAGCGGATGGCCCCCTGCGAGAGTCCGGAGTAGAGTTCTTCCTTGCTCACGAAGCCGTCGTCGCCCTTGCGCCACGGAATGCAGTTCTTGGACTTACGCTGCATCCATGCGAACAGATCAGCCTGGCCGGAGAAGATTTCGATGCGCTTGGTATCCCGGTCGTGATCGAACATGCGCTCCCCGATGCGGCGCGGGAACTTCAGGAACCGGACGTGGACGTCGCCGATCAGGTTGTTGATGTTGCGGGGGCAGAACTCTTTCTTCTTCCCTACGGTCTGTTCGAGAAAGTTCCGCAAGGGCTCCTCGTTGGCGAGCTTGGCCAGTTCCAGGTCGGAGCCCGCATACTGGGGCGTGTCCTTGATCAGCGCCAGCAGTTCTTTCTGGCCGCGGGTCTTGTCCGCTTCCAGCCAGTCGGCGACGTCGAACCCCTTCTCTTCCTTCGGGAACGACACGATCTTGAGGGGCTTGCAGATTTTGATCAGCCGGGGCGCCAGCATGGCCGTCCGTGCCCGGCCGGCGTCGTCGTTGTCCTCGAAGATGATCAGCCCCTTTCCCTCAAGCCACTCGTCATAGTGCTCTTCCCAGTTTCCGGCTCCGCCGCAGTTGGTCGTCGCCGGGATCCCCAGCGCCGCCACGGCGTCAGCGCACTTCTCGCCCTCGCACAGGCACACCCATGTCTTATCCTTCCACTTCGGTAGAAGGTAGAGCATGCGCTTCACTCCCTTGAGCGAGTTCCCGCCGGCGGCGGAAGCCTGGACGAACTCCTTCTTGCGGCTGGGGTGCTCCAGGCGCGTGACCGAATGCTGGGTGACGCCGGCCTCGTCCTGGTACTCATAGGTCTTGACGAGGGTGTACCCGTCGGCTTTCAGGCTTTCGACGGACATGGAGCTGGACTGTTTCATTTTCTTCGACGTGAGCCGGTAGTAGTCGCCCAGGATCTGCTGGGCTTCCTGCGTGTTGACCCGGTAGAAGAGTTCCGCGAACCGGATGATCCCTCCCTTGTGATCGGATTCGCCCTGGCGGGTGTGGTCGATGAACCCGGTCTTGCAGATGCACAGGGCGCCGGAGTCAGATCCCGTTCGCCACGGGGCGTTGAACCGATCCTTGTGCCCGCGAACCGGGGTCATTCCGCAATGACCGGTGGCGAACTCCAGGCAGTCGCCGGCCGCGGCGATGTCGTCGAAAGCGTAAAATCGGGAGATCGTCATTTCGATTCATCCTTGGATTTGAACAGATGGCAGTTCCCATAGATCTGAACCTACGACGGCTTGCCGGCGGAGCGCCTGAGTCCACAGTCAAGATTCCGTGGGCCGAAGAGCCGGAGGGCGTGGGCACAGCAGGCGCAGATCCGCAGCAGGTGGGCGGCGTTGGGGTCAATGGGGGCGGGCTGGGTGGCGGGGTGAGTCACGTTGACCTTTCGCGTTGCGACATCAGCCGCATGATGGTGTTGCGTTGATTCAAAGAGGCGAGAGCTTTGTTGACCGCATACCGTTCCCCGATGATCACGCATTCCTTTTGGGCGCGCGTGACCGCGGTATAGAGAAGCTGGCGGGTCATCATCAGTTGGTCGCGGTTGAGGATCGTGATCACGACCTTGCGGTACTGGGATCCTTGCGACTTGTGGATGGTCAGAGCCCACGCATGCGCAGACGCCTTGACCATCTCCTTCTTGAACAGCACCTGCGACCCGTTCATGGTCGGCATATCGGTTTCAACCCACAGGCGCCCGTCGTTGTCCACGCCCGTAACCGTCCCGGTCGTTCCGTTCCACACGTCAGATTCGGAAAAATTCTTGCCACAGATGATCCGGTCGCCATCCATGAACTTGCTCGTCCGCTCGCACTGGTTGAGAATGTCCTTCAGATCGTCATTCAACCCCAGCACAGTCGCCTTGGTGGCTTCCCCCTCTGCGTCCATCGCTCCGTTCTTGGGAGAAATGAGAACATCCTTGGACGGTTCCCAATCCGACGCGGATGCAAGGTCGAGCGCAATCTTGTGGGCCGCTTCGGCGCCGGCGCAAGGGATGAACTTGAACGTCTCCCCGCCGGAAGCCTGGTTGTCTCCTGGCCAGTCTCCGTTCCGGATGGAGTTGCCGGCCTGGCAGACCGCGGCGCTGGAGCGGTAGCAGATTTTCAGATGCGTCCGGAGATCCGGGCGAAGGTCGAACAGATCATGGAACGGCGCGCCGGCGCCGACCGGGAAGAGCTGGTAGTTGTCGCCGATCAGCACGAGCTTCGGAGGGTTGCACCGAACCAGCGCGGCAAGCAATGAGGCTTCCACCATTGAGGCTTCGTCGATGATGACGGGGCGGGACAGGTTCTTCACTTGGAAGCTGCTCCCGTTCCATCCCAGGAGCCGGTGGATTGTCGCGCTGTCCATGCCGGTCGCTTCCCGCAGCCGCGCCGCGGCCTTTCCGGTGGGGGCTCCCAGGAGCGCGCCCGGGCAAGCCTTGGCAACTTCCTTGATCAGCGTCGTCTTGCCGGTGCCGGCGCCGCCGGAGATGACGGACAACCGCTCTTCCTTGGCGCGCTTGACCGCAAGAAGCTGGTCTTCGTTGAGAACGATGAGGTCGGACATTGGTCAACCCCTCGCTTTGATCATGGCGTCTGCGATCTCGTAGCAGTAAATCGCAATGTCATTATTTGAGGTTCGTTCCTCAAGAGATTGGTTCGCGATGAAACCGCTTAACGCTTTCCCCGCAAACCAGTCGCGAAGAAGCATCCCGTGATGGCTACCCATTTCCATTTCATCAGCGAAATCGCACGGAAAAGCGTATCCACCGTCTCCGACAGCTTCGGCGTCGTTGCAGTACGGCATGGTCTTCTAGCCCTTCTTGATGTATTCGAGGATTGCGGTTTCTGCGCGGAACGCCTCAACCGTCGAGGTCAATCCGTCGCCAAGGTCAACGAAAGATCCGGACAGGGACAGGCATGCATGAGCTTCTTCGATGTCCTCTTCGTAGTAGGCGCCGAAGAGCTTGAGCGCTTCGGGCCGGAGTTCATGTTGCCACGAGACAACGGTGCTTCCGCTCTCGCACAGCTTGGAGAGGCAGTAGCGGAGCCCAGCGCGGATCCGGCGCGGGTCGTGCTCCGTGATGCCGAAGGCGGCGCGGGCAACCTTGTCCGCATCGTTGTAGCCGTACTGGGGAAGGTCGGAAATCTTGTAGGGGTTGTCGCTGATCACCTTCACCGCGTCGAGCTTCCATTCCGCCCATGCCTTGTCCGCCTGGTTCCAGGTGAGCCCCTTGGACAAGCACCAGGTGACGACCGCGACCTGCGCCTGGTTCTGTGTCAGCTTGGCACGGGCGGCGACCAGCGCTTCCCACTTCGTTCCGGACAATCCCTTGACGATCCCGGGGCGGGCGTTCGCCTCCCACTCCGCGCCCCACTCGTTCCAGATGGATTCTTCCGCGGCCGGCCCGAGCCCGACAGAAATCTCGCAGGTGTAATGGAGCCGGGCGCGCGGGTCGCCGGGAATGTCAGGAGCCGACGACGTGAACTTGAACTGCTTCTCGCCGCGGAAGATTTCGTAGTCGCCGTTGACGGAAATTCGTTCTCCCTCGACGGGATCCCATCTCATGAAGCCTTTGCATATCCCCAGGTTGGTGTTGAGGATCACCCAAAAACTTCCGTTCGCAGATTCCTTGCTATGCCGGACGCTGGTGATGGTGATCTTGAGGTTCATGCTTTGGTCTTTCCTGAAAGCTGAAGGTGGCGCCGGAGAAGGATCCGGTAAGCCAGTCCGCTGGCGTATTCGGCGTTGCCGGCGAACAGGACGGTCACTCCGTCGAGTACCAGTTCCGCGATTCGGAGGGAGACAAACTGCGGGGAAAGTGTGAAGTGCCGGTGCTGGGGCGGGATGATCCGCTCTTCGGGATCCATGGTGAAGCACACGGCTTCAAAGTTGGATTCCACGATGATCACCCGGGCGATGTGTTGCGCGGCCCGCATCCTGGCCAGCTCCCGGCGGAACCTGTCCCATCCGGTGCTGATCGTTCCAAGGAAATCTTCAAGACTCTTTCGCTCGATGGCGAAAAACTCATCACCATCGACCGCGTAATCACCCGCCCCAAGCGTTCCCCGGCGGCTGACGGCCAGCTCGTCGGGGAATGCCCAGGGCGCTTGTTCGCGCGTGTCGATGATGATGGTCAGGGTTGTCATGGTCAGACGGGGAACTGGATGTCGTCGTCGTTGCCTTCAATCGGGGCGGGGTTCGCGGGATCCGACGTCGGCGGGCGCTCGACCTTGGGCGGGGCGCCGGCGCCGGACATGAGGCGGGCCAGGCGCGCTTTGATCGCGGCCGGATCGACCTTCACTTCGGGGCGGTTCGAGCTGAGATAGAACCGGAGATGCCCCTTGGTGTCGATTTTGCCGAAGACCGAGATGGTCTTGCCGACGATCGCGTCGATCTTGGCCAGCTCACGGCCGTTTTCCGGGACGCCCATGACATCGAGCTGATCCATGGCGTAATCGGCTTCGGTCTTGCCCTTGCCGGCGCCCTTGTCGATGTACTTGGAGGAACACGCCAGGTAGACGACGGCGCTTCCCTTCTCGTCCTCGCAGTCGATCCGGATGTGAAAGGCGTTCGGGTCTTCGGTCTTGTAGAGGTACTCCAGGAACGACACGGCAATCACCTTCATGGTGAAGTTGCCTTCTTCTTTCAGTGCGGGCTTGCTCATGGTGCTTTGATTCCTTGTTGCGTTTCGTGTCGGGGTTGAGGATTCAGGACGTGACGGTTAGCGGGACGCGACGGCGGTTTCCTCCTTGATCTCGATGCCGTCGATGGCGCGGGCACCGTTGTTCACGGCTTCGCGGATGAGCTTTTCGTCGGGGGTGCAGAAGGCGCGCGGAACCAGGCTGGCATTCGTGATCGTGAACGTCCACACCTTCCGGACGGTGGACGAGGCACGGTAGACGACAGCTTCCACGACCTTGATGGGCGCCGGCGCGACCGGCTGGGGGATGGGCGCCGGCGGCGGGATGGGAACCGACACCGGGACGGGTGCCGCCGCGGGAACCGGGTCGTCGAACGGGTTGGGCTCGTCGGCCGGAGTATCCGCAGTCGCCGCGGCCAGCCGGGCGGTTTCCTCTGCTTCAATCCGCGCGTCTTCAGCCTTCTGCCAGTCGGCCAATTCTTTCGCCCGTTTGGCTTCGGCTTCGGCCTGCTCTTTGGCGAACTTCTCCTGCGCTTCGAGTTCCGCCTGTGCCGCCTCTTCCAGCGCCTTCTGATTGGCGGCGGCGACTTCCTCGACGTAGGCGGTCATGACCTTCTTCAGCCGCGCCTTCTCCACTTCCATGGGGGCGCCGGCTTCGTCGGCAACCTTCTTGATGGCGCGGCCGGCGTCGAGGAACGGCTTCCCCAGCGCCAGGCGCTTCTTTTCCAGCTCCGCGAGTCCCTTGGTGATGCGGGACAGCGCGGCTTCCGCTTCGTCGAACGACCACTGGGTGGTCACGATCTCGATCTTGCGCGCGCCTTCCAGGAGTTGTTCCCGGCGCGCCATCCAGGCCGCGTCGAGCTCGATGGACGTGGGGATCACCGGGAGCGTGATGCTCCCGGGCTTGGTCATGGCTTTGGTGGTTTCTTCGGTGCTCACTGCGCGTTCTCCGGGTTGGCGGCGGCGGCGTCCGCGGCGTCTTTGGCTTTGGCGGCGGATTCTTCCTTCGCCTTGGCGGCGGGGATCAGCGCGGTCGCAACCGCACGGTGCCCTTCCGTCATGAGCGGCGACTTGGAACCCAGGGCGGCTTCCAGCCAGCTCGACTTCATCGTGTCCCAGCGCACTCCCTTGGTGCGGTCGTTGCCGAAGGGGCAGACGTTGACATCGTTGAGATCAACCGCGGCCGACGTCGGGGTGGCGGCGGAGGGCTTGGCTTCGGGATCCACGGTCACGGCCGGCGCGGCGGATTCGGTCACAGCGGGCTTGACTGGGGCGGCGGCGGCGCTGGCGGCAGCGGCAACCTTCTCTTTCACTGCGGCGGGCGTGACGTTCTTCTCGACGCGCGGGGCGGCGGCGGAATCTTCGACCTCGTGGAAGTCGCTCACTTCCTCCGGGGTGTAGGTGCCGCGGCACGCCTGGGGGCAGATGGTACGGACGCCATCGGAGACGACGCGCGCCCACATCATCTGCATGCGGGAGACGGGCGTCCGGTACTTGTCCTTGATGAGCCGCTTTTCCATCGGCTTGGCCAGTTCCAGCATCTGCGCTTCCGGCCCGCCGCGGTAGATGAAGGGTTCCTTCGTGACGTCGTCCCAGGTCAGGGTGAACGCATTCTCGACGCCGTTGAAGGTCAGCGCGATTCCGGCTTTGTCGGCCGTGCGGTACATGACCTTGTGCGTGCCGCCCAACTCGTTGAAGCGGGCGACCATGGCATCAGCCTTCATGACGACCTTGCCGCCGTAGAAGTGGCGGGTTTCCAGGAACTCCAGGAAGCTCATGTTCGCTTGGTGGCAGATGCCGGCGATGATCACGCCTTCCGCGGCGGTCTTCGCGCCGAACATGCAGGACGCGGCGATCATCTTGCCCAGCTCGGCCATCTCCGCCATGTTGGAAATGGGCATAGGCGTGTACGGGCGCAGGGACGTGGATTGTGCTTTCGGGGGGGCCATGATTCGTTTCCTCTTCGTTTCGTGTTCGTTTGAGTTCGGGGTCGGGTCACTTCTTGGAACTGGGATCTTTCTTGTATGGGTTGCCACAGATGAAGCGGATGCGATCAGCCATCCAGCAGCGCGCGGCCAGCGCTTCGTCCTCTCCCATGGCGCTCCGGACGATGTTGTCCGCAGACGCCAGCAGGTAGAGGGCGGATTCACTGTTGAGTGAGGCGGCGACGGCCGCGGCGATGTGCGAGACGTCTTTCGCTGCCTTGACGGCGGCGCCGGCGCGGATCCGGTTTTCCTCGCAGGGGTTGTCCAGCCATTCCTGCGCGGTCTGAACCGCCCACCGGTCGCTTTCGGTGACGTTGCGCAGGAGCTTGCTGTTCGCAAAGGCAAGACAGATCCGGACGGACAACTCCTTCGTGAACTTGCCCGACCGGCGCAACCACAGGATCATGGTTGAGCTTTCTTCGCACGTTTCCCACATGACGTCCATGGGCTTGTGCGGGTTCGCGGCCGACGCGGCGGCGCTCTGAACTTCGAGACAGCACCGCTTGAACTTCTTGCCGCTGCCGCAGGGGCAGGGTTCATTCCGGCCGACGTGGGGAATGGTGCGGGCGAGCTGGGCCGCGGTCGGTGCGACCGCCATCGGCTTCATGTTGGGGAGGGACGCCAGTGCTGACGCGGCGCCGCTCCCTTCTCCGACCTGGTAGATGTTTCCGTTCCGGGTGTCCATCGTATTGCCTTCTCGATTTCCTTCGGTGGATGGTTCAGGCGGGGCTGGTGGAGGGTTGGGCCAGCGCCTCGATCCGGAGCAGCTCGCTCTGGCTCAAGTCGAGCAGCGTCTTCGGCTGGCCGATGATCTCGCGGATTTTGGCCATGGCTTCGGCCGGGGTTCCGCAGGCGCACAGGTTCTTCCAGTTCGGGGTGATCTTGAACTGGTATTTCTCGTCCTTCCCGTCGGGGGAATAGGGGATGGACAGCCGCACGACTTCCCAGCCGTCTGCCACCCGGTTCAGGCGGTCAATCTCGATCGCGCCGGTCTTGACCAGGGCGTTGAAGTTGCGTTCCGCCGCGGCCTTGGTCGCGAAGCCTTGCCAGTCCCAATCGCTGATTGTGGCATCCCAAAGGCCAACCCGTTTCCCATCCAGGTCGATCCGGATGATGTCGCATTTCGCGTTCGCCAGCTTGGCCAGGTTCGACGCCTCGATGTTGATCGGGGAGTTGTCGGCCGCGGCCGGCGCCGGCGGAACGGGAACGCTGAAACCTTCGCACCGGTCTCCGTTATCGTCGCACTTCACGCAGCCCATGCCGACGTGATCGGACTTCTTGTGGCCGCAGGCGCAGAACGGATCATCACCTGGTGAAGCCGTTGCGGTGAGGGTGAAGGGCTTGCCTTCGCCCGCGCCGTCTTCTTCTTCTTCCAGGCTCAGTTCCTGCTGGCGGTCGCTGCCGTCCAGCATCCGGACGCGGGCGACCTCGCCGGTGTCGTTCCGGAAGTAGGTCATGGTGCCGGCCTGCCAGTCGGGCTTGAGGCTGCATTCGATGCTGCGGGTTTCCTGCTTGAACTTGATCGACGCGGACAGCTCGCCGCACTTCTCTTCGATCTTCTCGATCTCCTTGCCGATTCCCTTCTTCTCCATGGTCAGCTCGGTCATCTTCTGCTGGAGCCCGACCAGCTCGACGCCGCGCAGGCGCTGTTCGTCGTCGGTCAGGGGGCACTGGAGATCCAGGTGCTCGGTTTTGATTTTTGGGGGCTTGGGCATTTCGCGTTTTCCTCTTCTCGGGTCGGTTTTGGGTGCCATTGATCCCGCCGGTTCCCTTTCGGGTTCGGTGCCTACCGGCGAAGACACATGGGATTAGGTTCGCCCGGACTGCTGGCGGCAGGATGCGCAGTCGCACCCATGACGACGGCCGATGCAGATCGGGGGGAGGGATTTACCGAAGAAGAGGGCGTCAAGCCAAGCGGCCAGGCGGCAGACGCGGCGATGCAGTAGGGAGTAGAGGGCGATGCCGAACGCCATGGCGACGAGGAAGATCACGATCAGACCGAACACGGCTTGTCCGGCGGACTGACAGGAGAACCAGTGGCTCATGAGATGCATCATGTTGCGCGATCCTTTAGGCTGTCGGCGTTGCGGTCGGTGCTGAAAATCCGGAGCGGAGAAAGGCGTCAAGCTCGTCGCGCTTCACCCGCCATTCCCGCCCAATCCTAACGGCGGGGAACCGGTGGCGGTTAGCCATTCGGCGCAGGCACTTGACGGACTTGCGCAGGTATACCGCCGCCTCGTCCAGGGTGAGGATCTCGGGAAGCGGGCCGGCGGCGGGATTGGCAGGTTGGCTGGTCATGCCCGTTATTCCTCGGGCACCGTGAACGGGTTGACGAGAAGAACGGCAGGCTTGGCGGACGCGGGGTTTGTGGACGCCGTAATCGTCCGCGCCACCAGTTCCTTGGCGACCCGGAGACGGCAGGCTTCCAGCAGGTCGGCAGACAACTTCGGCTTGGTGGCACGGCTGCCGTGGATGGCCTGGTCGGCGGCAACCGCAGCGGCCAGCGGGACGGGAATGCCATAGCGGGCGGACGCCGACTCGACCTGGGTGAGAAGCAGCCGGGAGATTTGCTGGGCGCGTGCCACGGCCTGTTCCTCAACCACCTTTTCGAGTTGGTTCAGGACAGCGGCCAGGGCCGGAGAACGGGCGGCGGGAGAAGCGGCGGCGCTGGCGGCGGCGATCTCGCGCTCCATCGCGTTGAATCGCTCGATGTACGCGATCTTGAACTGCATCGCCTTCGGCCCGGTGAACCCGAACGCAACCAGACAGAACCCGTCACGGGTCATGGAGACCATCGGCACCTTGCGGGTTCCGCCGTTCGGGCCGGGGACGGTTCGGGATGTCTCCCCAAAATTGGGGAGACGAAAATCTTCCGGGATGTCGAGTGCGGAAATGTCGCGCAGCACATGGTCATGACGCTTTCCGAAAATCTTCGCGACCATCAGGGAGTCGGTGCAGGGCTGGCCGGCCACGATGGCAACGGCGTTCGATGGGATCAGGTCTTGGGTGACGGGGGACATGCTATTCCGCCTTTCCGGGATTCTTGCTTTCGCTTGCCTTGCCTTTGGGCAAGGATCGGGGCAAAAAAAATACTTCGCCGTTGCACCACGAAAAGAGGATTGAGTCTGCCATACGGTTAATCCCCATTCCGCACCTCTTGGCGCGCCTTTTGATCTCCGCATGAGTCTTGGGACTGATTTTTAAATCGCGTGGCATTTTATGACCTCCGGGGTTGATTGTTTGGATATAGAACTGTATCCCTTGCCTTGCCCCTTGGCA
>CAITSE010000048.1 GCA_903894975.1 uncultured Lentisphaerota bacterium
ACTATTCGCGTTCATTCGCGTTTATTAGCGGTTCAAAAGTAGGAACAGATTATTGCAGAACTATGATATAACATTTTCTTTTTTAACCGCTAATGAACGCTAATTAACGCCAATGAACGCGAATGAATTTTGAATTAAGGATACTGCCTTGTGAATCGTATACGATCAATTTGATCTGTAGTTGGAATCAGACGGTGGGGTTGGTCACGAACTCGCCGCCGCGGCAGCGCTTGAGGTAGTTCAGCGCGTGAAGCTGCCCGGTCATTTCCAGGTCGCCGCGGTAGACGGGGTCGTGCCAGCCCTCGATGTCGAGGAACCCCTTGAACCCGCCGAGGCGGAGGATGGAGAAGACGTCGGTCCAGTTGGTGTCGCCGAAGCCGGGGGTGCGGTCGTAGCTGGTGCGCTTGCCGGAGGACAGGCCGTCGGCGCGGATGACGTCCCAGTTGACGGAGGCGTCCTTGCCGTGCAGGTGGACGATTTTCGCCACCCATTTGCGCAGTTGCGGGATGGGATCGATGAGCTGGTGCATCTGGTGGGCGGGTTCCCAGCACAGGCCCAGGGCCGCGGAGTTGATCTCATTGAACATCAGTTCCCAGGCGGCGGGATTGATGGCAATGTTCCAGTTGGGGCGGTTCCAGTTACCGCCCATCGGGCAGTTCTCAAAGGCGATCTTCAGCCCCTTGTCCTCGGCTTTTTTGACCAAGGGGCGGAAGACTTCGGCCCACGGCTTGATCGATTCGGGCAAGGGCTTGCCGGTGACGCAGCCGGCGAAACAGCAGACGACCTTGCACGAGGGGCCGAACAGGTGCGCGGTGTCAAGGCAGGATTCCAAGTCCTGCGCGACTTCCTTTTCCTCGATCATGTTGCCGAACACGCCCAGGGAACTGATGACCGCATCCGTCTTGGCGCCGTCAAGGACGCGCCGGACCTCCGGGGCCAGGGTCTTGAGGGTGACCTCGGCGGGGAGGCGGTGATGAAAGTTGATCTGGAAGCTCTCGAACCCATGGGGGAGGATCTGGCGGATGTACTCGGCGGTCTTGGCGCCCCGGCCGGCGAGGGTGCCGATGCGGATGTCCGGATGACTCATGGGAGCGGGTTCCTTGATTTGGGGAGGTTGTGTGACGGATCTCAGCCCGGGAAGTGACCACCCGCCTACTTTATCACCTGCTCCGCCCTTTGACGCGGCGCGGAAATTATACGGGTTGCCGCGTTTGTTCATAAATCGATCCGGCCGCGGGTCCTGTTTTTTTCACCTCAGGCAACCGACCGCTTGCCCCCCGCCCCGCTTGAGCATCCGCCGCGGGCATGCTACAGTGGAGTCGTGCGTGAGTTCCGGCGCCCTCGGCGGCGGCAGGAACGGCATTCTTCCCGCAGTCACCCCCCCCTCACAGGAGATCAGAACGCCATGAAAGCTCTTTGGAAATGCTCGGTCTGCGGTTTCATCCACGACGGCGCCGCGGCGGTCTGCCCCAAGTGCGGGGCCGCGCCCGAGAAATTCACGCAACTCGACGACGCGGCGGCCACCCTGGTCGAACGCTCGCGCCACACCAACTGCCTGCACCTGAAGCTGGCCGCCCTGGCCCGCGAGATCGACGGCATCTGCAAGGACGGCCAGGCCGACAATCTTGACGCCGGCTGCGCCGACGTCTTCCGCAAGTCCCAGGCCATGTCCTATACCATGATGAAGCTGTCCATGACCGAAATCCAGGGGCACATGGGCAAGGGCAAGTGGGGCTGAACTGAAACCGAACGAACGTCGAACATTCAACATTGAACGTTCAACGTTGAATTTCAGAGTAGTTCTAACCGTTTCAATGTGAAATAAAGACCGTCATCTACGGAGACCGATCCCATGGACCGCAACGGCGCCGTCACGTTTCAGGGCAACCCGCTGACCCTCACCGGAAATCCGGTCAAGGCCGGCGATATCGCCCCCGACTTCACCGTGCTTGACAACGGGCTGGCCCCGGTCACCAAGGCCGCCTTCGCCGGCAAGATCGCCGTGCTCATCGCCGTGCCGTCGCTGGACACACCGGTGTGCGACTTGGAGACGCGCAAGTTCAACACGGCCGCCGCCAAGCTCTCGCCCGATGTCAAGCTCGCCTGCATCAGCATGGATCTGCCGTTCGCCCAGGCCCGCTGGTGCGGGGCCGCCGGCGTCAAGAGCGTCCAAACCCTCTCCGACCACCGCGACGCCAGTTTCGGCCTGAACTACGGCCTGCTCATCAAGGAATTGCGGCTGCTCGCCCGCGCCGTGATCGTCCTGGACCGCGCCGGCCGCATCGCCTACCTGGAACTGGTCACCGAAGTCACCCGGGAGCCGGATTACGAAGCCGCGCTCAAGGCCATCGCCAAGCTGGCGTAAATCGAACATCCAACATTCAACGTTGAATGTTGGATGTTGAATGTTCAATGTTCAATGTTCGCGAATCATTCAGGCACTCCTTTTCGCGTCCTTTCGCGTATTTAGCGGACAAAAACGGATCGGGGATCTAACCCTTGAGAATACGGAGGAATGACCCATGGAAAAACGCGTGCTCCTGATCCTGGTCGGCAAACGGCACCAGGAAGCCAAATATGTCCAGGAAACCCTGACCGGCTGGGGCTGCGTGATCCGCACCCGGCTCGGCATCCATCAGGACGTCCTGGAAAACTGTTCCGAACACGGGCTGATCTTCTGCGAACTCGTCGGCCCCAAGGCGAAGCATGAAGAACTATGCCGCAAGCTCAACCTGATCAAGAACGTGCATGCCAAGCTGGTCGGCTTGGAGCTTCCCGAAGAGGACACCGCGCCAGTTCCGGCCAAAAAAGCTGCAACGATTCGCAAGCCGGCCACCCGCCGCGGCTGACCGGCCATTCCCGCGAATGGCGCGTCACATCACGCGTTCGATCACAATCTCGGGGTTCACCCGTTCACGCAGGATGCGTTCGAGGCCGTTCTTGATCGTCATGGTGGCGTGCGGACAGCAACCGCAGGCGCCTTGCAGGCGGAGTTTGACCGCCAGACCGTCAACCGCCACGATTTCCAAATCGCCGCCGTCGTTCTGCAACGCGCCGCGCAGTTCTTCCAGAACCTCGCGAATTTTCGTTTCCTGTTCGCTCATGGCAGAATATCCTCAGTGGCTGTGGCGCAAAACCCGGATTCCGGGCAGTGGCCAGTTTTTTGTGCGGTCTCCGGTTCATACTTTAGTCCGGAAATCTGCAAATGGCCGCACGGCCGGGTAAGATTGGAAAAGTCTGTGGTCTACAAGTCTGTGGCTTGTGGTCTGTGGGGAAAGCGTGGACAGGAACGAAACCTTCGATTTTCCCGTTTTCCTTTTCACCACCAGCCACAGGCCTACAGACCACAGACCTTTTGTAACTGAGCCATTACACCCCCGGCATGCTTGAAAACGGCACATGCGGGGAAACATTGCGATGCGGGGCCGATGGCTCCGCACCCCCCCCATGTTTCAACACTTCCCCCCCATCCGCAGTCAGGAGCACCGGAGGCACGCCGGCACCGGGCGTTTTATGTTGTTGCTGTTGGCAGTTGCCGGCCTGGGCTGGTGGGGGTGGTACCGATGGGACGGGGACCGGCGCTCCCACGCCTACGACGCCATCATCGCCGAAGCCGCGCGCCGGCAGCAAATTTCCCCGTACCTGGTCAAGGCTGTCATCCGCCAGGAAAGTAATTTTCAACGGGCCGCCCGCGGCCGCAGCGGAGAAATCGGCCTGATGCAGATCATGCCTGGCGCCATCCAGGACTGGGAACATGCCACAGGGCGGAACTGCCAGTCACTGGGAATGGTCTTTGATCCGCGGTTAAATATCGAGATTGGCACCTGGTACTTGAGCCGGGCCATGAACCAGTGGCACGACCGGCCTGACCAGGTCATCCTGGCCCTGGCCCAGTACAACGCCGGCCCGGGCAAGGTCCAGAAGTGGGTTCAGTCTCAGGAGGCGGTCGGAGAAAATCCGCTCGACCGGATTCGAATAGCCTCCACCCGAACTTATATTAAGAATATTCTGCGTTACCGCGAAAATTATGAAAAACACCAACCCCAATTCCAATAAGACCGGCCGGGAATCGTTTCCCGCTCTCCTCACCCTCCTGCAGGACGAGGACGACAAGGTCGCGTCCCTGGCCATGGAGCAGTTCCTCAACTCGGGCCTGGCCGAAGCCGCCGTAGCCGAGTTCCAGGAAGCCAACGAGCCGAAACTGCGCCAGCGCATCCACCAGCTCAACGGCATCCTGCACCGGCGCCGGGTGCGCGAAGCCTTCCTCGCCGCCGTGGCGAGCGACCGCCTGGGCGCCTGGGAAGGCATCCTGCAGATCAACCAGATCTATGATCCGCAGTGCCTCGCGGAAAAAGTCACCGACGCCATCCACAAGCTCGCCGCCAAGGTCGGCCGCGAGGGCGCCACTGCCGCTCGCATCGCCGCGCTCATGAAAGATGACGAATTCACCGTCCCGGACGAAGACCTGCTGGACGTCAACCTCTACCTGGCTGAACGCGTCGTGGAGTCGAAGTACGGCAGCCCCGCCCTGCTCTGCGCCATCACCCAATACCTGGGCCATGAGGCCGGCTGGAACTCCACCCTGGTCCTGCACGAAGGCCGCTTCTGCCTGATCGACGGCCGCTCCATGCTCATTGATCCGAGCCAGGGCTGGCATGTCGTCCACGTCAACGCGGAAACCCAACTCCACCCCTGCACCGCCCGCGACCTCTGGCTCGGCGTGCTCGCCCAGATATTCCTGGTCTGTCTGGTGGACGGAAATCTGCGCGACCTCTACCAGTTCGGCGACCTCCTCGCCGCCCTGAACCAGGGCAAGCTCGACGACGCCCTGCCCTATCCCCTCGGCCGCGAAGGCGCCGGCGCCCAGGTTGGGTTCTGACGGGGCGGGGGAAGACGAACGTCGAACATTCAACATTGAACGTTCAACGTCGAACAAAACGCGACATTGAATTCAAATTCGGCGTTCTGTTTTAGACTGTCACCGGCCAGCAACGCTCCTGAATTCGGGGAAATTTCAGGAGTGCCCCAACGGGGCTATATCCCAAAGCCCAGGGTTGCGCGGGAGCGCTACCCTGGGATTGTGCATCAAGTCAAAGTTCAACCCCCACGGGGTTGTGTCACCAGGGGGGAGATTATGCCGCAGTCATTGTCCGCTGCCTATATCCATCTTATTTTTTCAACGAAAGGACGTTTCCCCCTTATCCGGGGCGACATCCTTTGCGGGGAAATGCACGCCTACCTTGGCGGGGTGTCCCGGCAACTCGATTGCCCGCCCATCTTGGTTGGCGGCGTTGAAGACCATGTTCATCTTCTCGCCCGCCTTGGACGCGGAATCAGCCAGTCGGATTGGGTCAAAGAACTCAAGCGCGTTTCCAGCCAATGGATCAAGACGCGCGCCCCTGAATGTGGCGATTTCGCATGGCAGGCCGGGTACGGCGCGTTTTCGGTCAGCGCGTCGAGTCTCGACCGGGTCACACAGTACATCGCTGCGCAAAAGGAACATCATCGTAAAACCACGTTTCAGGATGAATTTCGTACGTTTCTCCAAAGGCATGGCATGGAGTGTGATGAACGATATGTGTGGGATTGAGGACACAACCCCGTTGGGGTAACACCGGCATTCTATTATGAACCCAGGGTAGCGCCGTAACCGGCGCAACCCTGGGCTTTGGGACATAGCCCCGTTGGGGCATGCGAGGTTCTTTTCCCTCCACCCTCTTGTATGGTAAAATGAACGCCAATGGAATCGGCCTTATTCGCGTGCATTCGCGTTTATTCGCGGAGAGAAACCGTTTCGGCTCGTGAACGATTCAGGCTACGGCCGCCGCCGTTCCAGCACCGCGCCTGAGTCCGGCTTCAGCGTCACCGCCTTGACCACGCGGTTGGTGAGCACCTCGCGCATCGCGTTCGGCAGCTCCACGGTGATCTCCCCCTTGGCCGAGGCCGACAGCCACAGCGCCAGGCCGTTGGCGAACTCGCGCCGCGCTAACTTCCCGGGCTCCGACAAAGGCGGCGGCGTCCGCGCCACTCCCAAACGGACGTCCCAGGCCGCGGCCCAGGCGTGGGCATGCTCCTGAGTGGAGTCCGAGTACAGAAAAGCCATGTCCGTGTAGACCAGCGTCCGGATCCAGTCGCGCGCCATCTTCCCGGCATCGCTGCGCCGACCGAATTTTTCATTGACGCTGACCCGGGGCTGCCGCAGCAACCGGTCAAACGCGGCGATGCGGCCGTAGAACGCCTCGACATCCCGGTCAGCCGTGTGGACCACCGCATCTTCGTACATGATGCCATTGACCAGGGGGCAGACCCAGGACATATCCGTGCTGTCCCAACCGGCATTGACCAGAATGACCAAATCCGGACCGCAGAGCGCCCGCACCTGCTCCAGCAGGCTGGTCCAAGCCGCCTTGTCCGCCGCCTCAAAACGGAGGTTGTCCAGAAAAATGCCGGCGGCCGGCCCGGTGACCTGATGCACCGCGGCAATACGCCGGGCCACATGCGTCACATACGCCGGGTTCGCCAGGTCCATCTGGTGGCAGCCGGGCCAGAATTGCGTCTTCTTCCCGTTCCGGTCGCGCAGCCACCAGAGATGGTCAGGCGGATAATTTTCGACGTCGTCTTCGAAAAAATAGACTTCGCACAGCACGGCCGCCGCTGGGTTCAGTTTATGCACACAATCCAGTGTTTCGCGGGCGGCGGCGACGGTTTCGGGACGAAGGGTCTCCGCCAAACTCGCAGAGTTCTTCCCGGCGGCCCATTCCAGACCAAGATCGTCGATGCCGACGACAATGACGCTGTGCCGCGCCCAGTTTGCCACTGAGTCCGCACCCTTCTTGAGATTGGCGGCAGGCGCCCACAGCATGGCGATGCGCGGCTGTTCGGGCAAAGGTGATGGCGCATCCGCGGTGGCCGCCGGAATGCGGACGCCCCCGGCCAGAAACCCGAGAACCAGGCCGAGGAAAAGCCATCGCATGAGGATCATGGCTTGGTTCCGGCTTGGCCTGGTTAGGACGCCCGGCCGGCGGCCCAGACGGCCAGATCTTCGCGGCGGATCTTGGCATTGTGGCGGATGTCTACGGGAAAAGACCGGCGGAACAGGATATGCCGGATGCCGGCGGTCAGGCGGTTGGCGGCGCCCAGTTCCAGCAGTTCTTTGATGAACGCTTCCCGGCGCCCGCGGAAAACGGGAAAACGCCCCGGCCGTGGCTCAATAATCATGACAGGAACCTGCGTCTCCCCTTCCGCGGGACCAAGCCCGACCAGCGCGGCACGCTTCACGTCCGGGTGCCGGCGGAAGACAGACTCACAGGGAATGGTGAACAGCACCTCCTGCCGTGTCCTCACCCGGTGGGCCTTGCGGCCGCAGAACCAGAGGCGTCCCTTGCGGTCGATGTAGCCGACGTCGCCCATCCGGTGCCACACCCGGCCGGTGGCGCTACGCATCTTGGCCAGACGCGTCGCCTCGGGCAGACCGTCATACTCCCGGGTGACCACCTCGCCGGCCACCGCAATCTCGCCGATCGCTTCAGTGGGCATTTCGCGATGGACAGGATACAACGGCACCGCCTTGTCCGTGATCGGCAGGATGCGCACGGACACTCCCGGCACCGGCCGCCCCACGCAAATCCCGCCGCCGGCGGCCGATCGCGCCGTGGCTTCACGCAGAAGTTCCGAGCCGCGGATGTCCGCCACCGGCAAGGCTTCCGTGGCGCCATAGGGCGAGTGGGTCTCACCGTTTTCGCCCAACACCGTATCCTTGAGCAATTTGTGCAGATGCGCCGGCACCGGGGCGCCGGCCATAAAAATCCGGCGCAGCGCCGGCAGCCAGACGCCATGCCGTGCGCACCACTCCCCGACCGGCTCCCACAGCGCCGGCGAACCGAAGGAATAGGTGACATTGAACCGCCGCGCCGCCGCAACGATGTTGACCGGATCCACCGCCGCCGGCCGGGTAAAATCCATTTTTGGAATGACCGCGGTCACCCCCATGGCCGTGCTGAACAGGCCGAAGAGCGGAAAACACGGGAGGTCGATGTCGTCAGGAGTCAACCCATAGACCCCCTGCAGAATCCGGACCTGCGCGTCAAAGATGCGGTGGGTATAGACCACGCCCTTGGCCGGACCCGTGCTGCCGGTGGTAAAAAGGATGGCGGCGGTGTCGCCGGGCTCCACGGGTTCGGGTTCCACCGGCTCCGCCCGGGCCGGCTGCTCCCAGGCGGCCAGACGATCCAGGGAAAGCGCCCACCCCGGCACGCCCAGGCCGCCCAGCGTGATCTTGAGGCGGATGCCGGCGAAGCTGCGCGGGGAAAACAGCCGCAGCAAATGCGCCGCCGGCACACCGATAA
The DNA here is from genome assembly GCA_903894975.1 of uncultured Lentisphaerota bacterium. Taxonomy (GTDB): domain Bacteria; phylum Verrucomicrobiota; class Lentisphaeria; order Oligosphaerales; family CAITYL01; genus CAITSE01. The sequence continues at coordinate 8,346 of CAITSE010000048.1, forward strand.
ACGCCTGTGGCCGAACTTGACGCACCGCCCGCAGCAGGCTGCGCCAGCCCATGCCGGGATCAATCATCACCGGCACCGCGCCAAGCTTAAACAGGGCGAACACGATCGGCACCAAGTCAAACCCCGGCCGCACCATGAGCAGAACTTTTTCGCCCGGACGAAGCCCCGCCACCCGCAACCCGTTGGCATAACGGTTGCAACGTTCCGCGGACTCCGCAAAGGTCTGTGCCCGGTAGACGATCCCGTCGCCATGGCCGGCGCCCGGCGCCCAAACCGCCGGCTTGCCTGGATACGCGGCGGCAGCCACATCAAAGCGTCGGGCGATATTCATCATCAGAAGGCCTTGCTCAGGGAGCCGTGACCGGCGCCTTCACCGGGATGGGTGCAGCCGGAGCCGGCGAAATCACGGGAGCCCCGGCGGCGGGCACGCCAGACAAGGCGGGCGTAACCGGAAGCGCCGCAGCGGCGGGGGCGATCCGTTCCAGCGCGCCAGCCGCCGCCTGCCGGTAGCGGCTGTCGGTCTGAGTGTCCCGGGCAGTGGTGTAATATTTCACCGCTTCGGCAACCTTTTTCTGGGTTTCGGCACAGCGGCCAGCGCCGACATTCGCTTCAACCGCACGGGCCAGATCCCCGCTCTTCACGAACGTTCCGGCGGCGTCGGTAAATCTCACTTCTCCGACCTGGGGTTTCCCGTCCGCTTCCATGGCGTAGGCAAGCCCGAGCTGGGCGATGCCGACCAGGGATCCAGCGGCATTGACGCCGATCACCTGGGAGAAACCGCTGGCAGCCTCGGCAAACTTGCCCTGTTCAAACCGGAGAACCGCCTGACGGTAGCGAGCCAGTTCGGCCGCCGGCGAGGCCGGATGCAGCTTGGCCACTTCGGCGTACTGCTCCACGGTCGTGGCCTGATCCAGAGCGCCCAGCGCGGCTTCGGCGGCCGCCTGTTTCTGCCCCTGCCACCACCAGGCGCCACCCGCACCCAACCCGACAGCCACAACGAACCCGCCGGTCAGACGCACATATCCCCAAAACTTCGTCGCCATAGCGTCCGCAAAATTGGCATTTTCAAACGAAAGTCCATCGGTCGGCTTGGCCGGCCCTTTCACTGCATTCGCCATCGGTGTTTCTCCCTGGCCTGGTTCAGGCTGCTGCATTCTGCCTTGTTGCGGGTGATGGTTCTAACCTGAATTTTTCACGAGCCAATGTTGTAGCCACAAATGAAATAAGTCCGGCTTAATCCAGCAAATTCTTGAGTTTCCGGTTCGCCTCGTCCCGGGTTGTGGCCGTCGCGGTCGCGGGCGACGCCGGGGCCGGGGCCGCCGGGACCACCGGCACCGGCGCATCGGCCAATGCGGCGAGGCGACGGCCGTCCACCGGCGGCGCGGCCGGAACCGGCGCCTGAAGCGGAATGGCAACTGGCTCGGTTGCAGGTTGATCAGCCAGCACCGACAGCACCTCCGCTCCGGTCCTGGAAACCACGCGCAGATAGTCGGCCACGGCGCCGCCGGCCTTGGCGCCGGCGGTTTCCTGGCTGGTTTCTTGGGCCTTCCGGACCACCTCGAGAAAAAAAGTCTCCAGATCCATAGTCGGCTGGTCGACCGCCACCTTGTCCGCACCGCCGGCGGCATCATTGAGCACCGTCAGAACCCGGTCCAGCACCGGCTTTTCCAACCGCGGCAGGAGGATGCGGGTCTGGTCCTGGATCGCCAGCAGGTCGGGGAGCGGACCGCGGGCCTGGATGCGGCCGCCGTAGAGCACCACGACCTCGTCGCAGACATCCTCGACGTCGGCCAGCAGATGGCTGCACAGGATCACAGTCTTGCCGCGGGCGGCCAGAAGCTTGATCAGGTCCTTGACTTCGCGGCAGCCGATGGGATCCAACCCCGAGGTCGGTTCGTCCAGGATCACCAGGTCCGGGTCGTTGATCAACGCCTGGGCCAAACCGATACGACGGGCCATGCCCTTGGAAAATTCACCCACGGCCCGGTTCCGCGCCTGAGCCAGACCGACCATTTCCAAAAGCTGGCCGCACCGGCGCTTGCGTTCGGCGGCAGGAATCTCAAAGAGTGAGCCGAAGAAATCCAGGGTCTCCCAGGCCGTCAGATATTTGTATAAATACGATTCTTCCGGGAGATAGCCGATGCGACGCTTGACGCTGACATCGAGCGGGGAGGCGCCCAGCACCCGCAGGCTGCCGCGGGTCGGGTACAACAGGCCGAGCAGCAACTTGACCGTGGTCGACTTGCCGGCGCCGTTCGGACCCAGCAAGCCGAACACCTGCCCCTGGCGGATCGCCAAGTCCAAGTCATTCACCGCCTTGGCCCGCGGCCGCCCCCAGAAATCCTGAAAGACTTTGGTAAGCCCGGCGGCCTCGACTGCTAACGAATTGGATTGCGCCGTGTCTGCTGCCATGTCCTGCCTTCGGAAATTCTGCACCCATCCTGCCTCGCGCGTCATGCGCGACGGAAAAGTCGATACCATAGCGCCGCGTCCGCCCAGCGGCCAGCCTGTTCCGAGCCGGGCGGGCAACCCCTCAGATGGAGGGGGTGGGATGTCCGGCGGCCAGAAAGGGAGCCAAATCCTCCTCTCCGATGTCATTCAGGCAGGAACGGAATCCCCGCAGGGGATGGGACAACCTGTAGTGTTCCCGAAATAGCTGGACAAAAACGCCTCCTTGAAAGACGTAATGGGACGGGTGAAAGGGATGACGCTCTTCCGTCATCGCATTGCGCCCCTGCGGGATGGACACCAGAGGTGTCACAGCCTGTAGCCGGTGGTTGAGCGCAGCGACACCACCGGTCACGGGACGGAGAATGTCAGCACCCCGGCAGGGGTGCCAGCGGCCTCGGCGG
>CAITSE010000049.1 GCA_903894975.1 uncultured Lentisphaerota bacterium
GCTGGACGCCGCTTTTTCCCGCCGGTGGAACCAGCCGTCCCTTTGATTTCTCCGCTTTTGTCTTGGCGCAGGGAGTCGAACGTTGCTTGGGATGGCGGCTCCGCCGCCGGGGAAAGCGGCGTCCAGCCGCCGGCACTCCAAAGATGCTGCGCATCGGTGCAAGGAGACTCGAATCCTTCAGGTGACGCGCCTGAGACGCGGAGGCGCCGGGCGCACGGGGCCCGCCCTCCGGATCAGGTCAGCGTTTTGAGGGCTTCCGCCACGTCCGCCCACTTCAGACTCGCGGGCGGAATTCCCTGTTTGGCGCTCAAAGCTGCGGCGACGCCGGCGGCCTGACCCGTGGCCGCGGCAGTCCCCGTGACCCGGTAGCTAGAATGGGCAAGGAAGTCGCCGCTGATACAGCGGCCGGCGAGAAAAAGATTGCCCACATCCCGGGCCATCAGGGCGCGCAAGGGAATGTCATAAGGCTGCGTTCTGACAACAGGTTCCTCCTGACCTTTTCCGGCCGCCGGGTTCGTGCAGTGCACGTCCACGGCGAAGGACACCCGGCACACGGCGTCCTCATGCCGCCGGCCCGCGACCAGATCGTCCTTGGTGACCGTGTAAAGTCCGTGGACGCGCCGGCCTTCCCGCACACCGATGTGCTCGCAGGTGGCCACCAATTGCAACCCCTCCCACATGCCGCCAAGCGCCCGCAGACCGTTCACCACCCGGTTGACCTCGGCGCGGCCGCGGACAGTCGCCCGGGTAATCGCCACGGCGTCCGTGGCGGAAACCCCGTATTCGTGGTTCACCATCAGCGCCAGCAGGTTGCCGCGGACGTGGAAGAGGGTCGGGCGGGCGTAGGACGGGTCCACGCCGGCGCGGCGGATCTCCGCGAGGAACCGCTCCACCGCCTGCAGATGACCGTCAAAATGCCCGGACCAGCCGCCCCAGAACGAAATGCAGGGGCTCGCCACGGCGGCGTCTCGGACCGCCACCAGCGCCATGTAGGTCATGGGCTGGCACTCGCCGGAACCTTCCCGGCCGACGTCGTAGCCGCATCCCGCCAGCGCCGCCAAGTCGCCGTCGCCCGTGGCGTCGATGAAACAGGGCGCGCGCCAGGCCTGCCGGCCGGACTTGGATTCCGTCACCACGCAGTCGATCCGGCCGCCCGCCGTGATCACACCGGCGGCCCGGGTGTGGAGTTGGAGCGTGACGCCCGCCTCGACGCACATCTCCTCCAGCAGGAGCTTCATCTGCTCGATGTCGTATGTGTAGAAATTCGGGTTGGCGCCGACCCGCGCGGCGCCGCGGCGGTCCAGCCGCCGGGTGATCTCCAGGGGAATGCCCGGCTGCCCCATCTCAAACATCCAGGTCAGCAACCCGGCGGTCCAAATCCCGCCCAGACAGCCGTGCGCCTCGATCAGGCGGGTCCTCGCCCCGCTCCGGGCGGAGGCCAGGGCCGCGGCCATGCCCGCCGGACCAGCACCGACCACCACCACATCCGCGTCGCTGACCATCGGTGTCTGCCGCGCGAGTTCCAAGACATGCATGATCTCACTCATCTCGCCTCCACCTGCAAAGATCAAACCGGTTCGGGAACGGATTATCCCGACAAAATACACCCGGCCGCCGCCAATGTCAAACGTTTGACTCCAGGAGGGCGTCGTGTATACTGACGGGTTTCCGCACCCCGCCCGTTTCACACCGTGCGGGCATGGCGGCCGGAGCGGCTGTGGCCGTTCAGCTGGCAGTGTGGATTATTCATGAACGTTGAACATTCAACATCCACCATTACCGTTGAATCCTGCATAAGTCCGCAAGGTCCTCTGGATTCGATGTTGGATGTTCAATGTTGAATGTTGGACGTTCGTATTTAATTTCATGAAATTCACCCTTCCCGCCGTTCCCTGGATAAAGCTCGCCGCCACCGTGGCGACGCTGGCGGTGCTCGTCTATTTCGGCGCACGCTTCAGCCAGGGCAAGATCGCGCTGGTCCGCGACATCCAGTTTGCGGGCCATGCCGACGAGGCCGGCTATCTCGCCATGGCCCGGAGCCTGGCGGAAGGCCGGGGCTTGAACGTGCCCTATGTCAGCTGGCATTTCATCCGTTACCCGCCGGACATTGTCCACCGCGAGGACCACTGGCCCCCGTTCCTGGCCTTTGCGATCGCGCCGTTTTTCTGGGGACTGGGAGTGGCGCCGTGGGTGGGCAAGATCGCCCCCATCCTGATCGGCAGCCTCGGCCTGCCGCTGGCGGCCGCGCTGCTCGGACTGACCTACAGCCGGCGCGCCTACGTCGCCCTGGCGGCGGGCCTGCTGATGCTGCTGAATCCGTTCCTCTTCACCGAATCCCTCAAACCGCTCGCGGACGTGGCCGAGGCCATGCTGGTGACGGCGTTCTGCGCCGCACTCCTGGCGGCGCGGAACCGCCCGTGGTGGCATCTCCCGGCCGGCCTGCTGGCCGCGGCGGCGTATTATGCCAAAGGCTCCGAACTCGTCCTGATCGCCCTTTATCCGCTGCTCGCGTTCCTGACCTGCGGCGGACGCAGCGTGAGGACGAAGTGGCCCTGGTTCGGCATGCTGACGGCGCTCCTGCTCATCCTGCCCTGGCTGGTGTCCAACACCCGCCTGTACGGCAACCCCTTGCACAGTACGCAGAACTATGTTTCCGGATACATCGGCCTCCATCCCGGCGGCTGGGAGGGCGGCACCTATTATCCCTACCTCGGCCGCGATCTTCCCAAAACCTCCGACCGTTGGACCAAGTACCGCGACAGCTATCCCTTCCTGCTGCGGCAGAACGGTGAAGCCTACACGCGCTGGACCCTGTTCGGGCCCGAAGCGGAATTCAACGCGTGGGATGATGTTGGACGCTGGGGCCGCACCGTCCGGGACGCGATCTTCGCGGACCGCGCCACCGTCCTGCGAAAACTCTCCAGGATAGATCCGGGGCTGAAACCCGTGCAGGAGTGGAGCCATCCCGCGAGCATGCTTCCGGGAGTCGCGTCCCTGGGCTGGGTGGCGCTTCTTGGCTTCGGCATGCCGTTGGCCGTCGTGGGCGTGTGGCGTCTGTGGCGCCGGCGCCGGTACGAAACCGCCGCCGCATCCGCCGCCGCCGCCCAACCCTGGCTGGACCTGTTTCCGGGATGCACCCTGGCCCTGGTGCTGGTGGGGGCCGTGCACTGGGTTTTCCTGGTCGTTCTGTGGGAACCCTATGCACGGCTTTCCGTGGTCATGCTGCCGCTGGTGACGGTTCTTGGCTGCACCGCCCTGGCCTGGCTGGCGGAACGCCCCGCCTTGTTCGCCCTTTGGGTCTGGGAACGACTCCGCCCCGGCCGACTCCAGGCCGCGGCCGCGCGACACGGCGGCAAAGCCGTCGCCCTGGCCGCGGCGCTCCTGCTCCTCCTCGTAGGCGGACGCGGCGAATGCGACCGGCAGTTCCACCGCCTCACCGGCGACAACCCGGCGGCGCGGGGATACCCGTACCGCGACCAGCCCGGCACGGTCCGGATCGGCGCCTTCCTAAAGGATGAACTGCCTGACGCCGTGTTCATGTCGCGCAACCCCTGGGAAATCCTTTTTCACGCCTCGCCCCGAAACCGGGGGGTCACGGTGCCCCTGGCCGGCGCCCCGCAAATCCTGGCCGTGGCCCGCTACTACGGCGTGACCCATTACATCTGGGAGATCGACCGGCCAGCCCTGCGCCCCTACCTCACCGGACGGAAGCCGGGTTTCCGGCGCCTGCCCAATTCACCCGGGTTTCCGGTCTACGAAATCCTCTGGGACCAGATCCCGCCCGACGCCATCGACGCCCGCCCCGCGCCGGACGCGCCGAAACCACCCCCGGGTGGCGGCGTCGCCGACGGGTGATGCCTGCAAAGGGAGAACGGTCTGTGGCTTGTGGTCTGTGGGCCTGTGGTAAAGCGTGAACGGAAAGAAGAATCGGCCATTCTGCCTTCCCCTGCACCACAAGCCACAGGCCTACGGGCCCACAGACCTCTTGTACCCGAGCCGCTCCCATGTCCAGTATCAATCGTTTGACAAAAAATGAAACGCCGTATATACTTCCGCCATTGTGTCGTTGTGATGATGGCGGGGCCCGACCCGGGCACCATCCAAGGAGTCTGCGCCATGAACCCACTGGAGATGATCGCCGCGTTGCGTCCCGGCCGACGGAGCCGGTTCCCGTTCGCCGCAGGACTGTTGCTGGCCGCGGCCGCCTGTCTGTCGCCGGGCGCGACGGCGGCCGGTTTCACCGTGGTCAAAAACGTCAATTCCGGGCAATCGCCGGTGGAGAAGGTGGTGATCTTCGAGAAGGGCAAGCCGACGGATCATCTGACGCTGGAATCCACGGCCAGCGGCAAAACGGAATTCACCGCCGACGGCGCCCTCGAATCCCGGATCACCGGGCATGACGACGTCAAGATCATGATCCGCTGGAAACCCCGGGGCGAACTGAAGGCCTCCTTCGACGCCGCCGCCTACACCTACCTGGTCATGACCTGCCGGCTGGAGGGTGCCGTCAAGGAAACCCAGCCCAACGGCAAGATCGTGGAAAAGCGGCCGGACAATCTCTGGATGGGCCCGTCCCTGTTCAACGCCAAGGGCGAAGCGGTCGGGTCGGCCAATTTTGCGGATGCCACCGAAGACGGCAAGACGCCGGCGCAGACGACCACGATCCGCATCCCCATGGTGGCGTTCACCTTCTGGGGCCTGGACTCCCATGACGTGCAGGCGATCGGTTTCACCTGGAGCAAGACACGGTCGAACAGCGCCCGAGACTTCCGCCTGGTCATTGACAAAATCGCCCTGGCAGATTGACGGAACCTGGAGAAGCATTCATGAAAATGACAACCTTTTGCAGCGGCATCGCCTCGGTTCTCGTGCTTTCGGCCGTTTCCGGTTTCGCCGAACCGGTGACTCCGGCCGTGGCGAAACAAAACCTGGCCCTGGTCCCGGCCACGGATCCCGCGCCCGCAACCGCGCCGCAACTCCTTCCGGCCGTGCGCGGAAAGCATCCCCGCCTCCTCTTCACCAAGGCGGAGATCGAAGAACTCAGGAAGCAGATCTCCACCGATCCCATCCTCAAAAAAGCCTATGACGACAACGCCGCCTGGGCCAAGAAATTCAACCTGGCCAAGGCCTGGCAGCCCACGGCCATCTTCCGGGACGACACCCCCGCCATCGTCATGGTGAAATCGTGGCCCGGCCTGGCCTATGCCTATGCGCTGGATCGGGATCCCGCGGTCAAACAGGCCATTGTCGACATCCTCGCCATGATGGTGAAGGAACCCTACTGGGCCGACACCGCCGAGTTCGAAAGCAACATGGGCGCCGGGGAAAACATGCTGATGACGGGCATTCTCTTCGACGCCGTCTGCGAGGACTTGGATCCGGCCTTCCGCGCCCAGGTGGCCGTCAGCATCCTCACTCATGCCAGGCGCATGTATTACCTTGGCCACAAACAGTTGGGCACGATGAAAATCAAGTACTGGCAGCAGGACCCCCAGAACAACCACCGCTGGCACCGCGACGCCGGCCTGGCCGCCTGCGTGCTCGCCGTCGCCGACGAACCGGGGCTGGAAACCGGCTTCCTGCTGGAACAGCTCCGCCAGGAAATGGATTTCATCGTGAAATGGTTCCCGCCCGAAGGCGACTGCCACGAAGGCGCAGGGTACCAAGTCTTCGGGTTCTTCTACCTGGCGGCGGCGGTCGAGATGATGGACCGTGTGCTGGGAACGGCCTATCTCAAGCATCCCGGGTTCAAAAACGCCTGGGCGCAACAAGTGTACTACGATGCTCCGGGACGGGGCGGAAACATCAGCTTCGGCGATGACATGAACGGCGCCGGGGGCGTGTTCGACAACCAGGAGGCCGCCTTCTTCCTCGGACCGAAGCTGAGCCGCGACCGGAACGTCCAGGCGGCGCTGGTCCGGAACTTCCTGAAAAAGGCGCAGTTCGCGAACGCCCCGACCCGCGCCTACAGCTATCCCTGGGCGCTGCTGGCCTTCTACGATCCGACCGTGGGTCAGGGTGATTCCAAGGCCCTGCCGACCAGCCGGCTCTTTCCGGACCTGGGCGCGGCCAGCTTCCGGGACTCCTGGGACGCCAACGCCGTCTGCCTCACCTTCAAATGCGGCCCCTGCGGCGGCTACCGCCTCAACGAGTACGCCCACGCCACCAAGGACAAGGACGGCAAGCCGCACTACATCAACGTCGCCCATGACGATCCGGACGCCAACGAGTTCGCCCTCGGCATGGACGGCGAACTGCTCTTCCACCCCGGACTGTATTCGCTGCGCAAGCTCACGGAAAGCCACAGCACTCTCACCGTAGACGGCAAGGGGCAACTTACCGACGGAGACGCCTTCACCCAGCCCGTGCCGGACACCGACATGCGCACGCTCTCGTACCTGACCGGCTGGAAAGCCGGAACGGACGGACGGGTCATCGTCGAAGGCGAAGCCGGAGTCCTCTACCGGGACAAATCCCTCACCCGTTTCCGCCGCACTGCCGTCTGGATGCCCGGAGAGTATGTCCTCCTTCTGGACGACATCCGCGGCAACGGCCCCCGGCGCATCACTTGGCGCGGCACCGTGGAGAAGGGACAGTTCGTCAAGCCTGAAGAGGGCCGCTGCTACGCTTATGTCAAAAGCGGCAAGCGCGTGGATTTCCAGATCCTCGCCAACCGCGAATTCACCGGCGCCCTGGACCACCTCTTCCTCGACGGCCGCTTCGGCTCCAAACTGATGCAGCAGTTCCAGTTCGGCGTCACGTCCGAAACCGTAAAGTTCGCCTGCCTGCTTGATCCCTGGAAGCGCAACCTGGCCATGACCCTCCAGGAGAACGGCGACACCCTGACCGTGACCGTCCGTTCCGACCGTTTCACGGACACCTGGACCTGGCGGGGCGCCAAGGATGCCGCCACGCCGTCGACCCTGACCGGTCGCCGCGGCCAGGCGCCGCTGCTCTCGCTCACCGAAGCGGACAAGGTCGCCGCCCAACCCCAAAAAACCGAATAATCCCGCCATGAACACCACCCTAGGACATTTCACCGGCGACGGTTTGGAATACGTCGTCACCACGCCGCACCCGCCCCGGGACTGGTTCAATTTTTTCTGGAACCCGACCTATCTCGCCTGCGCGGGGCAGAACCTGAACGGCTGCTCCCTGTACCAGGACGACCGGGGCGTGGTCACCAACCTGTTCGGCAAGCAGGATATGCGCGACGACCCGCGCTGGCTGTACCTCCGCGACCAGGACACCGGCGAGTGCTGGAGCGCCGCCTATCTCCCCTGCGGAACGGATCAGGACGGCTTCGAGTGCCGGCACGGGCTCGGCTACACCATCCTGAGCACCCTAAAAAACGGCGTCCGCGTCGAGTTCCGGGTGTTCGTTCCCCGCCGCGCCGCCGGAGAACTCTGGACCGTGCGGGTGCGCAATGAGTCAGGCCGGAAACGCAACCTCTCCCTGTTCACCGTCGCCAACATCATGCTCGACGGCGTCAACATGCCCTACGGCTACTTCGGCGGACTGAGCGCGAAATACGAGCCGGACGATAACTTTCTCTTCTTCAAAAACCTGACTCACACGGTCGTGGACGAAAAATACCGCGCCTTCATGTACGCCGACGTGCCCCCGGACCGGTGGGACACCAGCCGCGGGCATTTCCTGGGAAAAAGCCGCAATTACGCCAGTCCCGAACGCGTGATCGAAGGAAAACTTGGCAACAGCGTGGCCAGTGTCGAACTCCTGGTCGGCGCCATGCAGCACAACCTGAAACTGGCGCCCAAGGCCGAGGCCGTGCGCCATTTCGTCCTCGGCGTGGTGGGGGATCTGCGCGAGGCGCGGCGCCTGCGCGACGCCTTCGCCGACGGCGCCCGGATCGAAAAGGAGTTCCAGGCCCTGAAGCAGGAAACCCGCCGCCGCCTGGGCGGCCTGAAACTGGCAACGCCCGACCCGGACTTCGACAACCTCTTCAATGTCTGGCTCAAGCACGAACTCTATCTCATGGCCGACTGGGCCCGCTTCTATTTCAAGGGCTACCGCGACACCTGCCAGGACGCCGCCGGCATGAGCGTCATCAACCCGCCGCGCGCCGTGGCCATGCTCAAAACCGCCCTGCGCAACCAGCGCAGCGACGGCTTCTGCCCCCGCGCCTTCCGCGTCGCCAGCATGGACATTGCCGCCGCCGACAAACATTACGCCGACTCGCCGTCGTGGATCAGCCACGCCACCGACGCCCTGCTCCGGGAAACCGGCGACTTGAGCCTGCTGGAGGAAGTCGTCCCCTACTCCGACCAGGGCGAGGGCACCATCTGGCAGCACAATCTCAAGGCCCTGGAATTCCTCTGGAACGACCGCGGTGCCCACGGCCTGAGCCTGCTGCACTGCGGCGACTGGAACGACCTCATCGACAAGGCCGGCGTCCGGGGAAAAGGCGAAGGCGTGTGGATGAGTTTCGCCCTGGCCCGGACCCTCAACCTCGTCGGGCAGATCGCCGCCTGGCGCGGCGACCGCAAAACGCAGGCCCTCTGCGCCCGCCGCCACCGCGAACTCGCCAAGGCCATCCTGACGCACGGATGGGACGGCACCCACTTCATTTACGCCATCAACGACGACGGCCAACGCATCGGCTCCCGGAAATCCCGCGAAGGCCGCTTCTTCCTCAATCCCCAGTCGTGGTCCCTGCTTTCCGGCGTGGTCGACGCGGAGACCTACCGTCAGATCGCCGAACGGCTGGAACCGATCATGGACACCCCCGTCGGCCCCGTCCACAGTTGGCCACCCTTCACCCGCTATGACGCCGGCATCGGCCAGCTCAGCGGCACCCCGTCAGGCTATTTCACCAACGGCAACGTCTACTGTCACGCCGCGGGCTTCAAGATCGCCGCCGATTTCGAGGCCGGCCGCGCCGACAAAGCCTTTGACACGCTCAAGCGCATCCTGCCCTCGCCGGACAAGTCGGAACCCTACGCCCAGGCCAACGGCTATGTCGGCCCCACGGCCCAGCGCCTCACCCGCCATGTCTCCGACGATCCCTGGCGCACCGGCACGGTCGCCTGGCATTTCCTCAATGTCGTGGACCGCATGTTCGGGTTCAGCCGCACGCTGGAAGGATTCCATCTCCGGCCGCAGCTGCCCTCGACCTGGCCCGAAGCCCGCCTGGTGCGCCCCTTCCGCGGCGTCACCTACGACATCCGCATCCGCCGCGGCCCCCATCCGCGGATCGAAGTGGACGGCAAGCCGCTGCACGGCGATCTAATCCTGACGCCCAAAGGAACGCCACGCCGGAAGACGGTCTGCATCCTCTGTGAAGTACCAACGTGACGCGTCATTCCGCGGTCACATGGATATTGCCTGGATCGCCCCCATGAACCACGTCGCCGACCGCCTGCGCCCACTGCCGCCCGGATCCGCCCGCCTGGAAGGGCCGGTCGACGACGCCATCCGGCGCTGCCTCGACCGCCACCTCAAAATCCTTGACCATCGCCGCCTGGTCGACTGGTTCCGCAACCGCATCAACCCCTTCGCCGCAGGCGAGTTCTGGGGCAAGACCGTGCGCTCGGCCTGCCCCCTCTGTGCCTACACCGGCGACGCGGAACTGCGAGCGCTCATCGCCCGCTCCGTCGATGACCTGCTCTCGACCCAGGACGCCAACGGCTGCATCAGCACCCGCACCCGCGACCAGCAACCGCTCAGTTCCGACCTGTGGGAGCGCAAGTACGTCCTCCTCGGCCTGCTCGCCTGGCACGAAATCAGCGGCGAAGAACGTGTCCTTGACGCGATGGTGCGCATGGCCGACCACACCCTGTCCCAGGTCGGGCCGGCGCCGAAGCGCCGCATCGTCGACACCGGCTGGGCCTTCGAGGGCATCGAGTCAAGCTCGATCCTCGAACCGATCCTGCTCCTGCACCGCCTGACGGGGCACGCGCGCTACCTGGACTTCGCCCGCTACATCGTCGAGGAGGAAGGCGCCTGCCGGCGCGGCAGCATCTTCGCCGCCGCCCTCGCCGGCGTCCCGCCGCGCGCGGTCAACGGCACCGGGGTCGCGGCCGAAAGCATCGCCAAGGCGTATGAGTCGCTGTCCTGTTTCGAGGGCCTGGTCGAGTACCACCGCATCACCGGCGAGGTGCGCTGGCGCGAAGCGGCTTTGGCCTACCACCGCATGGTCTCCGGGCGCGAGATCACCGTCATCGGCTCCGGTGGCGGCGAGGGCCCGCACAACGCCGGGCCCGGCAAGGGCGAACAGTGGAACGACCTCGCGTTCGACCAGGCCGATCTGGAGCCGCGCCTGATGATGGAGACCTGCGTCACCGTCACCTGGATGAAATACTGCCTGCAGATTCTCCGCCTGACCGGCGACCCGGCGCTCGTCGACCAGATCGAGTGCAGCCTGCACAACGCCCTCTTGGGCGCCCTGAAGCCCAGCGGCGACGCCTGGGACTACTTCCAAAACCTGCGCGGAACACGCGGCAACACCGTGAATTTCGCCTCCGACATCGCCGGCTTCCAGCTCAGTTGCTGCACCGCCAACGGGCCAATGGGCCTGGCGATTATCCCCGGTCTGGCGGTGATGGCGTCGGACGCCGGGGCGGCGGTGAACCTCTACCTCCCCGGAGGCTACACCGTGCCCGTACCCGGCGGAGAGTTACGCCTCGCCATCGCCACGGACTACCCGCGCGACGGCGCAGTGGCGATCACGGTCGAGGCGGCGCCGGCGCAACCCTGCGCGATCGCCCTGCGCATCCCAGCCTGGAGCGCACACACCGCCCTGACATTGAACCGCCAGGCCGTCGCGGCGCAACCCGGCACCTATGCCACGCTCGCGCGGGTCTGGGCTCCCGGCGACCGCCTTGACCTTCGCCTCGACCTCGGTTGTCGGCTCCTCACCGACCCACGCGGCGCCAGCCACGCCCTGGCCTGCGGCCCCCTGATCCTCGCCCGCGACCGCCGCCTGGACGGCGACGGCGACGCCGCGGTGATGATCGCGGCCGACGCCGCGGGCCGGGTGGCGGCCGAGACGATCACGCCGCAGCACGGCGCCCAGGTACAGCGACGCATCCCGACCACAGACGGCGGATCCTTCCCGGTTCTTGACTACGCCTCGGCCGGCAGCACCTGGGACGAGACCTCGCGATTCCGCGTCTGGCTGCCCGCGACTCCGAACTGACTCGGGCGCCTGTAGAGCGCTTTGAGGCAACTCGGGAATGAACCGCCGTCCGCGCCGGTCGCGGCAAGGCAGGAATCAGCGGTGGAGCCGTTCGATGTTGGGAAAAAGTTCGGGGAACAGGCCGTCGTCGCGGGTGCAATCTCCGTACCCCAGCTCCCCCGCAAACACTCCATGGGCTGGGTGGAAACCTCCTCGCCGATGGGGACGCAGCACCACATCTTGCAGGTATGGTTGGCGGCGGAAGCGGAGGCTCCCCATGCGTGAGATTGCCCGTCTTCCGAAAAACGAGCGCCGCGAGTTGTTCCGCGCCGAGGACTCCCACAGGCCTTTCTAACTCTGGCCCCTCCCGTCTGAGCCATTATTGGCGCACCACTGACACTGCTTGCATTCCCGACGGCCCGGAATATGCTGAATTAATCGTTTCGTTTGCCTTGGGTGATCTGCCATTTTTCGAGGAAAGAACCAATGACAACCCGCTTCCACATCAGCAGCATGGGCATTCCGGTCAACGACGCCTGGGACGTGATCGTGGTCGGCGGCGGCCCGGCGGGATGCGCGGCGGCCGCGGCTGCGGCGCGCGAAGGCGCCAAGACGCTCATCATCGAAGCCACGGGTACGCTCGGCGGCATGGGCACCTCGGCGCTGGTCCCCATGTGGTGTCCGATCTGGGACAAGGAGAAGGTGGTCTACCGCGGCATCTCGGAAAAGGTCGTCAACGCCTGCAAGGAAGGCATGGCGCACGTGGCCAAGACCGACATGGAATGGATCCCCATCGACGCGGAACGGCTGAAACGCATTTACGACGCGCTGGTCACGGACGCCGGCGCCACGATCCTGTTCAACACCTTTGTCTGCGGCGTCGAAGCCGGCGACGACGGCGTAGTTACCGGCATTGTCCTGGCGAACAAAAACGGCCTGACCGCCTGCCGCGCCAAGGTCTATATCGACTGCTCCGGCGACGCGGACCTGGCCGCCTGGGCCGGCGCTGAATTCCAGAAAGGCGACGAGCACGGCGAGATGCAGCCGGTCACGCTTTGTTTCCAGCTCAGCAATGTCGATCATTACGCCTACAAATACGGCATGGAACTGCACCCCGGCAACAAGCAGAGCCCGATCTACCCGATCGTCGCCTCGGGCAAGTTCCCGCTCATCAAGGACACACACATTGTGACCTGCGCCACGGGCCCCGGCACGGTCGGCCTGAATGCCGGCCATCTTTGGGATGTGGACAATACCGATCCCGTCAGCGTGTCCAAGGCCATGGTGGAAGGGCGGAAGCTCGCCAGCCAGTTCCGGGACGCCCTGGCCGAGTATTACCCGAAACCGTTCGCCAACGCGCACCTGGTCGCCACCGGCTCCCTGATCGGCGCCCGGGAGACCCGGCGCATCGTCGGCGATTACGTATTGAACGTGAACGACTACAATGACCGGCGCTCTTTTTCTGACGAGGTCTGCCGGAACAGTTATTTCCTGGATGTCCACACTTCCAAGGATGAGATCGAGGAATCCAAGAAGGGGTTCGAACATTTCGCGGCCCGGTGCAAGCACTACGGCCCCGGCGAGTCCCACGGCATTCCGTACCGTTGCTTCACGCCGAAGACGCTGAAGAATGTACTGGTTGCCGGCCGCTCGATCTCGTGCGACCGCCCGGTTCAGGGCAGCGTCCGGATCATGCCGCTGTGCCTGGTCATGGGCGAAGTCACCGGCGTGGCCGCCGCCCACGCCCTGCAGTCGGCCAAGTGCGATGTCCACAAGGTCGATGTCCCCCGCCTCCGGACCCGCCTCCGCGAACTCGACGTGTACTTCCAATAAATCCGCCCCTGCGACCCGCGGTGGAGCGTCATTATAACCCGCGCCAGCCGCCGGGTTCAGGCATTCGCGCTTCCGGCTCTCCCCTAGCTGCTTACGCCGGGGGTGGCGGCGGTGCGTCGTCTTTGAGGTGCGGGGCCAGGAAGGGCATTTGGGCGAGCAGGAAGAGGAACATCAGTCCGGTCGTGCCGAAGAGCTTGAAATTGACCCAGGCATTCATGGAAAAGTGATGGGCCACGAACAGGTTCAGGCCGCCCAGCAGCAGAAAAAACACGCCCCAAGCGAAATTAAGCCGGCGCCAGAGCCGGTCGTCATCCAGTTTCAGTTTTTCGCCGAGCATGGATTTCAGCAGATTTTTGCGAAAGATCAGGTCCGCGCCCAGCAGCAGCACGGCGAAGATCCAGTAGAGCACGGTCGGTTTCCACTGGATGTAAGTCTTGTTGTGCAAGAGCAGCGTGGCGCCGCCGAAGACGGTGATCACGCTCGCGCTGATCCAGAGCATGGGATCGACCTTGCGATGCCGTCCCCAAGTCCAACTGATCTGCAAGAGGCTGGCCACGATGGCCGTGGCCGTAGCCGGGAAAATCCCGAACTTCTTGAACACCAGAAAGAACAGGATCACCGGAAACAGGTCGAACAAAAGCTTCATGGAGCGGGTTTCCCCAGACGGACTCGCGATACCGGGCCGCGGCGGAAACCGCGGAAAAGGAAATATCCTGCCGCCGCCCCCGACGGCAAGCCGCCGGGATTGATTTGCTTGGGGTTGATTTTATACTTGTTCCGGCCGGAAGCATGAAAGCGCCCGGCCATGCGGAGCATTTTCAGGATGAACACGTTGACGGTGGGAGTGGTGCAGCAACAGTGTCCGGCGGCGCGCGACGCGGCCGTGGCGGCAAGCGTGGCCGGTGTGCGCGAGGCGGCGCGCCGCGGCGCCCGCCTGGTCGTGCTCCCGGAACTGCACACCGGACCGTACTTCTGCCAGACCGAGGACGCGACGGGATTCGACCGTGCCGAACGCATCCCCGGTCCCTCCACCGAACAGTTCGGCGCGCTGGCCAAAGAACTCGGCATCGTGCTCGTCATTTCCCTGTTCGAACGTCGCGCCGCGGGGTTGTACCACAACACCGCGGTCGTGCTGGAGACGGACGGCTCCGTCGCCGGCACCTACCGCAAGATGCACATCCCCGACGACCCCGGTTATTACGAGAAATTCTACTTCACCCCCGGCGACCTCGGGTTCCGGCCCGTCAAGACTTCCGTGGGCAACCTCGGCGTCCTGGTCTGCTGGGACCAGTGGTACCCCGAGGCCGCGCGGCTCATGGCCCTGGCCGGCGCCGACCTGCTCATCTACCCGACGGCCATCGGCTGGGACCCGCGCGACGCGGCCCCGGAAAAGACCCGTCAGCTCGAGGCTTGGCAGACCGTTCAGCGCGCCCACGCCGTGGCCAACGGCATCCCTGTGCTCAGCGTCAACCGCACCGGATTCGAGCCGTCGCCCGACCCCGCCGCACCCGGCGCCCAGTTCTGGGGGCACAGCTTCATCGCCGGCTGCCAGGGCGAATGGCTGGCCCACGCCGACGAAGCCGAGACCGTGCTGACGGCGGAATTGGATCCGGCCCGCAGCGACGCCGTCCGCCGCATGTGGCCCTTCCTCCGCGACCGCCGCATCGACGCCTACGACGGCCTGCTCCGCCGCTACCGCGACGAGGCGTGAAGCGGGGGCGGAATTCGCCCGCCCCCGCGCCCCCCGGCGAGGGTCTTCGACCCGTTTCCGTTTGGGCGTGGCGAAAGACGCCGGCGCATGACGGTTTGTCCACTCGGCATGGTTTTCTGCGCCGGCGTATTTCGCCCCGCCCGGCGGCTCCCAGGGAGAAGGGCGTCCCGCCCCTGGAATGCGTACGGCCCGCCGCGGCCGGGTTATATTGAACCCCGCACGCGATTTCCACTCCCCGATCCACATAGCAGCAGGAGGCAGGCCCCATGACGGCAAAAAAGGCAGCGAAGGCGAAACCGGCGAAGGTCGCAGTGAAAAAAGCGGTGAAAAAGGCCGCCCCCTCCTTTGCCTCCGTGACCGTGGACATGCACAAGGGCTGCGCCGAGTTCACCAGCGGCAAGTTCCGCCTGGCGGTGACCACCCAGGTCGGCCCCCGCATCATCGGCGGCTTCATCGGCAAGAGCAAGAACCTCTTCCGCGTCCTGCCCCCGGCGGTGAATCCCGGCGGCCAGACCGACTTCAAACTCTACGGCGGCCACCGCCTCTGGCATGCGCCCGAAATGATGCCGCGGACTTATGCCCCGGACAATGCGCCGGTGGAAATCCGCGAAACCCCCGAGGGGACCGAATTCTCCAGCGGCATCGAAGCCGCCACCGGCCTGGAGAAGAGCATCCTCATCGCGCCGCTCGGCAACGAACGCTACCGCATCACTCACCGCCTGACCAACCGCAGCCTGTGGGATGTGGAGCTGGCCCCGTGGGCACTCTCGGTCATGGCCCAGGGCGGCATGGCCGTCATCCCCCACCGCACCGCGGCGCCGCTGGACCAGCTTCTCTCCGACCGCATCCTGGTCTTCTGGCCGTACACCGACCTGGGCGACCCGCGCCTGAGCATCGGCCGCGACTATGTCTTTGTGCGCCAGGACAACAAGGCCAAGGGCCCCTGCAAGATCGGCCTCAACGTCGAACGCGGTTGGGCAGCCTACGTCAACCAGGGCACGGCGCTGATCAAGTTCTTCGAACCCATCGAAGGCGTGGAATACCCGGACAACGGCTGCCACGTCGAGTCCTACTCCTGCAAGGATTTCTGCGAACTCGAAACCCTCGGGCCGCTGTGCCTGCTGGAACCCGGCGACACCGTCGAGCACGTCGAACTCTGGCTCGGCCTCTCCGGCCTCCCGGAAATCAAGACCGAAGCCGACGTGAAGAAATACATCGAACCGCACGTGAACTGAATTCCCGCGCCGGATTGCGCGGCGGCTGGCATCCCTGAGCGGGGGTGGCAGCCGCCTTTCCGATTTTTGGACGGAGTTAAAGGGAAAAGTCTCTCATGCCGGCGGTCGAGTTCAAGGAACCTTCATCTCCGGCTCCGGCCGGCGCGGCCACGCCCATGCCGGAAGTCCGGCGGCGCACGCCGGCCCAATGGCGCTGGATCCTGGGCGGAATGGGCCTGGTCCTCCTGGCGAACCTGCTGCTTGGCGCCCTGTGGGCCGTCCTGTGCATCCCCATCTACCGGGCGGAATGTGAATTCCGGACGCTTACTCTCGATGAGGCGAAACGGACGATGTCGCCGCCGCCGGGCTTCCCTTGGCCTGAGGAGGATTGCGGCAAGTCTCCGGCCCAGATTCTGGCGGAATGGAACGATCCCCGGCTTCAGGAAAGAACGCGGGCGGTCCTGGCGCCATTATGGAAGAACGCCCTTCCCAATCCGATGACCAAGGTTAAGATCAGGCAGATGCCAACGGCCCCGTATCTGATCCGGGTTCAAGTCGATGCGGCAAGACCAGAGTATTCGCTGGAATTTCTGAAGGAATTTCTCCACCAGGATCAGGAAGCGAGGCGCGAGGCCGCCCTGCAGGCAGGCGAATCCCGCATCAGGTCTCTTTTCATGAACAAGGGGCGCCTGGGCCAGTTGACCCAGAAATGCACTGACATCCTGGCGTTCCAGAGAAAACACGCCGCGTCCTGTCCGGAAGCCAGAGCGCGGCTGCCGGAATCGGACCAACGGCTGGCGGAGTCCATGTTTGCGGAAGAAATGAAGCTCTTCGAACTGAACAAGAACGCCCCCCTGCTAAACCGTGCTTTCACCACAGGTTTCGGCAAGAAAAATGAAACCACGGGGACTTCCCCTGTTATGCCGGCGTGGGAGGGTATCATCCGCCCATGGCCATGCGCCAAGCATCTGACGGCGGAAGAGGCTGCGGCTTATGACGGCATGATCGGCGGCGCAACGCGGTTGTATTCGCAATATCAGGGCGCCCAGGAAACGTTGGCGCGGGAATGGAAAAAGGGGCGGTCACCTTATTTCCACATGATGGTGCCCCCGCACACTTATCCGCAAGCGGTTTTTCCCAATCGCCCGTTGATCATGGTCGTCAGCCTGTTGGCCGGTTTGGTTGTCAGCATTCCGGTTGGCGCGGGCCTGGGCCTGGCCGGCTGGTATCTGTTCGGCAGGCGGGGCACGGCCGCCGCGCCCCCGCACCGGCCGTGACCTGTCGTTTTCCGGATGCGGCCCGGTACATTATCCACCTCACATCCGCCCCCCTCAATTTCTGAATTTCTCCATTTCTTCCCTCCCCTCCCCCCAAAGTTCCAATTTCCAGGTTCAAATTTCACCCCCAAAGGACTCCGCCCATGCCTCTCGAACACGGAACCGTCACCTGCCGCGTCTGTCTGCTGGCCAAAGACTTGCCTAAGGATGCGCTGGAACGCTTTGACCGCAAGGCGGCCGGCAGCCTGGACAGCGTCAAGGACGAAGTCCAGACCGGCTGGGTCAGCGGCCGGCATCTGCTGGAAAATCGTATCGACGAGGAAACCGGCAAGCTCGGCGGGCACTTGAACCTCTGCCTGCGCCAGGCCCAGCGCAAGGTCCCGGCCACCCTGCTGCGCGCCGAATGCCGCATGCGCGAACTCGCCTTCCAGAAAGAAAGCGGCGGCGCCCTGGTCAACCGCAAGGAGCGCAAGCGCATCAAGGAAGAGGCCACGCTGGAACTGCTGCCGAAAATGCCGCCCCAGCTCACCGGCATCTCCTTCGTAGTCGACGCCTCGGCGCACCGTCTCTACCTTGCCGCCTCTTCTGAAAAACACCTGGAAACCTTCATCGGCCTGTTCAGCGACACCACCGGCGTCGAACCCGTCCCGCTCGGCCCGGAACTGGCCGCCCGCGAACTCTTCCAGCAGAATTCCGACTCCGTGCCGACGCTCAATTTTTCGCCGGACCAGCCGGACGGCAACGCCGGGGGCACGGTCGGCCAAAACTTCCTGACTTGGCTCTGGTTCATCCAGGAAGAAAGCGGCGGCGTCCTGCCCAAGACCCAGATCGGCGAGTTCAGCTTCATGATCGACGGGCCCATGACCTTTGTCGCGGACGGCCCCGGCGCCATGGAATCCTCCCTGCGCAAAGGCGCGCCGACCATCAGCGCCGAGGCCAAGGCCGCCCTGCTCGTGGGCAAGAAGCTCAAGCGCGCCAAGCTCGTCGTCGCCCGCGCCAAGACCGAAGTCTGGTCCGCCACCATCGACGCCGACACCTTCACCCTGCGCGGCATGAAACTACCCGACGGCGAGGCGCTGGAAGCCAACGCGTCCTTTGAAGAGCGCGTCATGTTCCTGCACATCTTTCAGACCCTTTTCTACGCCCTTTATGAACGCTTTCTCAAGGACGTGAAGGATTCCTCCAAGTTCGACGAAATCCAGCGCCGCGTCAAAGCCTGGGTCAAGGCCCGCGAGAGCAAGTGATCCCCGATTCACGTTCAAAACCGTCTCTCGCCAAGTGAATGGGGTATCACGCGGGAAAACCGCGTGGTCACGGGAAACAACTCCCGCTGAAGCGGGAACTCCCAACGTGGGCCGGACCGTTCGGGTTTATCTTGGATTGTTCACGAACCAACGCAGACGGAAGGATGCCCCAACGGGGCTCTATCCCAAAGCCCAGGGTTGCGCCGGGACGGCGCTACCCTGGGGTGGGACATGATCATAACGTCCGTACTACCCCAGCGGGGTTGCGCGTAAACTTAAGAACCATTATGCATTAGAATTTAAATTGTTATGTGTCCCTACTGCGGCGTCCCCGCCGCTTTGGAGTGCCTGCGGCTTGACGCAGCTTTCCCCGGCGGCGGAGCCGCCCTCCCACGCATGGTTCAATTCCCGCGCCTAGGCAGAAGCGGAGAAATCAGGCGAAAGGCCGGTTCCACCGGCGGGAAAAAGCGGCGTCAAGCCGCCGACACTCCAAAGATGCTGCGCATCGGTACAGGGGAACGCAAAGTCTTAAGTTTACGCGCATGCCCAGCGGGGTTTCGTGATGAATTCGATCACCCCATTCCATCCACGCTGTGCAAGTGCAGAAATGCGCGGCATTCATCCTGACACAGGATGGCGCAAGGAGGACACAACCCCGATAGGGTTGAACCGTCATACGATGGCTATCCCAGGGTAGCGCTACCGCGCAACCCTGGGCTTTGGGACATAGCCCCGCAGGGGCACCTGCCGGCAAATTCAGACGATCGTCAGCCGCGACGGAATCAGCGGTGGTCGAGGGCCGTGCGGAGTTCGCGCAGGCGGGCAGCGGCGGGAGCGGGGTCGGCGGTTTCGAGAAGGACGGCGGCGAGCACGCGAAGTTCGCGTTCCGGGCCGGGATCCCGGTTTCCCGCCACGGCTTCCGCAGCGGCCTGGAATTCTCCGGCGCGGTTGCGGATAACGGCGCGCAGGAGGTTGTTGGCAGCCTCGCCGGCGGCGGTCTCGAGCAGCCGCTGGCAGACCGTGCCGTCATCGTCCAGAAACAGCGGGTCCTCGCGCAGGCCGATGGCGGGATTGGCGTTCACGGTGGCGGTGTCTTCCTGGCTGAAGGCGGCGGTGACGGGGATGGTGCCGGTGATGACGCCGGTGTCGGTGCGGGTCAGGACAACGGTGCCGTTCAGCGCGCCGGTCTTGCGGTAGTGCTCGATGCGGTAGGGCCATGGTGTGGGCACGGTGATGCGGACCAGGAGCGGTTCGCGGCGCAACCTGGACTCCAGGGACTCGACTTCAAGGCGGTTATGCTGGAGAGCCTCCACGGCGTGCGGGTTTTCGCGGCCGCTGCCGCCGCAAGCGCGACAGGAGGCTTGGCCATTGCGGCAGGCCTTGCAGGGGACTTGCCCCTTGCCCTGACAGGTTGCACAGGGATTGCGGACGCCGCTGCGGGGATTATCGAGCTGACCCTTGCCGCCGCAGGCGGCGCAAGGGACAACGCCGCGGCCCTGGCAGGCGGAACAGACCCCCCGGCCGCTGCCGCCGCAGACATGACACCGGATAGAGGCAATGGAGACCGACGTGTCCAGTTCCCGTTGCGCCCGTCTCAACCGGTCCTCCAGGACCGCGCATTCCGGGTTCGGGACATCCTCGTACCGGGAATAGGTGAACACCTTTTCCTCCGCGGCGTCACGCACGGTGGTAACGCCCGGTTCCCCGGTGCGCACGGCGGCCACGAACAGAGGCGGACGTTTCGCCGCAGGATCGAGGAGGCGGATATGCGGCGGCAACTTCTGATTGAGCAGGGCCGTGATCCGGGCCGCCAGGACGCCCTGGGCGCCGCCCGCGCCGTTGCCGCCATCGACGGCCAGGGTGAAGGCGCCGCGTTCGGCGAGCCGGGCCTTGGCGGCGGCGACGGCCTTGTCCCAACGGAGCCGGAAACTGCCGGGGGCCATGGCGTCAGCCTCCAGAAGCCAAAGCAGTTCCAAGCCGGGCTGCCGCGCTTTGGCGGCGGTTTCCGCACGCGCACCGGCGGTGTCCGCCAGGCCCAGAAGGGCGGCCGTGCTACCGGGCACAAACTCAAGAGCGACCCGGTAGCGGATTTCCGCTTCACCAGGATGCCCGTCCTTCAGTTCCCGGGCAGCCGCGACGCCATGGAAATCCGCAGCCCGGGCCGCCGTGCGGCGGGCCAGGTTTTTTGCGTCTAAATGGTCGGGCCAGGCGGCTTCGGCGGCGCGGGCGGCGGAGACCGCCATTTTCCAATCGGACTTGGCGGCCTGTTCCTCGACCAGGCGCAGCAGCCGTTCATACTCCGTTTTCTGCCGGGTGGCGGCGGCCTGAATTTCCAGGGCGGCGGGGCAGAACGGCCAACTCGCCAGGGCTTGTCCGGCCAGAGCGGCGGCATTGTCCAGGTGTTTTTCTTGCAACTCGCCGTCCGCCTGCCGAGCCAGCACTTCAGCGGCGGCAACGCGCTGCCGCGCCGCGGTCCGCGCAGCATGGGCCGGAAGATGGAATGGGTTGCGGGTCAGGAAGATCTCCAAGGCCGCGGCCTGTTCCGGCCAATGTCCGTCCTGACCGCCGGCCAAGGCCTGCTGATAGTCCGGAGCCTCGGTGATGGCCGCGGTCATGGACTGGAGGGCATCTAAAACTTGGGACTGGGCCGGATCAAAACGCCAGGCTTTCCGGGCGGCGGCTTCCGCGTCCTTCATTTTTTCCGCGTCCGCCAAGCGGACCGCCTCCCCGAGCCACCAGACGGCGGCGGCCCGGGCAGTCTGCTGCTGAAGGGTGAGCGCCCGGGCTTGGCCGGGTTGGAGAACCAGCGCCTGGCGGCAGGCGTCCAGCGCCGGATCCCATTCCTGCCTGCCCGCCGCCGCGGCGGCGGTTTCCAGCGCGGCCTCGAACCGGCTCTGCTGCAATTTCTGCTTAAACTCATCGGAACGGATGAGCCGCGGCGAACGCAGCATGGCGGACTCATAGTAGCCGACCGCCTCACGGTGCCGCCCAATCATGGCCGAGGTGTCCCCCTGCAACTCCAGATCCGGACCGAACCGGCAGGATGCCGTGGCCAGGAGAAGCGCAAAAACGGCAAGGGAAAACCCCTTGGCAAGACGGGATTTCATGGACTGTGGACTCCGCCGGCGCCGGCCGAATGCGGAAAGGCAGCCCCGGCGGCGCATACTCTATCACACGCCGGCCGGGCCGGGTTTATTCAGAAAAAAGAAACGCTCCATAACCGCTTACCCTGATGGCTATGGGCATCTTGCCCCCTTTCTGGCGACTGAGCATCCCGCCCCTCCCGTAACGGAGGGATTCCAGGGCGCACCGCCCGTGTTTTTGCTTTCCCGGCAAACGGCTGTATGATGGCAGGACGGACGGAAGCCTCCCGAATGTCGCCCGCGTGCCGGGCCCGGGATCGTCCACCGTTCGATTCCGCATGAGGGTGATTCAGGATCACGGAGGATTGGCGTATGAAGCTCGCACGTTTCCGGCCCGCTGTCAAAATTCTGGGGGGCTTTCTGCTGCTGGCGGCGGGGGCGCTCCGCGCCGCCGAACCGGCGGCGACGCCGGCCCCGGCGCCGGTCGCCCCCGCCGTGCAGCGGGAGGCCTGTTTCAAGGAAGTCATGCAGGAACTGGACATGAACGGCGACGTGCTGGCCTACCTCAATGGCCGCGACCTGTTCCAAAACGTCATGACCAAGGTGGGCGAGATCGCCAAGGCGTTGCCGGCGGACGAGCCAGAAACCGCTAAGGTTCAGGAATATGTGAAACGCGCGGACGCATTTCTCGGCAGTTCCGGCCTGTATGCCGTCCGCGGCATGGGCTTCAGTGTGCTCCCCCGGGCGGACGGCCAGCACACGGCCAAACTTTTCCTGGCCCATGATCCGGCAGCCGCAAGCCTGCCGGTGTGGCGCATCCTGGGCGGGGCGCCGGGAACCCTGAAAAGCCTGGAAATCCTGCCCGCGGACACGACTTTCGCCCAGGCGGAAACCATGGACCTGAGCGAGGCCTGGGGCTTTGTCCGTTCCGGCATCAGCCAGATCGGTGGTCCGGACGCGTTGGCCGCGCTGGATCGGCAGCTGGCCCAGGCCAAAGCCGGTTCGGGCGTGGATGCCGCCGCCCTGCTCCAGGCGCTCGGTGGCGAAATCTTCGTGTCCGTCCAGCTTTCGGAAACCACTCAGTCCGCCATACCCCTGGATCAGAACAACAAGCTCGTGTTCCCGCAGCCGGCGATGTTGCTTGGCGCCAGCCTCCGGGATGCCGCGAAGGTCACAGCTATGCTGGACGAACTGGCGGCCCGGAATCCCGAACATCCGATGTTCAAGAAGAATGTGACCGGCAGCGGCCAGACGCTATACGTCCTGGCCAACCCCGTGCCGGCGCCCTTCCCCCTGCAGCCGGCCCTGGCGGTGGAAAACGGCTTCCTGCTCATCGGTTCGTCGCCGGACGCGCTGGCTGCGGCCTTCGCCGTCAAAGCCGGCGGCGCAGGCCTGACCGCCACCCCGGACTTCATCAAGGCCTTCGCCAACATGCCCCGCCAGATCAACGCCCTCTCCTATATTCACCCGCGCTTTGCCCAGACGGTGCGAGACGTCCAGATTCAGATGGCTAAACAGCAGACCGGGGGAAACCCGACCGCCACTGTTCTGCTGACCAAATGGATTGAAGGCGCCGGCCTCACCCAGTCTGCCGGAGTGCGAGTGAACAAGCCCAACGGCCTGTTTGTCACCAGCGTCTCGCCAGTCAGCGGCCGGAAGATGGTCGGCATGGTGGCCGTGGCGCCGGTCGCGATTCTAGCCGGAATCGCGCTGCCGAACTTCGTCCAGGCCCGCACAACCAGCCAGAAGAATGCCTGCATCAACAATTTGCGCCAGATCGACGGCGCCAAGGAACAGTGGGCTCTGGCCAACGACAAGGATGAAGGCGTCGTCCCGAACTGGCAGGACTTGCTGCCCTATCTACGGAAGCAGCCGGTCTGCGCGCAGGGTGGCAAATACAGCCTCAACCCGCTCGGCAAAAATCCCGCCTGCTCCATCCGCGGGCACGTCCTGCCCTAGCCCGGCCAGGCCGGAACCGCGTTTGGGGTGCGAGGCGAGCGTTGAGGCCGGCTTGCCCGGGCTATTCGTTGTCCGGATTCGAGCGTCATACCGAATGCGCAGCATCTTTGGAGTGCGGCGAGGACGCCGCAGTCCATGCGGAATCCTGCGTTTTCCCCACAGACCACAGGCCCGCAGACCCGTTCCCGCCCTCACCCCAGAACAAACTGCGGCATCGGGAAGCGCCGGGCCAATTCTTTGACCTCAAGCCGGACGGCGCGGGCGACATCCGGGTTGTCGATGTGGTCAACGACCCGGGTGATGAACTCCGCCACCTGCGCCATCTCCGCCTCTTTCAGGCCGCGGGTGGTCACGGCCGGGGTGCCGATGCGGACGCCGCTGGTGACCGTGGGCTTTTCCGGGTCGAAGGGAATGAGATTCTTGTTGACGGTGATGCCGGCCAGATCCAGGGCGGAGGAGGCGGCCTTGCCGGTGGTGTGCTTGGGGCGCAGATCCACGAGCATGAGATGATTGTCCGTGCCTCCGGAAACGATGCGGAAGCCGTGGATCTGGAGGGCGGCGGCGAGAGCCTTGGCGTTTTTCAGGACCTGTTCCTGGTAGACCTTGAACCCGGGTTGCATAGCCTCAAGGAAACAGATGGCCTTGGCGGCGATGACGTGCATGAGCGGACCGCCCTGGATGCCGGGGAAGATCTGGGAGTTGATGGCCTTGATGTATTTTTCCCGGGCCAGGATCAGGCCGCCGCGCGGACCGCGCAGGGTCTTGTGCGTGGTGGAGGTGACGATGTCGGCGAATGGCACCGGGCTCGGGTGCAGGCCGGCGGCAACCAGGCCGGCGATGTGCGCCATGTCCACCACGAAAAACGCCCCAACCTCGTCCGCGATGGCGCGGAGCCGGGGGAAGTCGAAGACGCGCGGATAGGCGCTGGCCCCGGTCATGAGGAGCTTGGGCTTGTGCTGGCGGGCGAGCTCGGCGATGGTGTCGTAGTTCAGCGTTTCGGTGGTCGGATCCACGCCGTACTCGATGAAATTGTAGCAGCGGCCGCTGAAGTTGACCTTGAGGCCGTGGGTGAGGTGACCGCCGTGGGCCAGGCTAAGGGCCAGCACGGTGTCGCCCGGCTGGATCAGCGCGAAGTACGCGGCCATATTGGCTTGGCTACCGGAGTGGGCCTGGACGTTGGCCGTCTCGGCGCCGAACAGCTTGCAGGCGCGTTCGATGGCCAGGCTCTCGGCCACGTCCACGAACTCGCAGCCGTTGTAGTAGCGCTTGCCGGGATAGCCCTCGGCGTACTTGTTGGTCATGACCGAGCCCATGGCGGCGCGGACGGCGGCGCTGGCGAAATTTTCGGAGGCGATCAGTTCCAACCCCTCCTCCTGCCGCTCGGCTTCATGGTCCAGGGCCGCGGCAATCTCGGGATCCACGGCGCGGACGGGCGCGGTCTCGTCATAGCAGAGGGTTTCGATCTTGCGCAGGCGGCGGATATGGCGCGGTTCCTGGCTGAAGGCGGTGGCAAGCCAGGCGTCGACAATGTCCTGAATCTCGGCCTCACTCATGGCGTCGCCGCCGGTGACCAGGACGTTGGCGTTGTTGTGCTCGCGGCTGAGCTTGGCCTGGGACGGCTTGACGCAGAGAGCCGCGCGGATGCCGTGGAACCGATTGGCGGCGATGCTCATGCCGATTCCGCTGCGGCAGATCAGGATGCCGCAGTCGATGGCCTTGTGCACTAGGGACTGGCCGAGCTTGGCGGTGAAGTCCGGGTAATCATCGTCCGCATTGTGGCAGCAGGGACCGAAATCGGTGACCTCAATCCCCTTGGCGCGCAGATGCGGAACCAGCACGCTTTTCAGGTCCACGCCGCCGTGATCGGTGGCGACGCCGATGCGGAGCGGAGAAGTGCCGAACCAGTCGTGCAGATGTTCCATGGGAAGACTTCCTTGTGCCATCCGGCAACCGTGGGCGCCGCCGGATCCGTGGAGTGAAGTTTCAAAAACAAAATGTAACCGTCCAGCCGGCGTCCGCAACGGTTGCTGCCCGGCAGCTCAGGCCACATCCGGAAGAACGTGAAACAGGCAATCCTGCCTGTGCCCAACGTGCGGCAGGCAATCCTGCCTGCCTTCCTCTTCACCGCAAGCCGCAGATCTGCAGGCCACAGGCCATCTAAGCCATTGCAAATAATTCAGGTCAAATGCTTGACACCCCGATTCCGGCAGGATAAATTTTTCCTTATTGTGCAATCCGCGGGAACCGCAACTGTACGCCCGAAAGCCGGTTGGGAACATGCCAACCCTCACCCTAAACCACTCCACGTCGGCCCGTTTGCGGGGCACGGTATTGGGCCTTTGCCTGGTTTTGAGTTGGATCATGCCCTGTGTCGTCCGTGCAGATATGGTGACGTCATTCGACGGTCCAACCCTGGATGCCAATCTTCATCTGGACGTTCCCGATCCGGGCGTCGGGACGGTTTCCCTGGATACCGTGAACCACAGCCTGCTTTTTTACGGCACTGGCGCAGACCTCTGGGACACCCGGAATGGGCTCCCTTATGCCTGGACGGACATTCCACAGGTCGGGGTCGGCGGAGTCTGGCGGGCTGAAACCGAGGTGCATTATAATGTGCCAGAACATGTGACGGACTTTGGTTATAACTGGGGGCGCATTGCCGGCATTACAACCTATGCAGGGCCAGATGGATCAGGTGGATCCTACGCGGGACAAGAGTTTACCTTTCAACTCGACCAGTGGGACGACCCCTACGGTGTCTGGGTGCAGGGGCTGGGCGACCACGCCCCCGGAAATTTGCCGGTGGATCTGCACGACGATGGGTTGATCACCGACACGGTGCGGCTAAGGATGGATGTAACCGTTGGCGATGCGAATTACAATACCTACGACTTTTATTACAAACTTCTGCCTGCCGATACATGGACTCTTTTGGGAACCATCCAATATGCCAGTGATGACACCCGCGTTGCCTTGTTTTTCAAGGGTGGAAACAACACGGATGGAGACATGAATGTGTCGTTCAACTATTACAATGTGACCACGGTGAGTGGCGTGCCCGAACCCGGGGTCATGGCGCTGGCCGGTCTCGGTGCGATCGGCTTGCTGCTGGCGCGACCGAAAAAACGGTCCTGACCTGACTTCGGCAGCCGGTCAGCCCGTGAGTGTAACGCCGGGACGGGGGCGGGAGGAAGGCGGAAAGGTCCGTCGGCTCCGCAACCTTGCGTGTGCGGGGGTGGGTCTTATGTTATGTTTCCTTTATTCCCACGGGGTGCGGGCCGCCCGGAAGCCCGACCTTGCCCCAAACCCAACTCCCATGCGATGAGGCGGTTCCAATAACGATGAAAAACGGGGCACTGGATCGCTGGACCTGTCAGGACGCCGCGGAACTCTACGGCGTCCGCGAATGGGGCGCGGGTTATTTCGACGTCAACCGCGAAACCGGCGAGGTCATGGTGCTGCCGCGCAACGGCGCCAGCCCCGTCAGCGTCAGCCTCATGAACGTGGTGCGCGACCTCAAAGCCCGCGGCCTGAGCATGCCCGTGCTCCTGCGTTTCGGCGACATCCTGGACTCGCGGGTCGCCCTCATCAACGAATCGTTTCTCAAGGCCATGCGCGCCGTGGGCTACGAGGGCACCTTCCGCGGCCTCTACCCGATCAAGGTCAACCAGCAGCAGCAGGTGGTGGAAGAAATCACCCGCTACGGCGCCAAGTACCACCACGGCCTCGAAGCCGGCAGCAAGGCCGAGCTCATGGCGGCCATGGCCTACATGCACGACCCCGAGGCCTACCTGGTCTGCAACGGCTACAAGGACGAAGAGTTCATCGACCTGGCGCTGCAAGCCCGCAAGATGGGCATCCAAACCATCATCGTCCTGGAAATGCCCGGGGAGTTGGGGCTGGTTCTGGAACGCGCCCAGCGCATGGGCGTCCGTCCCTGCATCGGCGTCCGCGTCAAACTTTCCTCCAAGGCCGGCGGCCACTGGGCCGAGTCCGGCGGCGACCGCAGCGTCTTCGGCCTCAACACCGCCCAGATCATCGACGTGGTCGATACCCTGCGCAGCCGCGACATGCTCGACTGCCTCCAGATGCTTCACTACCACCTGGGTTCCCAGATCCCCAACATCCGCAATATCCGCTCCGGCATCGCCGAGGCCGCCCGCTTCTACACCGACCTGGTCCGCGAAGGCGCCCCCATGAGCATCTTCGACATCGGCGGCGGCCTGGCCGTGGACTATGACGGCTCCCACACCAACTTCTCCTCCTCCAGCAATTACACCATCGACGAATATTGCGCCGACATCATCGAGCAGATCATGGCCGCGGCCGACAAGGCCAACGTCCCCCACCCCACCATCCTCAGCGAGTCCGGCCGCGCCACCGTCGCCTATTATTCCGTCCTGCTCTTCAACGTCCTGGACGTCAGCCGCCTCGAATCCCACGGGCTCCCGGAGAAGCTGCCGGACGACGCCCACGAGTTGTTGCGCAACCTCATGGAAATCAACAACACGCTGAACGGGAAAAACTTCCAGGAACTGTTCAACGACGCCATCTACTACCGCGACGAAGTCCGCCAGCGCTTCCTCCACGGCGCCATGACCCTGCGCGAACGCGCCATGGCCGAGCAGATCTTCTGGCACGTCGGCGCCACCATCCAGAAACTCGTCGCCGAGAAGAAATACATCCCGGACGAATTCGAAGGCATGGAAACCGCCCTGGCTGACGTCTACTACTGCAATTTCAGCGTCTTCCAGTCCCTGCCCGACTCCTGGGCCATCGGCCAGCTCTTCCCGATCATGCCCATCCACCGCCTCCAGGAGCCGCCCACCGTCAACGCCACCCTCTCCGACATCACCTGCGACTGCGACGGCAAGCTCGACAAGTTCATCGACCTCCACGACGTCAAGCACGTCCTCTCCTTGCACCCGCTCAAAGAAAACGAGGACTACTACATCGGCGTCTTCCTCGTCGGCGCCTATCAGGAAACCCTGGGCGACCTCCACAACCTCCTCGGCGACACCAACGTCGTCAGCATCCGCGTCACGGATGACGGCGAAGTCGTCTACGACCGTGAGATCATCGGCGACACCGTGGCCGACGTCCTCTCCGTCGTCGAGTACGATCCCAAGGAGATGCTCGACCGCGTGCGCCAGCTTGCCGAACGTTCCGTGCGCGCCGGCAAGATCACGGTCCAGGAGCGCCGCGAGATCGTCCAGGCCTACGACGACGGCCTCCGCGGCTACACCTACTTCGAGCAGTGACCGCCCGGCCCCGCCGGAATTGAACAGAAGACGCAAAGGCGCAAAGAATCGCCTCCGCATGTGATAGGGGTAGGGATAAGGCTTTCGCCCTACCCCTCCCTCCGAACCGGACTGGCGGATTTCCCGCATCCGGCTCTCCAGTTGATGGTTACCTTCGATTCAAGGACTGGCATTCGACGGCATGGGCCATGGTTAATGAGA